>NZ_JBANBJ010000028.1:0-98172 GCF_059803515.1 Bradyrhizobium sp. UFLA05-125 | reverse complement strand
GGGCTGCGGCCTCCTCGTCGAGCGCGCCGCGCGCGAATTCGTTGATCGCACGCTTCATGCCGCGCATTGCGATCGGTGCGTTGCCGGCGAGGATATTGGCCAGCTTGTCGACTTCCTCGTTGAGAAGCTCGGGTGCCACCATGGCGGTGAGATAGCCGATACGCAGCATCTCCGGTGCGCTGATTTTCTGCGCGGTCAGGAACAGCATCTTGGCGTTGTCGACGCCGAGCCGCGTCACATAACGCTTGATGCCGCTGGTGTAGTAGTGAAGACCCAGCCGTGCAGCCGGCATGAACATCTCGGCGGTGTCGGCGCCGATACGGAAGTCGCAGGCGAGCGCAAGGTCGGTCGAGCCGCCATAGACGCCGCCGTTGAGGCGGCAGATCGTGGGCACGCCGAGATCCTCCAGCCGGTCGACCACGACCTCGAACGCCGAGCCCGCGCTCTGCTGCTCCCTGGCGCTCACCGCGCGCTCGGCCACCGAATTGAGATCGTAGCCGGCGGAGAAGGCGCGTCCGGTGCCCGTCAGCACCAGCACGCGGATGGCGGGATCGGCCTCGATCCGGTCGAACAGCCTCAGGAGCTCGCCGAGATCTTCGGCCTGCAACCGGTTGAGATGCCGCGGACGGTTGAGGCGGATGGTGGCACGTGCGCCGTCGATGTCGAGCAGGGGCGTGCTGGCGGTCTCGGCCGCATCCGGCATTGCTGTCTCCATTTACTTGTTTTCGAGCGCCCGGCGTTTGGCTTCGGCATCGATGGTCTCGGCGAGATCGGGATGCCGTGCCATCAGTACGCGGAAATCGACGAGGTCGAGCACGAGCAGCCGCGAGACCTTCATGGTCGTGACGTTTGCGCCGCGCACGTTGTTGCCGAGCAGCGCCATCTCGCCGAAGAACGCGCCTTCGCCGAGCGCCACCTTCTTGCCGGGCAGATCGACTTCGACCTCGCCGGAGGCGATGAAATACATGCAGTCGCCTTGCGCACCCTTCCTGATGATCATGGTGCGGGCCGGCAGGTCCATGGTGCGCAGCATATGGGTGACGTCGGCGATCGCGGACGGTCCGAGAGCGGCAAAGAACGGCACCTTGCTGACGGTCTCCCAGGTCTTGAGGAAATTGTCGCGCCGCGTCTCGGCGGCAAAGCCGGTCGCCAGAATACCGGTCCAGAGGCCGAACACGCCAAGGCCCGAGATCATCACCAATGCGGCCACCATCCGCCCGAGCGGCGTGACCGGCACGACGTCGCCATAGCCGGTCGTCGTCAGCGTTACCACCGCCCACCATAGTGCCGACGGCACGCTGCCGAAGGTCTGGGGCTGTACGTCGCGCTCCAGGAAATATTCAGCAACCGAGGCGAGGAACACCACCATCAGGAAGATCACGAGCACGCTGAGCAGCGGCCCCGATTCCAGCACGAGCACGCGGCGAAGCTGGCGCAGGCCCGGGATGCCCGGCACGACCTTGAGCACCCAGAGCACGCTGAGGAGCCACGCCGTCTTGGGCTCGACGCCAAGCACAAGCGCGACCGGCACGGCGAGCGCCCCGATCGCATCGACCAGCCCGCTCGAGGACAGCACGTAGAGCCCCAGCCGCTGCTGTCTTGCCATGTGGCGCAGTCGGACCAGCCATTCGAACACGAAATAGGCCAGGCACGCCCACAGCAAGGCGTCCACCCAGTGATGCGCGGCTTCGTAGGCCGGGTTGACCGTCAACAGCGTCATGGTCACGACGCCGGCCGCGACCGCGACATAGGCCGCCGTGGTCATGTTCCGGCCGGCCGTCGCGGCCACGAATTTCGCCAGAGCGGGGATCAACGGCTTGGACATACGGAATTGAGGTCCGGTGTTGGCTGGATTAGCCCGTCCCGGTTGGGACTGCCGCGCCAAAGTGCCTGCACCGGCGGGGGCCGTCAACGATAGGACGCTGACAGCTTCATGGGGCCCGCCACGCAAGCCGCAATCACGGGGCCGAAATCGCCGAGACCGTTACTTGAAATGCGGCGGCTCGTCGTAGCCGCGGCGGCTCGAGAAGAACAGCAGCGCCATGAGGCCGACGCCGACGATCACCGAGAAGCCCGCGCCCAGTGCGAGCGCAATGTAGCCTTCGGTCGGAATCGGCTCACCGTCGACCGACATGGCCGAGTAGGCGAAATAGCCGACGCCGGCGAGCATAGCGAGCAGGATGATGACGAGCAGTGCACGCATGGCCGGTCTCCGGTTGCGCGGAGGATCAACGGTTGCAGGTCAAGTCAGTTCCCGGTCGGCGACGCGGTCGCGCGCGCTGGTTCCCCGCGTCAGCATGCAAGGCCAGGCCTCATGCGCTGTGTGCGGTCTTCACCACCACCACGTTGGTGTCGTCATGCGCAGTGGCTTCGCGCCCCGAGGCCTCGCCAGGCTTCTCTGCATCGCCTGCGTGCCTCTCGGCATCGTCCGCGTGCCTCTCGGCATCGCCTGCGTGCCGCTTCAGGTGCTCGCGCCGCATGCCGAGATCGTCGCGGACGAATTCATAGCCAAGCTTGAACGTATCGAGCCCGTCGGTACTGATGGTGCCGTCTCTCAGTCCCACCACGGCTCTGCGCAGGATCGCTTCGAGCTCATCCGCCAGGCACTCGAGCTCATCGAGCGAATGGGCATGCTCGATGCGCTCGCCGACGTCGAGGATGGCGGTGGACAGCTCGCTGGCCTTCTCCGGTGCGATCCTGGTGATCTTGGCGTAGATCGCCGCGAAGATCGAGCCGATGACGCTGAGCGCGCCGGCGCCCAGATACATCATGTCGCTGTATTTATCCATGAACGACTTGGTGTCGTCGTTGATGTAGTCGGCCGCGCCCTGATGCGCCATGACGAAGGCGTCCTTGTCGACGGAGGCCGGCTCGATCCGGGTGGCGAACCCGTTTTCGAGGCCGAGCTCGGATTTGTTCTCGTAGAGGATGCGCGCGAGGTCGCCGGCGGTGGACAACGACATCTTCGACTGCGCGACCAGCAGCCATTCGAGCCCGATCGTGTCTAGATCGTCGTCGGGAATCTCCGGCGCGGCCGACAGCGTGCCCGCCGTCAAGGTCTCCTCGGAAATGCCGGGAATCTTGCGCGTCAGCGCCTTGGCCTCGTCGATGGCGTTCAGTGTGAAGCCGCCGCGCTTGGCGACCTGCTCGTAGGCCTTGTCGCGGACCGCCTTCGAGGCGTGGACGATGGCGATCACCGCGGAATAGCCGCTCGCGGGCGCCAGCAGCTTGTCCAGCGTTACGCCCTGCGGGGCCATCTGCACGCGTGCCGCGGCGTCCGGCGTTTCGGGAACATCGAGAATGCTGCGGACGAAGGCGAGCGACGAGTCGTTCTCGGCGAGCACCGCGACCTTCTTCTTTTTCAATTCCGCGAGCGATTTGACCTTCTTGTTGCCGGGGCCGAGCAGCAGCACCACATCATGCTCGAGGAGGGCGAGCGCGCGCGCCCGCGGCGGCACCTTGCCGTCGGTGCGCAGGATGGCGAGATCGGCCTGCTTGCGGTCGAATTGGGCAATCGCCTTGGCGTTGTCAGGATTGTTGACGATCTTGATCCGGAACCGCGAGGCATTGTTCTTGAGCACGGCGGCGAGCTTGGTGGCGAAGCGTGCCTCGTCGCTGTTGGCGTCACCGACGGCAAAGATCAGGGTCTCCGAATTGCGCAGCATGGCCCGGCCGCCCCAGACGGTGGCCAGCGACAGGATCAAGGTCAGCACGACATAGAGCACGACCTGCTGCTGATTGGTCTTGATGACCTTCGGGCGCGACGGTGGGGACTGTTCGGTCGATGACATCTGGCCTTCGGCACTCATGGCTGGCCTTATTCCGTTGCCAGGTGGCGGCCGGCTTGCCGGCAAAGGCCGCCCGAAAATTCGTAAACGCCTGAAAAAGTACGATAATCCTCTACTTGGGGATGATAGCTCTCCGGCCGCAGAATGCAAATTTCGAGCCGTGGGTAACGTTACTGCGAGGGAGCGCCGGCAATTGGTCCCCATCGTCGTTGGGCCACACCTTGTGATTTTCCGGTTCCTTCCGGGGTGCATTCCGCCGCGAGAGATGTCATAAAAGCGCGATCTCGGCGATTTGGCCGGGCCCAAGAAGAAGTCGCACTGAACGCTCTATTTTTTCTTCCACGTTCAATGAGGGCGTCCAGCTTTGTCGTTTCCACCCATGTCATCGGCGGTTCCGGTCGAAGCGCTCATTGGCTGGATGCTGCTGCTCACCTTCAAGCACATCATCGCCGACTTCGTCCTTCAGACCGCCTGGATGGCGCACGGCAAGGACCAGAAGCACGGCTGGGCTCTGCCGCTCCTGGTGCACTGCCTCGTTCACCTTGCGGTTGCGCTGCCGCTGATCCTGATATTCGCGCCTAAATTCTGGTTCGTCGCCCTGGTTGATTTCGCGATCCACATCACGGTCGATCGGGCCAAGGGGTTGGTCTCGGCCAATTTCGGCGTCAACCAGGAGCATCCCTGGTTCTGGACCTTGATCGGCGTCGACCAGGCGCTGCACCACCTCACCGGTTTTGGGCTGTCGATCTTCATGGCGGCGAACTGAGCCTGCCGGCTTTTGGCCGCGTTCCGATTCGGAAAGGAGGCGCAAGACCCCGGGACACTACCGGCCTGTGTGGTTAACCTTTCGTTAGAGAATTGCGCGGCATCTTCGGCATACGAGGAGAATCGCAATGTTTTCAAGCCGAGACGCCTACGAAAGCGATTTCTGCCCGGTCCGCGACGAGCTCCTTGGCGAGATGTATCGCGCCAGCGAAAGCGGCCTGCCGAGGCTGGTTGAGAGTGTTGCCCCCGAGGCCCGCGCCAGGCTGGCCTTGTTCTGCTATCGCCGCAGCCACCTGCATTCGCTGGCGGTCGCAATTGCCGCAAGCTGCACGGAGCGCGAACTGATCGAGAGCGGCGGGCGCGTCGGCTCGACGCTCTACGCGCTGTCGCGTGAAAACACGACCAAGGCGTCGCCGTCGCCGTCTGGCAACCGCAAGCCGATTACGCTGTCGACCAAACCGCTTTCGGTGCTCGCCCCACTCGAGGACGAACTCGACGACGATCTCGCTGAAGCGGTTCCGGCTTAAGTTCTTTGTTGGCGCATGATCTCTGCGCAAACGCGTGCCGCGTTTGTCGCGAGGGAAAACCGCTGCACGCTTTGCGCTGACGCGGGCCCTTCGGGTCCGGATCATACGCTGACCTCGATCACCGGCAGTCCGAACTTCCGCCGCGCCATCGCGCATTCGGCATCGCCCGGCATGCAGGTACGGCACACCTCCGGCCGCACGGCATAGATGCCGCAGGCGGTCGCATCGCCGATCTTCCCTTTCAGTGCCGAACAACGATCGCCGTCGCAGCGCATGCCCGATTGCCGCTCGTTGACGAAGGCTTGCGGGATAGCTGCGAGCTCCGCCTCGCTCTCCATCGAGAAGCGCGGCCAGTTCGCCGAATAGGCGCAGCAGGCGCCGCAAGCCTGGCAGAGCTGCGACAGGTCGATCGCGGAATTCTGGTCCATGTCGCTCAATTGTCCTTCGGCTGCCCCCAGACCAGGCTCTGCCGCCACTTGGCGCGCAGCACGTCGCGCCGCTCCGGATATCTCTCGTCGAGATAGGTCGCATCCACCACACGGTCGGTGCGGAAGCTGCGGAAATCGCTGCGCAGCTCGCACCAGGCTGCGAGCAGCCGCACGGCCTCGAGATAGCCGACCGCAATCGGCCAGATCGTGCGCTGGCTGTCGCGGCCCTGCTCGTCGCGATAGCGCAGGGTGATCTTCTTGCCCTCATGAATTTGCGTGCGCGTGCGCACCATGTCCATGCGGTCGGGTTCACGATTCCAGCTCGGCCGCGCGCGGCTTGCCGGCTCCAGCACGAAGGGACGCAGGCGCTCGGGCACGGTGTCGGCGATCTTCGCCATCAGATCTTCGGCGGCGCGCGCCAGCGCCGTGTCAGCGTGGCCGGCAACCCATTGCGCTCCCAGCACCGCCGCTTCGATCTCGTCGGGTGTCAGCATCAAAGGCGGCAGGTCAAAGCCCTTTTCGAGGATGTAGCCCATGCCGGCCTCGCCGCGGATCGGAACACGCTGGCCGATCAGCGTTGCGATGTCCCGATAGACGGTACGCTTGGAGGTCTCGAGCTCGGCCGCGATCGCGTCTGCCGTCTGTGGTTTGCGGCTGCGTCGGAGTACCTGGATGATCTGAAACAGCCGGTCGGCACGTCTCATGACACGTCTTCCGATTTGGCGCCGTTTAAAATCCGACGCGCGGATGCTGACAGGATGTTGGCAGCAGGGGAGTTCTATACCGGGACAACACTTCGAATGAAGAGGATTTGTCCATGATGCTCCCCACCACCTTCAGCCAGGCGAGCCCGCTGTGGCGGGTGCAGGCCTTGCTGCAAACCTTCACTCTTGGCCGTCTCGGCGCGTTCGATCTCATGTTCGTCGACCTTCGTCTCGCGATCGTCGCTCTGATCGCGCGCTCGCTATTCGGGGCTGCGGAAGCCGTGGTTCGCCACGTCATGGGCCGCGCCTGGCAGGGGGCCCGTTTCGCGCAGCATATCACGGCTGCTGCCACCATGGTGGCAGCAGCCAGTCGTTAGGTTCCAACAACTCTTTCGGGGGATCAGGAGCAATTTGCATGATCACGCTTTACGGCTTTGGCGTCGGCTTCGGCCTGCCGGAAATCAGCCCCTTCGTCACCAAGACGGAGGTGCAGTTGAAAATGGCAGGACTGCCCTATCGGAAGGAGCGGGCGATGCCGCCCGCTTCGCCCAAGGGGCAGCTGCCGTTCATTGACGATGACGGCGAAGCGGTCGCCGATTCCACCTTCATTCGGGCGCATATCGAGCGCCGCTATGGTTTCGACTTCGACGCCGGCCTGTCGTTGCAGGAACGCGCGCAGGCCTGGGCCTTCGAGCGCATGATCGAGCATCACGTCTATTGGGGGCTGGTCGGCGCGCGCTGGGTGGACCCGGTCAATTTCGCCAAGGGCCCTGCGCATTTCTTCGACGGCGCGCCGGAGCACAACCGCGAGAAGCTGCGCGAGGACGCGCAATTCCGCGTCGCCGAGAACTACCTGCTGTCGGGTCTCGGTCGGCATGCACCCGATGACGACGTCGATCTCGCCGTGCGCTCGCTGTTCGCGCTGTCCGTGCAGCTCGGCGACAAGGCCTATCTGATGGGCAACAGGTCTTCAGGCGTCGACGCCACGGCCTTCGGCGCGCTCGGCGGAATCCTGACGCCGTTCTTCGAATCCAAGCTGCGCGAGCGGGCGGAAGAGTTTCCGAACCTCACCGCCTATGTCGACCGCATGATGGATCAGTACTATCCGGATTTCGCATGGACGAAGCTGCGGGAGGCGGCGTAGCGCATGTAGGTCAAAGTGCTTCCGCAGACGCGGGAGAGGGAGCGCACCGGCATCGCGTTTGCAGTCGATCTCTACGGCAACGTGAGAAAAGAAAAGAGCCGACCCTTTGGGGGCCGGCTCTGGTCGCGTTCGAATGATCGCTGCTCTCACTTCACCAGCTTGTACTTGCCGTTCGTCACCGTGAGCAGGATGCGCGAGCGCTCGTCGAGGCCGTAGCGATCCTTTTCGGTGAAGTTGTAGACGCCCTGGCTTGCGGCCAATTCCTTCTCCGACAGCATGGCCTGGCGGATCGCCTCGCGGAATTCCGGCGTGCCGGGCTTGGCGGTTTTCAGCGCCGTCGGAATGATGCGCTTCAGGAGCTCGAACGCATCGTAGGAGTGGCCGGCGAACTGGCTGCGGCTGTTCGGGCCATACTTCGCTTCATAGGCGGTGTTGAGTGCAAGGCCCGGCTTCTTGGTCTGCGCTTCGTCCGGCTGGTCTTCCGGATCCATCACGGGTCCTGAAGCCATCAGCACGCCTTCCGCCGCCTTGCCGGCGATGCGGATGAAGTCCATGCTCGCCGCACCATGGGTCTGGTAGATCAGGCCCTGATAGCCGCGCTCACGCAGCTCGGTCTGCGGCAGTGCCGCCGCGGTGCCGGACGCGCCGACCAGGATCGCGTCGGGATTGGCG
Source organism: Bradyrhizobium sp. UFLA05-125 (assembly GCF_059803515.1). Classification (NCBI taxonomy): domain Bacteria; kingdom Pseudomonadati; phylum Pseudomonadota; class Alphaproteobacteria; order Hyphomicrobiales; family Nitrobacteraceae; genus Bradyrhizobium; species Bradyrhizobium sp. UFLA05-125. Next base: position 90,144 of record NZ_JBANBJ010000028.1, on the reverse strand, counting down.
GCGACGAGCTTCAGCACCTGTCCGGTCACAGACGTATCGGGACGGGCGAATCGCTCCTCGTCCGCGATGGTCATGCCCATCGGCCCGGTCTGCGCCTTCAGGTCGTTGAACCAGAGGTCGCCATAGGAGTCTGAATAGCCGATATAGCCGATCGTCTTCACGCCCTTGGCCTTCATGTGGTCGTACAGCACCTTGCCCACGATCGGGATCGGCTGCGGCATCGCGACCGACCACTTCATGCGCTCGGGGGTGATCGGGAAGGGGGCGAGGCCGAAATGCGGAATGCCGGCTTCGTTCGCGACGTTGGAGACAGCGATCGTCGGCGGCGTGAGCGCCGAGCCCATGATGATGTCAGCCTTGGATTCCGTGACGAAGCGGCGCGCGTTGGTGGTCGCGGTGGTCGGATCGCCGCCGTCATCGAGCACGATCACCTTCAGCGGCACGCCGGCGATTTCCTTCGGCACGAACTCCAGTGCGTTACGCTCGGGAATGCCGAGCGCCGCGCCCGGGCCGGTCGTGGTGGTGGTGATGCCGATGGTGATTTCGTTGGTCTGGGCCATCGCGGGCAGTGCTGGCAGGGCCAGTGTCGCCGCCGCAATAGCGGCGCTCAGGTAAAAGCGTTTCATCTATTCCTCCCTTAAGGTGCGCCTTTGAAAGCAGACTTTGTGATCGAATTCAGCCCCGTCTTTGGGCGGTGCGGCGATTTAGCTCCAGAAATCTAACCCACGAATTTGGCCACCATTTCCGGCGGAAACGGTGCGGATTTCAGCTTGTCGGGATTGGCTGGGTCGCGGCCGACGAGGACGCGGGTCTCGAAGGCCTCGATCGCCAGGGCCTCGCCCTTGTACACGTTGTGCTTCACCTCGAAGCTCGAGCGCTTGATGCTCTCGATCTTCGTCTCGATGGTGATCCAGTCGCCATGGGTCGACGGGATGTAGAACTTCGCCCGCGTGTCGACCATCGGAATGCCGACCAGTCCGTATTTGTGGACCAGGTCCTGTTTCGAGAAGCCGGCCTTCTCGAACAGGACCGAGGTCGAATCGTCGAACATCGAGAAGTAGCGCGGGTAATAGACGATGTTGGCGGGGTCGCAGTCGCCCCACTGGATCTGGACGTCGCGCCGATGAACGAACATGTGTGACGGCTCTACTTGGGCGCCATGCGCAGCGAGCCGTCGAGCCGAACCACCTCGCCGTTGAGATACGCATTCTCGACCATGTGCAGCGCGAGCGACGCGAACTCGTCGGCGTTGCCGAGCCGGCGCGGGAACGGGATCGCGGCGGCGAGCGAGTCCTGGGCCTCCTGCGGCAGGTTGGCGAGCAGCGGGGTGAGGAACAGGCCGGGTGCGATGGTTAGCACGCGGACGCCGAACTGTGCGAGTTCGCGTGCGATCGGCAGCGTCATGCCGACGATACCGCCCTTGGACGCCGAATAGGCGGACTGGCCAATCTGGCCGTCATAGGCCGCGACGGAAGCGGTGTTGATGATGACGCCGCGCTCGCCGCTCGCCTGCGGCTCGAGCTTGGACATCTCGGTGGCGGCAAGACGCAGCATGTTGAAGGTGCCGATCAGGTTGACCTTGATCACCTTGTCGAAATCGGCAAGCGCCATCGGACCATCGCGGCCGACCACGCGTTTGGCAACGCCGATGCCGGCGCAGTTGACGAGCACGCGGGCCGGGCCGTGGGCCTTGGTGGCTGCCGCGATCGCGGCTTCGGCCGAGGCGGCGTCGGAAACGTCGCACGTCACGGCCACGCCCTTGATCTCTGCCGCGACGGTTTCGGCGAGCTTGGTGTTGAGGTCGCAGACCGCGACCTTGGCGCCCTGCGCCGCCAGCTTGCGTGCGGTCGCCGCACCCAGTCCCGATGCACCGCCGGTGACGATGGCTGCCTGATCCTTCAACAACATGGCGTTCTCCTTTGGCGGATTGTTTCTAGGCGACCGATATCACACGGTCCGATGGATTTGCAGCATAGAGCTCGTCAATCAGTGCGGTGCGATGCTCGAGCACGGCGCGCTGGTTGATCGAGCCTTTGTCGGTAACCTCGCCCTTGTCGATCGAGAGCGGCATGTCCAGAAGGATCGCGCGGGTGATCCTGGTCGAGGAACCGGTGGCCGAGCCGAGGAACTGGGTGAGGCGCTCGCGGAACGCCTCGCGGACCAGGCGGTCGCGTGCGGTGACGACGAGATCGTCGGCCGGTAGTGTCGGGTTGATCAGGCGGCAGCCATCGAGATCGAGCACCACGAGCGCGGAAATCTCGTCGCGGTTGATGCCGGCGATGATGACGTCGCGCACCAGCGGCGCGCAGGCCGCTGTGAGGCGCGCGCGCAACGGGCCGACGCTGACCCAGGTGCCGCTCGCGAGCTTGAAGTCCTCGCTGACGCGGCCGTCGAAGTCGAAGCCGGCATTGAGATCATTAGGGTTGGCGGGCTTCAGCGCATCGCCGAGCTTGTAAAAGCCTTCCTCGTCGAAGGATTTTGCCGTGACTTCGGGCTGGCGCCAGTAGCCGGGCATGACGTTCGGGCCCTTGCAGCGGACTTCCAGCTTGCCGTTATTGGGCACGAGCTTGGCATCATTGCCGGAGACGGGCAGGCCGACATGGCCGGAGCGGCTGGTGCGTGGATTGACCGACATGAAGAACGGCGCGGTCTCGGTAGCTCCCAGGCCCGTCAGCATCGGGATGCGATAGCCCTTCTCCTTCACCGCGAGCTCGTCGAGGCTGTCCCAGACGAAGGGCGAGAGCGCCGCGCCCGAGAAGAACATCGCATGCAGGCGGTCGAAGAACTTTGCGCGCAGGCCCTGGTCGTCGCGCAGATAGGGCAGCAGCGATTCGTAACCTTTGGGGACGTTGAAATAGACCGTCGGCGAAATCTCCTGGAGATTGCGCACGGTCTCCTCGATGCCGCCGGGCACCGGCTTGCCGGCATCGAGATACATCGAGCCGCCGTTATAGAGCGTCAGGCCGATATTGTGGTTGCCGCCAAAGGTGTGATTCCAGGGTAGCCAGTCGATGATGACCGGCGGTTCGTCCTTCAGGAACGCCAGCGTCTCGCGCAGCATCACCTGGTTGGCGCAGATCATGCGCTGGGTGTTGATGACGGCCTTGGGATTGCCGGTCGAGCCCGACGTCAGCAGGAATTTTGCGATCGTGTCCGGGCCGATTCTCCCATGCAGCTCGTCGAGCGCGGGATGGATCGGCGTCGCCATGAGGTCGGCGAGCAGGGTGACGTCGCGCCCCGGCACCGTGCCGTAGGACGCAGCGATCTCGGTGCCGAGCGAGACGTTGGTAGCAAGCGCGTCCGCGAACTTGTCGGCGTCCTCGGCAAATACGAGGCCCGGCGTCAACAGCTTCATGAGATAAGAGAGCTTGCCGTAGTCCTTCGAGACCAGCGAATAGGCCGGCGATACCGGGCAGAAGGGCACGCCGGCGTAGTACGCGCCGAAGGCGAGCAGCGCATGGTCGATCGAATTGCCGGAGAGGATGACGACCGGCTTCTCCGCCGACAAGCCACGCTGGATCAGGCCGGAGGCGATGTGCCGGCTCGCGGTGAGGAGCTCGGCATAGGTGATCTTGCGCCAGCCCCGGCCGCCTTCGCGCTCGGCCATGAAGACGCGGTCCGGTGTCGTCTTCGCCCAATGATGCAGGCGGTCGGTGATACGCACCGGATAGTCGCCGAGCGGCTGTTTTGGCCGCAGGTAAATCGTGCCGTCATCGCGCCGCTCGATGTTGACGACGGGATCGCCGAACGAGATCGGCCGCAGCGGGGAGGTGCTCGCGCCGCGCTCCGTGGTGGAAGAGGACGGCTGTGCGCTCATGACTTGGGCTTCACCTTGGCGGTCTTGTGCTCGAGGAACTCGCGGATCCGGCGCTTGGCTTCCTTGTCGCTCTGGGCAACCGTCGCCATCAGCGATTCCATCAAGAGGCCGGTCTGCGGATTGGCCTCGGCGATCATCGGGAGCGCCTGGAGCACGGCGAAAGTCGTCAGCGGCGCATTGGAGGCGATGCGCGCGGCGAGTTCGAGCGACTTCGTCAGCGAGCCGCCTTCCTCGGTCAGATATTGCGCAAAACCGTAGGAGGCGCCTTCGGTCGCCGAATAGACGCGGCCGGTCAGCATCATGTCCATCATTCGCGCGACGCCAATCAGCCGCGGCAGCCGCACCGAGCCGCCGCCGCCGACGAAGATGCCGCGCTGGCCCTCCGGCAGTGCGTAATAGGTCGAGGGCTCGGCAACGCGGATATGCGCGGCGCAGGCCAGTTCCAGCCCGCCGCCGATCACGGCGCCCTTCAGCGCCGCGATCACGGGCACCCGGCTGTACTGGATGCGGTCGAACACCCGGTGCCACATCTGGGAGTGCAGGAGGCCGCCGGTGGCGTCGTGGTCGGTCAGCTCGGACAGATCGAGGCCGGAGGAGAAATGGTCGCCAATGCCATGGATGACAACCGCGCCGATGTCATCCGGCAGCGTCGCAAAGCAGTTGCTGATCTCGTGAATGATGCCGTCATTGAGCGCATTGCGCTTGGCAGGCCGGTTCAGACCCACGGTCAAGACCTTGTCCGCCCGCTCGATCTTGAGCAGCGCATCAGGTCCCGCGGCTGCGGTATCGGCGTTTCCCTGTGTCATTTGCGTCCTTTTCAGAATAGTTATGTTGTATAACGAATTTCGAGGGAGTCAATATGGAAGGGCGGCCGTGGGCGGACCGGAGGTCAGGGGCGGTAACGAGGCGCCCCATTCTCGCCGTCGTCCCGGGCGAAGGCCGGGACCCCCGCGCGAGCGCTTGCGCTCGTCGAGATAACCCCAGGGAGACGTTTGGCGAAGGCTCGCGGCCCGAGTTTCCCCCAACAACTCTATCCTGGGGTTATGGGTCCCGGGCTCGCCACTTTGTCGGCCCCGGGACGACCAGCGGAGTGTGAGGCGCTGCCGTTGCAATATCGTCGTCATTGCGAGCGCAGCAAAGCAATCCAGGGTCTTTCCGCGGAGGGATTCGGGATTGCTTCGTGGCTTCGCTCCTCACAATGACGAGGGGGCCGAATTGGGATCCAGTTGCAGCGCTCGCGAAAAAACCTCACATCACCTGATGCACGTCGATCACCACGCGGTCTGCGTGCCGCGCGGCTGAGGCCACGAAGATGTGCTGCATCAGCCAGCGGTAATTGTCGTGCCCGGTCTCGAACTTCGGTACGGTGCGGAAGTAGATCAGGTCGGGGTCGACGGGCTCGCCGCGCTTGAGCTTCTGCAGCAGGTCCACCGGGCCGAAGCGGATGCCCTTGTTCTCGACATAGACGGTGGCGCCGTCGTCGGTTTCGAAGGCGTATTTGGCCTCGAGGTCGATCAGCTCGCTCGGACGGATGATCTGGAAGTCGGCGCCGAACGGCAAGACCCTGCCGTTGATCGCGCCCCGTACCTCGCCGCCGATGATCGGGATGATGCGGCGGACACCCGTGCCGGTCTCGCCCGCGGTGACGACGTCACCGATACGGGCGGTGATGGTGAAGACGTATTTCGTCTCGAGCTTGGGCGTGGTCATCACGCCACCCCTAATGTGCCATCATCCGCGTCGGCAGCCAGGTCGCCAGCAGCGGAAAGGCGATCAGGATCACCAACCGCACCAGGTCAGTGGCCACGAACGGGATCACGCCCTTGAAGATGGTGGAGAAGGACACGTCCTTCACCACGCTCTTGATGACGAAGACATTCATGCCGACCGGCGGGTGGATCAGGCCGAGTTCGACGGTCATGACGATGATGACGCCGAACCAGATCGGATCAAAACCAAGGTGCGTGATCACGGGGAAGATGATCGGCACCGTCAGGATAATCATTGCCATGGCGTCCATCAGGCAGCCGAGCACGAGATACATCACCATGATCAGCGCCAGCACGCCGTAAGAGCCGAGGCCGAGACCGGTGAGGAATTCCGTCACCTTCTGCGGGGTCTGCGTCACCGTCAGGAAGTAGCCGAAGATCAGCGCGCCGATCAGCACGGTGAACACCGCGGCCGCGGTGCGCGTTGCCTGCAGGAGCGAGGCCAGAATCTTCTCGCGATCGAGCCGCCCCGTGAGCACGCCGATGATGAAGGCGCCGGTGGCGCCGACGCCGCCGGCTTCGGTCGGCGTGAAGCGGGGCAGGAATGGCAGGCCGTAGAGGCCGCCGATCACGAACACGAACAACAGGACCGGGGCCCAGATGTCCTTGAGGCCCGCGAAGCGCTCGTTCCACGGCAGCTTCTTGCCCTTGGGCAAAAAGTCCGGACGGACGTATCCGATCAGGCCGATGGTGATCATGTACATGCTCATCGCGAGCAGGCCCGGGATGATGCCGGCGATGAAGAGTTTTCCGATGTCCTGCTCGGTGATGATGCCGTAGACCGCGAGCACGGTGGAGGGTGGCAGCATCGCACCCAACGTGCCGCCCGCCGCGATCACGCCGGTGGCAAAGGATTGCGGATAGCCGAAACGGCGCATCTCCGGATATGCGACGGCGGAGAAGGTCGCCGCGGTTGCGACGGAGGAGCCGCAGATCGCGGCAAAGCCGCCGCAGGCGCCGACGGTTGCGATGCCGAGCCCGCCGCGCAAATGGCCGACAAAGCCGTTGGCGGCGCGGAACAGTTCGCGGCTCATGCCGGAATTGCTGACGAAGGAGCCCATCAGCAAGAACATCGGGATGACGCCAAAAGTGTAGTCGGTGACCGTGCGCATCGAGGTCTGGCCGACGAGCTTGAGCGCCGGCGTGGCGCCGACGAGGTAGGAGAAGCCGGACACGCCGACGAGGCCCATGGCCATGCCGACGGGCACGCGCAGCAGCATCAGGGCGAACAGGGAAACGAAGCCGATTACGGCAACGGCGTCGGTGCTCATGATTACTCCGTCGCCTTCAGCTTGGGATCGTGCATTTCTTCGGGATGGAAGATCAGCCGGTAGGTGCGGATCGCGATCAGCAGCACCGCCGAGACATCGCCGATCCAGGCGATCGCGAAGAACGGCCAGGTCGGCATGTGCATATCGAAGGTCTGCACATTGTCGTTGTAAGTGCCGCGAACCTTGTCGAACAGCGTCCAGGTCTGCACGGTGACGACGAACAGCAGCACTAGGGTTGCGAACACGTCGATCCAGCGTTGATAGCGCGGGCTTGAATTGGCCCAGATCAGGTCGACCGTGATGTGCGTGCCGCGATAGGAAGTCGCGGCGATACCCCAGAAGATCAGGATGCCGAGCAGCATGCGGCCAATGTCGAAGGAATCGGGGATCGAATAGTTCAGCGTGTTGCGCAGCAGAACCGAAACGAAAATGTCGAGCGCGACGAGGCCGACGAAGCCGGCCGCGATCCATTCGATCGTATCGATAAAGCGATCCATCCAGGCGCGCTTCATGGGGAGGAATCCTATTCAAGAGTCAGGCGTGCCGCTGCTGTAGCCGCGACCGAACTGCTTCCTCCCCCGCAAAGCGGGAGAGGTACAGCGAGTTCGCGGCGATAGCTTGCCGTCACTCCGCCAGCGCGTTGTATTTCTTCAGCGAGGCCTTCAGCTCGGTGAGCGCTGCGTCCGGATCAGTGCCGGTCTTCTTCACGCCCTCGCCCCAGGTCTTGACCAGTGGCTCGGCGGCCTTCTTCCAGGACGCGGTCTGCTCCGGATTCAGCTTGTAGACCTCGTGACCTTCTTCTGCCTTGATCTTGTCGATGCCGGCATCCTCGAACTTGCCCCAGTGCTCGCCGACCACGCCGGCCATCTCGGTCGTGCAGTTCTTGTCGATCGCCGCCTTCTGCTTGTCGGACATCGCGTTGTACTTGTCCTTGTTCATCACAAAGGCGAACGTCGTGACATAGAGCGGCGCGTCCATGTGATACTTCGTCACCTTGTCGATGCCGAACAGCAACATCGAGCCCCAGGGGAAGGTGACGCCGTCGGCGACGCCGCGCTCGATGATGTCGCGCACTTCGGGCGCGGACGACTGCACATTGGTGCCGCCGAGCGAAGTGACGAAATTCGCCATGGTGGCGTGGGCGGGGCGGATCTTCAGGCCCTTCACGTCCTCCGGCACCACGATCTTCTTGGTGCGGGAGTGGAAGGAGGAGGGCGAGTGGACGAAGGCGAGACAGAATTTGACGTCCTTCATCTCCTTCTCGGCATATTTGCGGTACCAGGCATCGAGCCCCATCGAGCCGCCCTTGGCGTCCGAGACCAGAAACGGCAGTTCGCCGGCACCGATGATCGGGAAGCGGCCGGGCTGGTAGCCGGGATTGACGTAGGTGACGTCGGCGATGCCGTCGCGCGCCATGTCGTAATGATCGAACGCCTTGCCGAGCTGCTGCGCCGGGAACACCTTGCTCTTGATGGTGCCGCCGGAGTCCTTCTCCACCGCGGCTGCCCAGTCCTCCAGCGATTTCTGGAGCGGATGCGAGGCCGGCACCCAGTGCGAGATCTTCAGGTCGAAATTCTTGTCCTGCGCGAAGGCAGGCGACACGCTTGCTGCCAGCAGCAACGCCAGACAGGCTTTCCTCATCGCTCGTCTCTCCCTGTTCTTGACCGCAGGCTGCTTCGGCCCGGTCTCGTTAGTTAACATGTTATATAATTGGATCGCGCGTTCAAGCCGGAAGTGGCAGCGCTGCTGCTTTCGTCTCGCGGAAAGCCGTCACCCGGATATCGCGCTGCGGCGAATGGCACTCCCCTTTGCTCAAACGTTATATGTTATAATTATCGCGCGCGGACGACGGCGACAAGCAAGCTCGCGCCGCACCCTACAGGATCGGAAGGAGCAAGTATTGCGGACAAAAGTCGCAATCATCGGTGCTGGGCCGGCGGGACTGCTGCTTGGCCAATTGCTGCACAGCTATGGCATCGACAATGTCATTCTCGAGCGGCAGAGCCCCGACTACGTGCTCGGGCGCATCCGCGCCGGCCTTCTCGAAGAGGGAACCGTCGCGCTGCTCGACGAAGTCGGTGCGGGAGGGCGCGCGCATGCCGAAGGCCTCTTGCATGAGGGCATCGAGCTTGCCTTTTCCGGCCGTCGTCACCGTATCGACATGAAGGCTGCGACCGGTAAGACGGTCATGATCTATGGCCAGACCGAGGTGACGCTCGATCTGATGAATGCGCGGAAAGCGACAGGGTTGACGTCGGTCTACGAGGCCAAGGACGTGCAGCCGCACGATTTCGACGGCAGTCACCCGCGCGTAACCTACGTCAAGGATGGTGTCAGTCACGAGATTTTCTGCGACTTCATCGCCGGCTGCGATGGTTTCCACGGCGTCAGCCGCGCCAGCGTCAAGCCGTCGGCGATCGAGGAGTTCGAGCGGATCTATCCGTTCGGCTGGCTCGGCATCCTCTCGGATACGCCGCCAGTCAGTCATGAGTTGATCTATTCCAACCACGCCCGGGGCTTTGCGCTCTGCACCATGCGCTCGACCAAGCGCAGCCGGCATTATGTCCAGTGCTCGCTCGACGATCACGTCGACCAGTGGCCGGATGATCGCTTCTGGGACGAGTTGAAGCGCCGCATCGACCAGGAGGCGGCGGACACCCTCGTCACCGGGCCCTCGATCGAGAAGAGCATTGCGCCCCTGCGCAGCTTCGTCGCCGAACCGATGCGCTTTGGCCGGATGTTCCTGTGCGGCGATGCCGCACACATCGTGCCGCCAACCGGCGCCAAGGGACTGAACCTCGCGGCGTCAGATGCGCACTACCTCGCAACCGCGCTCCGCGAATATTACGACGAGAAATCGAGCGCGGGCATCGACGCCTATTCCGCGACAGCGCTGGCGCGGGTCTGGAAGGCCGTGCGCTTCTCGTGGTGGATGACCTCGATGCTGCACAAGTTCCCCGACACCGGCACCATCGGCGCGCGCATCCAGCTCGCCGAGCTCGACTACGTCACGCAGTCGCAGGCCGCGATGACGTCGTTGTCGGAGAACTATGTGGGGCTGCCGTTTTAGTCACAGTTTGTAGGGTGGGCAAAGCGACTTGTCCGCCGTAGCTCGAAGAGCGAAGGCGGAAGCGTGCCCACCTCTTCTGTCGCAATCGCGGAGAGATGGTGGGCACGGCGCGATGCGCCTTTGCCCACCCTACGCATCGAAGGCTGCTTCCACATCGTCATTGCGCGCGCAGCGAAGCAATCCAGACCGCTCCGTGGAAAGATTCTGGATTGCGTCGTCGCTGCGCTCCTCGCAATGACAGGGGCGTCCGTTTCAAACGCCCGCGCAAATGTCGTTTAAAACTTTGTAGGTGATGCATCCGTCGCGTCCATCGCGTTCAATGGGGTAATCAACGACGCGAGACGCACATGACGACCACCGCCGTTCCCGACGGCTTCGAGCCGCATTTCCGCAAGAGCCCGCTCACCGATCCCTGGGAGCCGCTCTATTCAAAACGCACAGAGAAGGCCGTGATCGTCGGATTGCGGTTGGCAAAGCCGCACACCAACGCGCGCGGGCTCATCCACGGCGGCCTCATCGCAGCTCTTGCCGATGCCGCGATGGGCTATAGCTGCGCGCAGGCAACGGGCTGGACGACGTCATTCGTGACGGTCTCGCTCGCCGTCGATTACGTCGGCGCGGCCGAGATAGGCCAGTGGTGCGCGGTCGAGAGCGAGGTGATCAAGACCGGCAGCACGATCTGCTTCGCGCAATGCCTGATCAAGGCCGACGGCGCCGCGATCGCGCGCGCCAACGGCACGTTTCGCGTCGTGCCGAAGAAGGAGTGAGCTCTCGTGTCCCGGACGCGGTGCGGCGCGAAGTGCCGCTCCGCAGAGCCGGGACCCTTGAGGCATGGGCCCCGGCTCTGCAGCGCATCACTGCGTGCTGCGCCGCGTCCGGGGCACGAGAGTTAGCCAAACCGCCAGTTCGTCGTCTCCACCACGAGATCGATGAACGCGCGCACCTTGGCCGAGAGCAGGCGCGAGGTCGGATAGACGATGTGGATCGGCATCGCCGGCAGCTCATACTTCGCCAGCACGATTTTCAGGCGCCCGCGCCTCAAGCCCTCGGCGGCCTGATAGGCCAGCACGCGCGTCACGCCGCCGCCGGCTTCGGCATATTGCAGGGCCGCGTCGGCGCTGTTGCTGATGAAGCGGGGAGACGGCGTCACCTCGATCTCGCGGCCGTCGCGCAGGAAGCGTCGATCGGTCGCCGGGCCGAACTGGATGGTCTGATGCTCGAGCAGCGCCTCCGGCGTCTTCGGTTCGCCGTACCGCGTCAGATAGCCGGGCGAGGCCACGACGATGCGCCGCATCTCGCCGACATGACGCGCGACCAGAGACGAGTCGGCGAGATGGCCGATCCGCACCGCGACATCGACGGCGTCTTCCACGAGGTTGACGAGATGATCCGACAGCCTGAGTTCGCAGGCGACTTCGGGATAGCGCTTGAGATAGGTGGTCATGACCGGCCCGACATGGAGCCGGCCGAACCCGACCGGTGCCGAGACCACGAGCCGCCCGCTCGGCCGATTGCGCTCCTCCCGCGCAGAGCCGTCGGCCTCCTCGACATCGGCGAGGATCCGCCGCGCACGTTCGAGATACCGCGTGCCGACGTCGGTGAGTGTCACGGAGCGCGTGGTCCGCTGCAGCAATCGCGCGCCAAGATGCTCCTCCAGCGAAGCGATCAGCCGGGTCACCGCCGACGGCGACAGCCGCAGCTTGCGCGCCGCCTGCGCAAAGCCACGCAATTCGGCGACGGTGACGAAGACGTGCATGGCCTCGAGCCGGTCCATGACCATTATTGCATATATCGCAATGATGAAGTGTCAAGCAGGTCGATTGTTTTAGCCCGAATAGGGGCCATGGTTGAGATGAAAAACGCAAGACGCGCCAGTTTCCTGGAGATGCTCCGATGCAGTCCGTCCACAGCTACGCCAGCGACGTCGCCTTCACCCCGGCCGTCAAATCGATTCAGACACGAAAAGGCTCGCGCGAGGCCTATGCCCACGCCGAGCAGCGCGGTTGGCGCACCGAGGTCGACGAAAACCTCGCTGCGTTTCTGGCCGACGCCAGCAGTCTCTATCTCGCCACGGCCTCAGCCGACGGCCAGCCCTATATTCAGCACCGTGGTGGCCCGAAGGGTTTCTTGAAGGTGCTGGACAAACATACGCTTGCCTTCGCCGACTATGCCGGCAACCGGCAATATCTTACGCAAGGAAATCTCTCCGAAAATCCAAAAGCCTATATCTTCGTAATGGACTACGCCCATCGCCGCAGGGTGAAGATCTGGGGCGAAGCGCGCGTGGTGGAGGACGATCCTGCGCTGACGCAATCGCTCATGCCGAAAAGCTACAAGGCTCGCCCCGAGCAGGTCATCATGTTCACGATCACCGCCTGGGACACCAACTGCCCGCAGCAAATCCCGCAGAAATTCGACGCGGCGGACGTGGCGGCAGCACTCGCTGCGCGCGATGCAAGGATCGCGGAGCTGGAAGCGGAGGTGGCGGCGCTGAAGGGGCAGGCGGCGGCAGCCGCTGAGACACCGCATTGAAACCAATGCCACGCCGACGGAGCAGCCTCGCCCCTTGTGGGAGAGGGTGGCTCGCCGCGTAGTGGCGAGACGGGTGAGGGGGTCTCTCCACGGGTGAATCTCTAGCGATGGAATTGGCCGATGCAGACCCCTCATCCGGCGCGCTACGCGCGCCACCTTCTCCCGCAAGGGGAGAAGGGAAGTGGAGTTCGTGGAGAGCTACAGCGCGCTGGCGCCTTCGTGCTGGAAGCCGAGATAGCTCGCCGCGACGCGCTCGTTGGCGGCGACGTCGCTGGCTTTGCCGGAGAGCACGAATTCGCCGAGCTCCATCACATAAGCATGATCCGCGATCTTCAGGGCGGCCTGCGCGTTCTGTTCGACCAGCAGCACCGAGACGCCGCTGGCGCGCAACTCGGTGACGATGCGGAAAATGTCGGCGACGATGATCGGCGCCAAGCCGAGGCTCGGCTCGTCCAGCATCAAGAGTTTCGGCTCTCCCATCAGCGCGCGGCCCATTGCGAGCATCTGCTGCTCGCCGCCGGACAGCGTGCCGGCGAGCTGCTTGCGCCGCTCCTTCAGCCGAGGGAACAGCGCGTAGATCCGCTCGATCGAGCTCTTCGCCCTGCTCTTCTCGATGCGGAAGGCTCCTAACTCCAGATTGTCCTCGACATTCATCGTCACGAACAATTCGCGGTGCTCCGGCACGAGCCCCAGCCCCATTGCAACGCGGTCCTCGATGTCGAGCCGTACGAGGTCCTGCCCGGCAAAGGCGACGCGGCCCTTAAGCGGCAGGATACCCATGATAGCGGAGAGCAGCGTGGTCTTGCCGGCGCCGTTGGCGCCAACGATGGTGACGATCTCGTTCGCGCCGACCTCGAGCGAGACGGAGCGGACCGCCTCGACCTTGCCGTATGACACATGCGCGTCGGTGACTGACAACAGCGCGCTCATGCCGCCACTCCGAGATACGCTTTGATCACTTCGGGATTGGTCTTGATCGTGGCGGGCGTGCCTTCCGCAATCTTGGTACCGAAATCGAGCACCACGATGCGGTCGGCGAGATTCATCACGAAGCCCATGTCGTGCTCGACCAGGAGCACGCTCATGCCGCCGTCGCGGAGCTCTCGCAGCAGCCTGGCGAGCTGCTGCTTCTCCATGTGGCGCAGGCCGGCCGCCGGCTCGTCGAGCAGCAGCAGCATCGGATCGACGCACAGCGCGCGGGCGATCTCGACGATGCGCTGCTGTCCGAGCGAGAGCGAGCCTGCGAGCTGATGCATCTGCCCGCCCAAGCCGACGCGCTCGATCTGGCGCGCGGCTTCCGCGAGCAGCCGTGCCTCGTCAGCGCGGTCGAGCCGCAGCATCGACGCAATCGGGCCGGATTGGCCTCGCAAATGTGCGCCGATCGCGACGTTCTCCAGCACGGTCATGTCGGGCACCAGCTTCACGTGCTGGAAGGTGCGGGAAATGCCGAGCTTGACGATCTCCTGCGGCGGCGCCTTGTCGACCTTCTTGCCGAGCACCGAGATCGAGCCCGAAGTGGCCGACAGCACGCCTGTGATCAGGTTGAACGTCGTGCTCTTTCCGGCGCCGTTCGGACCGATCAGTGCGACGATCTCGCGGGCCTGGACGTCGAATGAGACATTGTTCACCGCGATCACGCCGCCGAACTGTTTTCGCGCTTTTTCGACTCGGAGCAGCACGCTTGCCTCGGCGGCTGCGCGGACGCGCGCCGGTAGCGTCAGCGAGGTGTCCGGCTTCCTGCCGCCAGCCTTCTGCGGCAGGAGTGACATCAGCCACGGCCAGACGCCGCCCGGCGCAAGCTGCAAGAGCGCCACCAGCATGATGCCGAACACGATGGTCTCGACCTGGCCGGAGCCCGGCACGATGAGCGGCAGATAGCTCTGCAGCACTTCCTTCAGGACAACGACGATCGCCGCGCCGAGCACGCCGCCCCAGACATAGCCGGCGCCGCCGACCACCGCGATGAAGAGATACTCGATGCCGGCCTGTGCACCGAACGGCGTCGGATTCACCGCGCGCTGGAGATGCGCATAGAGCCAGCCGGAGAGACCTGCGAGCACCGCGGCATGGATGAACACCAGCAACTTTGCACGCGGCGTCTGCACGCCAAAGGCTTCGGCTGCGACATGTCCGCGCCTGAGCGCGCGGATGGCGCGGCCGGTGCGGGAGTCCAGCAGGTTCATGGTGAGGAGCGCCGAGACGATCACCGCAACCCAGATCGCGTAATAGATCGAGTCGGGCGAGAGCATCTTGAACGTGCCGATCGACAGCGGGGGGATTGCGGAGATGCCGTCGTTTCGTCCCAGAAATTCGAGCTTGCTGAAGAGATAGAACAGCCCGAGCCCCCAGGCGAGGGTGCCGAGCGGCAAATAGTGGCCCGACAGGCGGACCGTGATCAGCCCGAGCAGCACCGCGAGCAGGCCGCTGACCAGCAGCGAGAGCGGCAAGGTCAGCCAGGGCGACAGGCCATACGCCGTCGACAGCACAGCGGTGGTGTAGGCACCGAAGCCGACGAAGGCCGCCTGTCCGAAAGAGGTCAGGCCGCCGACGCCGGTCAGCAGCACGAGGCCCATCGCGACCAGCGCAGTGAGACCGATATTGTCCAGGAGCACGATCCAGAACGGCGGCATGCCGGGAAGATGCGGGATCGCCGCCATGACAAGCGCGAAGACGAGAATGGGGAGCCGGTCGTTCATCGTGCTCAGTCCTTCTCTTCCTCGACCGCGGGGGCTGCGAGCGAGCGCAGCAGCAGCACCGGAATCAGGAGCATGAAGACGATGACCTCCTTGTAATTGCTGGCGTAGAAGGACGAGAACGCCTCGACGATGCCGACAAAGAGCGCCGCGATCGCGGTCAGGGGATAGCTGACGAGGCCGCCGATGATCGCGGCGACGAAGCCTTTCAGGCCGATCAGGAAGCCGCTGTCGTAATAGAGAGTTGTAATCGGGACGATGAGTATGCCCGACAGCGCGCCGATCACCGACGCCAGCAGGAAGGCGATCTGCCCCGACAGCGAGGTGCGGATGCCGGCGAGCCGCGCGCCCAGCCGGTTGACGGCGGTCGCGCGCAGCGCCTTGCCGTAGCGCGTGAAGCCGAAGAACAGCCAGAGGCCGACGATGAAGGCGATGGTGATGCCGTAGACCGTGATGCTCTGGCCGGTGAAGCGAAGCGCGCCGAGCGTGAAGGCCGTCGACAGCACCGCCGGTCCGCGCTGGCCTTCGGCGCCGAAGAACAGAAGGCCGAGGCCCTGCAGCGCGAGATGGACGCCGACGGAGGCGATCAGCAACACGAGCACGGAGGTGTGCGCCAGCGGCTGGAACACGATGCGATAGAGCGACACGCCGATCAGCGCGACGATCACGAGCGACAGCGCCATCGAGACTGCGACCGGCGGCTTCTGGCCGGCGAAGTAGAGGGTCACCGCCAGCACGAGTCCCGGCAGCACGATGTTGGCGAGGAAGGTGCGGAGGATCAGCCGTCCGTGCAGCGCTTTGCGCGCTGCGAACAGGTCGAACACAAAGGCGACGATGCCCATGGCAAGTGCGAGCTTGGCCGTGCCCGGCATCTGCCCGGAGGCGAGCGAGGCATAGGTCAGCGCACCATAAGTGACGAATTCGCCTTGCGGGATCAGGATGACGCGGGTGACGGCGAATACCAGCACCAGCGCCAGTCCGAGCAGCGCATAGATCGCGCCGTTGGTGATGCCGTCCTGGATCAGGAACAGCAGGATGGTGGTATTCAAGACCGGACGCTCCCCCTCAAGATCCGGGCCGATCCCGCTTTCGCGGTGAATCGTCCCTCACAGCCATTGAAAATCGCTGACGATATTTGATATGGTCAATAACAATTATCGAATATAACTTCAAGGGCCGGGGAACACCGGGCCTCAATCTAACGGGATTGCGAGCAACAGGCGATGACCGTTTCCAAAGCGGCGGAAAAATCGGCGGAAGTAACCGCAAAGGGCGCGGAGGCAGCCAGGGCGCGCAAGGACGCGAATGATGATGCCAGCGAGGCCATTCAGCTTGGCGAACTCTCCGAACAGCTCGGCTACGTGCTCAAGCGCGCCCAGCTCAAGGTGTTCGAGAATTTCCTGCGTTGCATGGCCTCTCTCCAGCTCACGCCGGCTCAGTTCTCCGTGCTGCTGCTGGTCGAGAAGAATCCCGGCCGCAATCAAACCGAGATCGCCTCCACGCTCGGCATCCTGCGCCCGAATTTCGTGGCCATGTTGGATAACCTCGAGAGCCGCGACCTTTGCGCGCGGATCCGCTCCACCAACGACCGCCGCTCGCACATCCTGGTCTTGACCGACAAGGGCAAGGCCGTGCTGTCCCGCGCCAAAAAGCTCGTCGCCACCAAGCACGAGGCGCGGCTGAACGAGCTGCTGGGCGGGGCCAACCGCGAGTCCCTGATCGCCATGCTCTCCAAGATCGCCAACGAGTTTTGAGGCGAGCTGTTTCTCGACTCTAACGCTGTTGCCGAATGCCTTCGCAGTCGAAGGCGATTACGCTGCAGCGAACCGGTCGGGCAAGGCAGGCGCTTCCGGGGACAGGAAGCGGCGCTCGATTTCGGCTGCGGGCAGTGGACGGCTGAACAGGTAACCCTGCATCTCCGTGCATCCTTCCGCCGCGATCCGGTCGAGCTGCTCGCGCGTTTCGACGCCTTCCGCGGTCGCCGTCATCCCCAACCCGCTTGCGAGCGCAGCAATCGCCCGCACGATGTTGAGCGATCCGGCATCGGTGGCGATGTCGCGTACGAAGGAGCGGTCGATCTTGATCTTGTCGAACGGGAAACATTGCAGATAGGTCAGCGACGAATAGCCGGTGCCGAAATCGTCCATCGCGATCCGGATTCCGAGCTCGCGTAGCCGGTGCAGCGTGGCGAGCGTCCCCTCCTTGTCCTGCAGGAGGACGCTCTCGGTAATCTCGATTTCGAGCCGGCTGGCGTCCAGCCCGGCGGCTGCGAGCGCGCCAACGATCACCTCGGCGAGACCGGCGAAGCGGAATTGCACTGCCGATATGTTGACGGCGACGTGGAGGTGCTTTGGCCATCGGCTGGCGGTCATGCAGGCCTGTCGGATCACCCACTCGCCGATCGGCACGATCAGGCCGATCTCCTCGGCAAGCGGAATGAAGCTGCCCGGAGGGATCAGTCCGCGCTGCGGGTGCTGCCAGCGGATCAGCGCCTCGAAGCCGCTGATCGCGCCGCTGTGGCTCTTCACCAGCGGCTGATAGTGAAGCTCGAATTCTCCGCTGGCGAGCGCCTTGCGCAGATCGCGCTCGAGCGCGCGGCGGCTTTGCACCTGCTCGTCCATGGCCGGCTCGAAATAGCGGTACGTACCCCGGCCGTCGCTCTTCGCCCGGTAGAGCGCAAGGTCTGCATTCCGCAGCAATTGCTCCGGTGTTGCTCCATCGGCCGGCGCAATGGCGATGCCGATGCTTGCCCCTGCGATCGTCTGCTGGGCGTCGATCTCGAACGGCGCGCTCATCTGCCCGATAATGCGCTGCGCAAGTGTGCCTGCTTCGCTTGCCTCGCCGATCGGGGTCTGCAGGACGACGAATTCGTCGCCGCCCATCCGGGCGATCGTGTCGCTAGGGCGAACGAGGCGGCGGAGACGCTCGCTGACGCCCTTGAGCAGGGCATCGCCGGCATGATGACCCAGCGTGTCGTTCACCGACTTGAACTTGTCGAGGTCGATGTGATGTACGGCGAACGTCTGTTTCGACGCGAACGCCTGCTCGAGCCGCTGGTTGAGCAGGGCGCGATTGGCGAGGTCGGTCAGCGCGTCGTGATGCGCCATATGCGCGATTCTGAGCTCGGCCCGCCGCTGCTCAGTGATGTCTTCGTGGGTCGCCACCCAGCCGAGATCCGGCATTGGGCGATGGCGGATCTTGAAGGTGCGCCCGTTTCGCATCTCGACGATGCTATCGACGGGCTCGGCCGAAACGACGACGCCGGTGCGCCATTTCATGTACTCGTCCCGCGACATCGCGGGCACGCTGCCGGCCTCAAAGCGCATGTCGACGATGTCCGTCAGGGGCGTGCCGGGACCGACCCGCTCGGGCGGCAGACCGTACATGTCGATGAAGTCCTTGTTGCACACGATCAGCCGGTGATCGGCATCGAAGAAGCACAGCCCGTGCGACATGTTGTTGATCGCGATGTCGAACTGCATGTTGCGCTGTTGCAGTCGCGCACTGAGCTCCTCGCGTTCGGTGATGTCCTCGTGGGTGGCCATGCCGCCGCCATCCGGCAGAGGATGAACGGCATAGGCGATGATCCGTCCGTCCGCGAATTCCTGCACGGTCCGCTCGTTGACGACCGCGCGCTCCGTCCGCGCGCGAACATAGTCCTCGGCCTCACCGCGAATCTTCAGCCCCAGCTTGAGCCGATGCTGGATCAGGCTGCTCACCGGTGTGCCCGGCCGCACCTCGTCTGGCGCAAGGCCGTACATGTCCATGTAGCGCTGGTTGCAGTAGATGACCTCGCGGCTGCGGTTGAACAGGATGATGCCGAGCCAAAGATTGTTGACCGCTTGCTCGAGCAGCCCGCCCAAGGCGAGCGAGCCGAGCCCGCCGTTGTCGGCGACCAGCCTGTCGCGATCCTCCATGTGTGTTCGCCCCCTTCCAGCGCGGCAAGCATTAGAGCAGAGGCCGGTGAATGGTCTCCACGATCTGCCGCCCCCACAGGCAGCTTCCTGAAGTTGCAGCGAATTTCACGTTAAGGAAGCGCGACGAGATTGCAGCATGCGGGCAATTTCTTCTTGATGTGCAGTGCAGCATAATCGATGCTTGATACATCATTTTAGATATAATATGCTTGCTTTATCAATCATGGAACCTGCCATGGAGGCGCTTTCAGTGATTACCGCCGCGCAGCTCCGGGCCGCTCGGGCCCTGCTCGGGATCGACCAGCGCGAGCTGGCGCAGCGCTGCTCGCTATCGCTGCCGACGATCCAGCGCATGGAGGCCTCCGAGGGCGTCATTCGCGGCAACGTCGATTCCCTGATGAAGCTGGTCGAGGCGCTCGCGGCCGCGGGCATCGAACTGATCGGCGAGGGCGCGCCCTCGACCGGAGGCGGCCGCGGTGTGCGGCTGAAATCCCAGCCGAGCGCGGGCGAGGGCAACAAATGACGACGCGCGCTCAACTCGCAACCCGGGAACTCTGATGATCTCGGTGGCGCTATGGTCGGTGGCACTGCTGCTGGCGATGGCGCCGGTCGGGATCGCGCTGTCGACGCGTCCGCGCGGTTCGATCGTGCTCTATGGCGCCTGCCTCGTCATCACGGCGGCGCTCTGCGTCACCGCGCTCGTTCACTTGCTCGATCCTGCGCATCCCGTGTTGAGCGCGACGCTTCCGATCGGCCTGCCCTGGCTGGGGGCTCACTTCCGTCTCGATGCGCTGTCGGCTTTCTTCCTGGTCGTGATCAACATTGGTGGCGCAGCCGCGAGCCTGTTCGCGCTCGGCTATGGCGTTCATGAGGAATCTCGCGGCCGCGTGCTGCCGTTCTATCCGGCCTATCTCGCCGCCATGAACACCGTGGTGCTCGCGAACGACGCCTTCAGCTTTCTGGTGGCGTGGGAGTTCATGTCGCTGACCTCCTGGGCGCTGGTGGTGGCGCATCATCGCGAGGCCGACAACGTTCGCGCCGGCTACGTCTATCTCCTGATGGCGAGCTTCGGCACGCTGGTGCTGCTGCTCGCCTTCGGCCTGCTCGCCAATGGTGCCGGTTACGATTTCGATGCGATCCGCGCCTCGCATCCGTCGGCCGCGCTCGCCGGCACGGTGGTGATCCTCGTCCTGCTCGGCGCCGGCTCCAAGGCTGGCCTCGTGCCGCTGCACGCCTGGCTGCCGCTGGCCCATCCCGCCGCACCCAGCCACGTCTCGGCACTCATGAGCGGCGTGATGACCAAGGTTGCCGTCTACGGTTTTGTCCGCGTCGTTTTCGACCTGCTGCCGGAGCCTGAGTGGTGGTGGAGCATGGTGGTGCTGCTCGTCGGCGGCCCCACCGCGACGCTGGGCGTGCTCTATGCGCTGATGCAGCGCGACATCAAGCGCGTGCTGGCCTATTCGACCATCGAGAACATCGGCATCATCTTCACCGGTCTTGGGCTCGCGCTCGCCTTCAAGGCGCAGGGGCTCGACTGGGTGGCGGCGCTCGCCTTCACCGCGGCGATGCTGCACGTCTTCAATCATGTGCTGTTCAAGAGTCTTCTGTTCTTCGGCGCCGGCGCGGTGCTGGAAGCAACCGGTGCGCGCGACATGGAGAAGCTCGGCGGGCTGATCCATCGCATGCCCCGCACGGCCTTCGCGATGCTGGTCGGCTGCGTCGCGATTTCGGCGCTGCCGCCGTTCAACGGCTTCGTTTCGGAATGGCTGACCTTCCAGGCGATCCTGCTCTCCCCGCAACTGCCGTCCTGGGGCCTGAAGCTCGCCATCCCCGCCGTCGGTGGGCTGCTGGCGCTGGCGGCCGCATTCGCCGCGGCCTGCTTCGTCAAGCTCTATGGCATCAGCTTCCTCGGCCGGCCGCGCACGGATCTCGCGGCGAACGCGCATGAAACCGACCGCTTCTCGCTGGCCGCGATGTTTGCGCTCGCAGCACTCTGTCTCGTCGCCGGCATCCTGCCCGGCCTTTTCATCGACGCCCTGGCGCCGGTGAGCAAGGCCATGGTCGGCAACGCCATGCCGCATCAGACCGGACTGCAATGGCTGACGGTGGTGCCGATCGCGGAGAGCCGCAGCTCCTATAACGGCCTTCTGGTCTTCCTGTTCGTCGCGCTCTGCGGCACCGCCGCGGCGTCGGCGATTCACCGGCTCGCTTCCGATCGCCTGCGCCGCGCTCCGGCGTGGGATTGCGGCTATCCCGATCCCAGCCCGCTGATCCAGTACTCCGCCTCGAGCTTCTCACAGCCGATCCGTCGCGTATTCGGCAGCGTGATCTTTGCGGCCCGAGAGATCGGCGAGATGCCGCCGCCGTCCTCGCCGGCGCCCGCGCGCCTCACGGTCCAGCTGCATGACCTGATCTGGGAGGTGCTCTACGCGCCGATCGCAAAGGGCATCGGCTTCGCCACCGAGCACATCAACGTCCTCCAGTTCCTCACCATCCGCCGCTATCTGACGCTGGTTTTCGTGGCGCTGATCGGGCTGCTCCTGGTGGTGGCACTATGAATGCGCTGCGCGACGTCATCTCGCAGGGTGCGCAGATGCTGCTGGTGCTGCTGCTCGCGCCGCTGCTCACCGGCTTCGTGCGCAAGGTGAAGGCGCGGCTGCTCCGCCGGCGCGGGCCGCCGCTGCTCCAGCCCTATCGCGATCTCGTCCGTCTGATGCGCAAGGATGTCGTGCTCGCGGACAACGCCTCCTGGCTGTTCCGCGTCATTCCCTATCTGATGTTCGCGGGCACCTGGGTGGCGGCCTCCCTGGTGCCGACCTTCGGCAATGGCCTGTTGTTCTCCTGGACCGCCGATCTCATCGCCATCATTGCGCTGCTCGGCAGCGCGCGCTTCTTCCAGGCGCTTGCCGGCATGGATGTCGGCACGGCCTTCGGTGGCATCGGCTCCAGCCGCGAGGTGATGATCGCCTCGCTCGCCGAGCCCGCGATCCTGATCACCGTATTCTCCGTCGCAATGATCGCCGGATCGACCCAGCTTTCCAACGTCGCCGAGTTCATGGGCTCGGATGCGGTCGGTCTGCGCGTGTCACTCGGCATGGCGTTCGTCGCGCTGACCATCGTGGCGCTGGCGGAGAACGCCCGCATTCCCGTCGACAATCCTGCGACCCATCTCGAACTCACCATGGTCCACGAGGCCATGGTGCTGGAATATTCGGGGCGGCATCTCGCGCTGGTCGACCTGTCGTCGCAGCTCAAGCTGCTGCTTTATGTCTCGCTGATCGCCTGCGTGTTCCTGCCGTGGGGTACGGCGGCCGGGGATGCGAGCGTCGCGACACTGGCGTTGGGCGCGCTGCTGTATCTCGGCAAGCTTGCAGTCCTTGGCTTCCTGCTCGCCGTGTTCGAGACCTCGATCGCCAAGATGCGCGTGTTTCGTATTCCGGAGTTTTTGGGCGCGGCGCTGATGCTGGCGCTGCTCGCGACCTTGCTGCGCTTCGTGTCGGGGAGCCTGTAAGACATGAGCAGCCTGCAATTCGATATCGCCCACCTGCTCGCCGGCTCGCTCGTGCTGGCGAGCTTCATGCTGCTCTACCAGGACCGGCTCTATGCGCTGCTCAACGTCTATGCGCTGCATGCGACCGTACTGGCGCTGTCGGTGGCCTGGCAGGCCTACGTCCAGGCCGCGCCGCATCTCTATGTCACCGCGCTGATCGCCCTCGTTTTCAAGGCCATCATCATTCCGGTGGCGCTGCATCGGATTATCCGGCGGCTCGGCATCCATCGCGAGATCGAGAACGTGATCGGTATCGGGCTGACCATGATGGCCGGCATCGGCCTCGTCGCGCTGTCGATGGTGGTGATGCTGCGGGTCACGCCTGGCGCAGATGCGCTCGCGCGCGAGGACCTCGCCTTCGCGCTGTCGGTGGTGCTGCTCGGGCTCTTGATCATGGTCACAAGGCGCAATGCGGTCAGCCAGGTGGTCGGCTTCATGTCGCTGGAGAACGGCTTGGTGCTGGCGGCGACGGGCGCCAAGGGCATGCCGCTGGTGGTCGAGATCAGCGTCGCCTTCTCGGTCCTGATCGCCTTCATCGTGATCGGCATCTTCCTGTTCCGCATCCGCGAGCGCTTTGACAGCGTCGACGTGCAGGCGCTCGACCGCTTCAGGGGAGAGCGACGATGACGATCGACGCACTCGGTGCGATCCTGCTGATTCCGGCCGTTTCGGCCGCGCTGCTTGCGATCCTGCCCGGCTACCTCTTGACGGCGAAGCTCAATGTCGTGGCATCGCTCGCAACTTTCCTCACCTCGCTCTCGCTGTTCGTGATCGAGCCGACGTCAGGGCAATACCTGCTGCTCGATGACCTCAACAGGGTCTTCATCGTGCTGACGACATTCGTCGGATTCACGACATCCGTGTTCAGCGCCAGCTACATCCATCACGAGATCGAGACCGGGCGGCTGACGCCAACCTTCCTGCGCTTCTATCACGCGATGTACCAGACGCTGATGTTCGCGATGAACCTCGCGCTCGTCGCCAACAATATCGGCCTGATATGGGTCGCGGTCGAGATCGCGACGTTGACGACCGTGCTGATGGTCGGCATCTACCGCACTCATGAGGCGCTGGAGGCCGCCTGGAAATATTTCATCCTCGGCAGCGTTGGCATTGCGCTGGCGCTGTTCGGCACCATCCTGGTCTACATGGCGGCGCGCCCGGCGGTGGGTGAGGGGCTCGACGGCATGGTCTGGACCGTGCTCGTGCAGCACGCCGCCGCGTTCGATCCGGCGCTGCTCAACGTCGCCTTCGTCTTTCTGCTGCTCGGCTACGGCACCAAGGTCGGCCTGGCGCCGCTGCATGCCTGGCTGCCCGATGCCCATGCCGAAGGTCCGACGCCGATCTCCGCGGTGCTCTCGGGCCTTCTGCTCAATGTCGCGCTCTATGCGCTCCTGCGCTTCAAGATGATGCTCGCGGTCAATTCGGCGGCGATCGCGCCGGGGCCGCTGATGGTGACCATGGGCCTGGTCTCGGTGATCTTCGCGGCGCTGATGCTGTATCGCCGCCGCGACATCAAGCGCATGTTCGCCTATTCCTCGATCGAGCACATGGGAATCATCGTCTTTGCCTTCGGCATGGGCGGGCCGCTCGCGAATTTCGCCGGCCTTCTGCACATGACCATGCACTCGCTGACCAAATCCGCGATCTTCTTCGCGGTCGGCCATGTCGCGCAGGTCAAGGGTACCCAGAAGATTGCCGATATCGGCGGGCTCACGGTGACCAATCCGGTGCTCGGCTGGGGCCTGATGCTCGGCGTCATCGCCATCGTCGGCCTGCCGCCGCTCGGCATCTTCATGAGCGAGTTCCTGGTCGTCAGCTCGACCTTTTCTCGCGCGCCATGGCTGACCGCGATCCTGGTGCTCGGCATCATCATCGCGCTCGGCGGGCTCCTCCTCCGGATCGGCGTCGTGATGTTCGGCGAGCCCAGGGGCAAGACCGCGCCGGCGGAAGCCTCTTACGTGCCGATGTTCACGCATCTGGCGCTGGTCGCGATGGCTGGCATCTATCTGCCGCCGGTCCTGGTGACCGGCTTCACGAACGTTGCAAGGCTGCTGGGATAGGCGATGGGCATCCTCGACAGCATCCCCCATGTTCACGCGGTGCCTTCACACCGGCCCTGGCCGCGTGTCGTCGTGGCGGAAGCGGGCTGGCGGGCGGCGATCGACCAGCTGGTCGCCGGACGCGTGACCCTGCTTGGCTTCTGGGGTGAGCCGGCCGCTGTTCACATGGCGCTGCTCGATGGAGGCGTAGCCGAGATCGCGGTCGTCACCTACAAATGTGCGGCCGGTCACTTTCCAAGTGTCGCTCGCCATCACCCGCCCGCGCTGCGGCTGGAGCGTAGCATCCACGACCTGTTCGGGCTGACGCCAACCGGCGCGGACGATACGCGGCCGTGGTTCGATCATTACCTTTGGGGCAAATCGTTCCCGCTCGGCAGCCGCAACGCGCCGCGCGAGGCGGTCCCGTATAAATTTCTGCCGGCAGAAGGCGAGGCGCTGCACCAGGTTGCGGTCGGACCCGTCCATGCCGGCATCATCGAACCGGGCCACTTCCGCTTCACGGCCAATGGCGAGCACGTGGTGCGGCTGGAGCAATTGCTCGGCTATACCCACAAGGGCGTCGAATCCCTGATGCAGGGCGCAAGCCTCGAGGGCGCGGCCAAGCTCGCCAACCGAACCTCCGGCGACAGCGCGGTCGCCTATGCCTTCGCCTTCGCGCGCGCCGTCGAAGCGGCGCTCGACATCGAGGCGTCGCCGCGCGCGACGTATTTGCGGGCGCTGATGGCGGAGCTGGAGCGGCTCGCCAATCATTTCGGCGACATCGGTGCGATCTGCAACGACGCCTCCTTTGCGCTGATGCATGCGCAGACCGGCATTTTGCGTGAGCGCTGCTTGCGCGCCGCCGATCTCGCTTTCGGTCATCGGCTGATGATGGACGTCATCGTGCCCGGTGGCGTGGTGCGTGACATCACGCCGGACGGCGTTGCAGCACTGCGCACGCTGCTCGCCGAAATCAACAAGGTGCTCCCGCGTCTGATCGAGCTCTACGACAACACGGCCTCACTTCAGGACCGCACCGTCACAACGGGCATCGTGAAGGCCGAATATGTGCGCCAGTTCGGCGCCGGCGGTTTTGTCGGCCGCGCCTCGGGTCGCGATTTCGATGCGCGGCGCATGCTTCCTTATGCACCCTACGATCGCTTGTCGTTCGAGGTTCCAGTGCTCGAGACGGGCGACGTCAATGCGCGGGTCTGGATCCGCATCCGCGAGGTCGAGCAGAGTGTCGCGCTGATCACGCAGATTCTGGACCTGATCGCGCCGGGCGAGATCATGCGTGTGCTGCGCGCTGCGCGCGGTGAACGCGACGGCCTGGCCGTGACGGAAGCGTTTCGCGGCGACGTGCTGGTCTGGCTCAGGCTGGACGCCGAGCTGCGTGTGCAGCGCTGCCACCTGCGCGATGCCTCGTGGTTCCAGTGGCCGCTGCTGGAGACTGCGATCGATGGCAACATCATCGCCGACTTCCCTCTCTGCAACAAGTCGTTCAACTGTTCCTATTCGGGCGCGGACCTCTGAGCCATGCGCAAGACCCTGCTCGAAAGCCTCACCCACGGCTCTCTCACCGAGCCCGCCCCGGCACCAGACGATACGGCGCTAGCCGAACTCGCGGCGAAGGTCGACCGGGCCGCGCAGGCAAGACTTGGCCGCTCGCTCGCGATCCGCCAGGTCGATGCCGGATCCTGCAACGGCTGCGAGCTCGAGATCCACGCGCTCTCCAACGCCTTCTACGACATCGAACGTTTTGGTCTGCGGTTCGTCGCCTCGCCGCGCCATGCCGACGTGCTGCTGGTCACGGGACCGGTGACGAAGAACATGAGGCAGGCGCTGGAGCGCACCTACAACGCCACGCCCGATCCGAAATGGGTGGTTGCGGTCGGCGGCTGCGCCGCGGATGGCGGCATCTTCAAAGGCAGCTACGCCTGCGTCGGCGGCGTGTCCGAGGTCGTGCCGGTGGACCTGCACATCAAGGGCTGCCCGCCGACTCCAACGGATTTGCTGAAGGGCCTGCTCGCGCTGTTGGAGCACGTCGGCAGGAATGGGTGAGCTGCCGCTATACCCTCAGTCGTCATGCCCGGGCTTGACCCGGGCATCCACGTCTCTCCACAGACACGGCGGCACGTGGATGGCCGGGTCAAGCCCGGCCATGACGGAGGAGAGGCCCGTCTCTCAATCCACCAAAATCACCCTGATGTCGTTCACGTTCGTCAGCGTCGGCCCCGGCAGCAGCAGATCGCCCGTGGCCGCAAAAAACGCCGTCGCGTCGTTGTTGTCGAGATAGGCCTGCGGTTCCAGCGCCAGAGCCTTCATCTTCGCAAACGTCGCCGCGTCGATCATCGCGCCGGCGGGGTCGGTGGGCGTGCCCGCGCCGCCGTCGGCGCCGTCGGTGTCACCGGCGAGCGCGGCGATGTCGGGCGTGTCCTTCAGGAGGCTGGCGAGCGCCAGCGCGTATTCCTGGTTCGGGCCGCCGCGGCCGTTGCCGCGCACGGTCACCGTGAGCTCGCCGCCGGAGAGGATGGCGGTGCGTTTGCCGGCGGCGCGCGCCGTCAAGGCCAGCCTCGCATGCTCGGCGGCAACCTCGCGCGCCTCGCCTTCGAGATCGGCGCCGAGATCGATCACCTCATAGCCCGCCTCCTTCGCGAGCTTGACTGCGGCGTCGAGCGACTGCTTGGGCCGCGCGATCAGTTCGAAATGTGCGTGCGCAAACGCGGCATCGCCGGGCTTGCAGCTTTCGTTGGCGGGATCGTCGAGCGCACGGCGAACGGCATCGTCGATGTCGAGCTTGTATTTCGCGACGATCGCGCGCGCGTCAGCCAGCGTGGTCGGATCGGGCACGGTGGGGCCGGAGGCGATCGCGGAGGGGTCGTCATGCGGCACGTCGGAGATCGCGAGCGTGACGATCTCGGCGGCATTTTTGCCGGCGCGCGCCAGCCGCCCGCCCTTGATGCGCGACAGATGCTTGCGCACGACATTCATCTCGCCGATCGGTGCGCCCGAGCGGAGCAGCGCCTTGTTGACCGCCTGCTTCTGCGCAAAGCTGATGCCGTCCACCGGCGCGATCCAGTTGGCCGAGCCGCCACCGGTGAGCAGCACCAGCAGCAGATCATCGGGACCGGCCTCGCCTGCGAGCGCGAGCGTGTCGGCGGCGCCCTTCAGGCCGGCTTCGTCCGGCACGGGATGGCCGGCCTCGACCACGCGGATTCGCCGCGTCGGTACGCCGTAGCCGTGGCGGGTGGTGGCGATGCCGACCAATCGTTCCGGATCGAGCTTGAGCGTATCGAGATAATGCCGCTCGGCGGCCGCGGCCATGGCGCCCGCGCCTTTGCCGGCGGCGAGGCAGATCACGCGGCCTCTTGGCGCGGGGCGCAGGTGCGGCGCCAGCACCACGTCGGGATGGGCGGCGGCGACGGCGGCGTCATAGAGGGCGCGGAGCAGGGGGCGTCGGTCGGTCATGGCGATGCTTTCGTCAAGGAGAGGCGGTTGCCGGCGACCTCGCCAGAGTTCGCCGCCTCTTGCCTAGCGCATCGCCGCGCAAAGCGTAAGCGGGCTTGCTCATCATTCGATTATGCGATCGCGTGATGATCATCGAAAGGCCATGAAAAGCCCCCCGCGAGGCTCTCGCGAGGGGCGTTCTCGTACCTCAAATCCGCCGGTGGTCAGCCTCCGACGTCGGCGCTGATCACGTCGCCGAACAGCTCCCATTTCTCGCCCTTGAACTTCTCGAGCTGGAGCTGGCTGATCGGCGCAAAGTCGGTCGGGGAGGTGTTGATCTGGACGCCGGGCAGCAGCACCTCGGTGCGGAAGTTCTTCAGGTTCGCCGCCTGCTTCATGATGTTCTCGCGCGTGAGATCGTCGCCGCACTGCTTCAACACCTGCACCAGGGTCTGCGCTACGCCGTAGCCGGTGATGGTGCCGTGATCGAGTTTGTCGCCGTCGGGGAAATACTTCGTCATGAAGGCGAGGAATTCCTTCATGCCGGCATCGTTGGCCCACGTCGGATCGGACACGTCCTTCAGATAGTCGGCGGAGATGATGTCCTGCGAATTCTCGAAGCCGGCGGGCTTGAGCACGCTGCCGACGGAGGCGGAGACGTTGTTGAGGAAGTGCAGCGGCTTCCAGCCGATCTCGGCGTTCTTCTTGATCGCTTGCGCGGCGAATTTCGGCGTCGTGATGTTCATGAAGACGTCGGCGCCGGTCGCCTTCAGTCTCACGATGTGGTTGTCGATCGTCGGCTCGGAGGTCTCATAGCTCTCCTCCGCGACGATCATGCTCGCCGCCTTCGCGCCGAGACCGTCCTTCAGGCCCTTGAGATAGTCCTTGCCGTAGTCGTCGTTCTGGAACAGCACGGCAATCTTGGCGTCCGGCTTGTTCTTCAGGAGCCACTTCGCGTAGATCTGCGTCTCGCTCTGGTAGTTGGGCTGCCAGCCCATGGTCCAGGGGAAGTCTTTCGGATCATTCCACTTGGTGGCGCCGGTGGCGACGAAGAGCTGTGGCACCTTCTTGGAGTTCATGTATTTCTGGATCGCCGAGTTCGGCGGCGTGCCGAGCGAGTTGAAGATGAAGAGCACCTCGTCGCTCTCGACAAGCTTGCGCGCCTGCTCCACCGTCTTCGGCGGCGAATAGGCGTCGTCATAGGAGATGAAGTTGATCTTGCGACCGTTGATGCCGCCCTCATCGTTGATCTTCTTGAAATAGGTGGCTTCGGTGCGGCCGATGATGCCGTAGGCGGAGGCCGGTCCGCTATAGGGCATGATGTTGCCGATCTTGATCTCGGTGTCGGTCGCACCGGTATCGTATTTCTTCTGGGCTGATGCAGTGGAGGTCGAGGCCGCGAACAGCGCAAGCGCGACTGACGCGGCAACAAATTTGCCAGTGACAGCGGGCATTCCAATCTCCCTGATTTTCTTGGCGTGTGTGCGTCCTTCTTCTTGTCGTTGGTTTCTTTGCGACGCACCTGCAATTGAATACGATTTGCGTTGCAGCATCAAGAAAAAGGCCCTGCGACGGCGTCCCAAGGCCTTCTCCTTTAGTAGTCATCCATCTGATGGAGGTCAGCGAACCGGCTGCGGTCGCGAGATAGCGGCACGCGTTAACCAGGCTGTTGGAAGTTGCGACAGCCGTCGCTACCGATTACCGGTTGCGCTACTTCCCCGCGCCCTAATGGCCGAGCTCGCTGGAGATGACGTCGCCGAACACCGCCCACGACTTGCCCTTGAAGCGCATCATCTGGAGCTGTGCGATCGGCGCGAAATTGTCCGGCGCGGTGTTGATCGTGATGCCGGGAAGCAGCGTGTCCGGCGCAAAATCCTTCAAGCTCGCAGCCTGCCTCATGACATTCTCGCGCGTGAGATCGTCGCCGCACATCTGAAGAACCTTCACCATCGTCTGCGCCGCGCCGTAGCCGAACGCGACGGCGGCATCGACCCTGTTCGCCTTGGGATCAAACTGCGCCAGGAAATCGTAGAACCTCTTCATCCCGTCATCAGCGTTCCACTGCGGATCCGAGCCATCCTTGACATAGGTCGCCGAGAGGATGCCCTGCGACACCTCGAAGCCGGCCGGCTCGATCACGCCGCCGACCGATGCTGAAACGTTGGAGATGATGTGCATCGGATGCCAGTTGATCTCGGCCGCCTTCTTGATCGCCTGGGCTGCGAATTTCGGCGTGGTGATGCTGATGAAGACGTCGGCACCCGAGGCCTTCAGCTTCACGATGCGCTCGTCGATCGCGGGCTCGGAGGTGTCGTAGCCGTCCTCGATCACGATCATCGAGGCCTTCGGCCCGAGGCCGTCCTTCAGGCCCTTCAGATAATCCTTGCCGAAATCATCGTTCTGGTAGAGCACGCCGATCTTGGCGTCCGGCTTCTCCTTGATGATGTATTTGGCGTAGATGCGTGCTTCGCTGGCGTAGCTCGGCTGCCAGCCCATGGTCCATGGGTAGTTCGTCGGATCGTTCCATTTGGAGGCGCCGCTTGCCACGAACAATTGCGGCACCTTCTTCTCGTTCATGTACTTGCGGATGGCGCTGTTGGTGGAGGTGCCGAGCGATCCGAAGATCAGGAATACTTCGTCGCTCTCCACGAGCTTGCGGGCCTGCTCGAGCGTCTTCGGCGGCAAGTACGCGTCATCGTAGGAGATGAACTTGATCTTGCGGCCGTTGATGCCGCCTTCCGCATTGATCTTGTTGAAATAGGCCTCCTCGGTCTTGCCGATCACGCCATAGGCGGAGGCCGGACCGCTGTAGGGCATGATGTTGCCGATCCTGATCTCGGTGTCGGAAGCGCCGGTGTCATATTTCTTTTGTGCCAGAGCAAGGCCGTTCGCTGCGGCGCACAAGACGAATACGACCGACAGGGCCGCGAACTGAAGACGGACGGCAGTCATTGCTCCCCCACCCGGTTGGATTGGCTCTGCATTGAACAAGATTGGCGTCGGCCGTCAACAAAAAGCCCCCGCGATAACTCGCGGGGGCTCATCTGGTAAGCTGTTGCGTCAGCGTATCACTCGGAAGCGACGTCGCCGCTGATGATCTCGCCGAAAAGTTCCCATTTCTCACCCTTGAAGCGCTGCATCTGGAGCTGGCTGATGGGGGCGAAATCGGTCGCGCTGGTGTTGATCTTGATGCCGGGCAGCAAGGTGTCAGGAACGAAGTCCTTCAGGCTCGCCGCCTGCTTCATGACGTTTGCGCGGGTGAGATCGTCGCCGCACAATTCCAGCACCTTGGCGAGCGTCTGCGCCGCACCGTAGCCATAGACGACGAAGCTGTCGTTCTTGTCAGTGCCAGGCATGTACTTGTCGACGAACTCCGACCACTTCTTCAAGCCGGGGTCATTGTTCCACTGCGGGTCGCCGGCGTCCTTGCCGTAAGTGGCAGACAGGATGTCCTGCGAGTTTTCAAGGCCGGCCGGCTTCATCACACCACCGACCGAGCTCGAAACGTTGGTGACGATCTGGAGGGGCTTCCAGGACAGCTCGGCCACCTTCTTGATGGCCTGGGCAGCGAATTTCGGCGTTGCGTAGATCACGAGCACGTCCGGATTGGCAGCCTTGATCTTGACGATATGACCGTCGATCGACGGTTCGGACACCTCGTAGCTTTCCTCCATGATGATGGTGGACGCCGCCTTGGCGCCGAACCCGTCCTTGGTGCCCTTCAGGTAGTCCTTGCCGAAATCATCGTTCTGGTAGAGCACCGCGACCTTGGCGTCCGGCTTCTCCTTCATCAACCACTTCGCGTAGATCTGCGCTTCGCTCTGGTAGGAGGGCTGCCAGCCCATGGTCCAGGGGAAGTTCTTCGGATCGTTCCACTTGGTCGCGCCGGTCGCGACGAACAGCTGCGGGATCTTCTTGGCGTTGAGATATTTCTGGATCGCTGTGTTGGAGGGCGTACCGAGCGGGTTGAACACGGCCAGCACCTCGTCGCTCTCGACGAGCTTGCGGACCTGCTCGACCGCCTTCGGCGGCGAGTAAGCGTCGTCATAAGTGACGAAGTTGACCTTGCGACCGTTGATGCCGCCCTTCTCGTTGATCATCTTGAAATAGGCTTCTTCGGTCTTGCCGATGACGCCGTAGGCGGAGGCCGGACCACTATACGGCATGATGTTGCCGATCTTGATCTCGGTGTCGGTCGCGCCGGTATCGTATTTCTTTTGGGCGAGCGCTGCGCCGGAGGTGATCGTTGCGACCGCCGTTACGACCGCGGCGGTTCCGAGTAGTCTTGCAAACAGCAATTCAGTCTCCTTTGGACGTTTCAGTTCTTCTTGAGTTTGCCAATCAACTGTTGGCTGACGATCGCAACCTGCCTTGCGCCATGCGGCACCAGGAAGATGACGAGGAACAGGAGCACGCCGAACACTGCGCCGGAAAGGCCTTTTGAGATGCTTTCCGCCATGTTCGGCACGAAGATGATGAAGGCCGCGCCGACGAACGAGCCGGGCAGCCAGCCGACGCCGCCGACGACCATGCCGAGGAACAGCGAGATCGCGAGCGTGATGTTGTAGCTGTCGGGCGCGACGAACTGCACCGCGATGGCGCTGAGGCCGCCGGCGACGCCGGTGATGCCGGCGGACACACCGAAGGCCAGCGTCTTGTACAGCGCAACGTTGACGCCCATCGAGGAGGCCGCGATCTCGTTGTCGCGGATCGCCATGAAGGCGCGGCCCGAGCGGGAACGCAAGAGATTCACCGAGAAAACGTAGATCGCGAGCGTCACGAGGAGCGTGAAGTAGTACAGCCACATGTCCTGGCCCATCGGCAGGCCGAACGGGGCGTCCGGCTTGGTGACGACGAGACCCTGGACGCCGCCGGTCCAGTGCTCGAGGAAGTTCAGCTTCAGAAGCTGCGGCATGGCGGTGGCGAGCGCAAACGTCGCGAGCGCCAGATAGACGCCGGAGAGTCGCAGCGCCGGCTGGCCGAACAGGAAGCCGAAGCCGAAACAGACCACGCCGGCGACCGGCAGCGTCAGCGCATAGTTGACGTTGAACTGCTCCATCAGCACCGCTGTGACGTAGGCCCCGACGGCATAGAACGCACTCTGGCCGAGCGAGAACTGGCCGCTTCCGCCGGTGAGAATGTTCAGCGCCAGCACAGCGAGCCCGTAGATCAGGAGCATCGTCAACTGGAAGATGATGAAGTTCTTGGCGAACAGCGGAACGATCAGGAGCGCTGCGAGCACCACCAGCGAGGTGGTCGTGCTCAGCGTCATGGCCCGCTTCGGAACGGCCTCGACCGTCTCGTGGCCTTCGGCAACGACTTCTTCTGCTGCGCTCATGATCAAACTCGCTTGACGATGTGCCGGCCGAACAGGCCAGCGGGTTTGACGACCAGGACGGAAATGATCAGCGCAAGGGCGATCGGGAGCTTCAGCTCATTGCCGACGCCGGGGACGTAGGTGCCGACAAGGTTCTCGAAGATACCCATGAGGAAACCGCCGACGACGGCGCCGAACGGGCTCGACAAGCCGCCGAGCACTGCAGCTGCAAAGCCATAGAGCAGGACGCCGACCATCATATTGGGCTCGAGGAATACCACCGGGGCGATCAGCATGCCGGCAATGGCGCCGATAGCGGAGGCCATGCCCCAGCCGAGCGCGATCATCCAGCTCGTGTTGATGCCGACGAGGCGGGCCGATTCAGGCAATGAGGCTGCCGCCCGCATGGCGAGGCCGATCCTCGTGTACCGGAAAAAGAAGAACAGGCCGATCAGCAGCAGCAGGGTCACGCCGATCATGCCGGCCTGGTGGGTCGAGATGAGTTGGCTGCCGAGGAACGGCGAGGAGCCGAACGGGGTCGGATACTGCTTGATGGTGAAGTCCCAGATCAGGCCGGCCGAGGAGTTGATGATCGAAAACAGCGCGATGAAGCCGGCGACGTTGGTCAGGATCGGCGCCTTGGCGAGCGGCTTGAACAGGATGCGCTCGATCGCGATGCCGCCGACAAAGGCGAAGACCAGCGTGAGGACGAACGCGCCCCAGTAGGGCACGCCCCATTGCATCAGCTGCCAGGAGATGAAGGTTGAGAACATCGCCATCTCGCCTTGCGCGAAGTTGAGATGGTCGATCGCCTGGTAGATCATGACCACGGCGAGCGCCATGCAGGCATAGATCGCGCCGGTCGCAATCCCGGCCAGGACCTGGTTGGTGAAAAGCTCCATCGTCCCGGCTCCCTCAGTAACCCAGATAGGATTTGCGGATGTCCTCGTTGTTCGCGATGTCCTTGGCATTGCCCGACATCACGATGCGGCCGGTCTCGATCACATAGGCCTGGTCGGCGAGTTCGAGCGCGAGCTGGGCGTTCTGCTCGACCACCAGGATCGTGACCTTGTCCTCGCGGTTGATCTTGCCGAGGATCTTGAAGAGGTCGCGCACGATCAGCGGCGCGAGTCCAAAGGACGGCTCGTCGAGCAGCATCAGGCGGGGCCGCAGCATCAGCGCGCGGGCAACCGCGAGCATCTGCTGCTCGCCGCCCGAGAGCGTGCCGGCCTGCTGGGTATGCCGCTGCTTGAGGACCGGGAAATGCGCATACATGCGCTCGATGTCGGAGACGATGCCGGCATTGTCCTTGCGGGTGATGGCCCCGAGCTGAAGATTTTCCTCGACCGTCATGTTGGTGAAGGTGCCGCGGCCCTGCGGCACATGCGCGATGCCGAAGCGCACGATGTTTTCGGTCGAGCGGCTGGCGAGCGGCTTGCCGTCGAACTCGATCGCGCCGGTGGAGCGCACCATGTTGCAGATCGCGCGCAGCGTGGTGGTCTTGCCGGCGCCGTTGGCACCCAGGAGCGTCGTCAGCGAGCCCTCGTTGAGCGAAAAGGACAGGCCGTGAAGGGCCTGCACCTGGCCGTAATAGGCGCGCAGGTCCTTGACGTTGAGCAGCATCGTCATTGGTCCTTGCTCCCGAGATAGGCCTTGATGACGTCGGGATCCGCCTGCACCTGGGCGGGCGTGCCTTCCGCGAGCTTCTTGCCGAAATTCAGCGCCACGACGTGGTCGGCGATCGACATCACCAGCCCCATGTGGTGCTCGACCAGCAGCACGGTCATGTGGCGATCGTCGCGGATGCGGCGGATGAGGTCGCCGAGCACATAGACCTCCTCATGGTTGAGACCGCCGGCCGGCTCGTCGAGCAGCAGGATCTTGGGATCCGCCGCCAGCGCCCGCGCCAATTCGACGCGCTTCTGCGTGCCGAAGGGCAGGCCGGAGACGATGGTGTGGGCGACGTCCTCGAGGTCGAGATAGGCGAGGATCTCGTGCACCTTCTTGTTGACGCTGGACTCGCTGCGGCGAACCCAGGCGAGACGAAGCGAGTCACTGACGATGTCGCTGGAGGTGCGCGCATGGGTACCGACGCGCACATTGTCCATCACCGACAGGTTGGGGAACAGCGCCACGTTCTGGAAGGTGCGGCCGATGCCGATCTCGGCGATCCGGTGCGGCGGTCGCGTCAGGATGCTCGCGCCTTCCATCAGGATGTCGCCGGACGAGGGCTGGTAGAGCCGGGAGAGGCAATTGAACAGCGTGGTCTTGCCGGCGCCGTTGGGACCGATCAGCCCGAGGATCTGCCCCTTGTGCATGTCGAAGGACACGCCGTTGAGCGCGACGATGCCGCCGAACACGACGCTGACGTCGCGAACCGCGAGCAGAGGAGAATTCCCCTGCGCGAGCTGTACCTGCGTCATCTCGTCTCGCCCACACCGTTGAGTGGGCCGGAGGGCGACACGATGCACCCTCTGCAACGACGACGGCTATCTGATCCCCTCGGCCACACGTGCAACTTTCCCTCCTGATTTCAGCTTCTTGCCGGCTTCTTTTTTGAATTGCGGCGCTATTCCCCCGAGCGCCGCTTCGATGTTCCTTACCATCGCCAAGAGACGTGGTCCAATGTCGGTGATCAAACGCTCTTCCGTAAAGCGGAATGCGGGCGCGCCGCAATTGAAAGCGTAGGGACCGGTTCCATCGTTCAGCCTGAGCGCGACGCCCGCGGCGCCGATGTCGTCGTGCCAGTCGCCGACCGAAATCGCAAAGCCGTATTTCGCGACGATCTCGCCGGAACGCTCCAACCCGTCGCGCAATTTCGGCCAGCGGCTGCCGTAATGTTCGCGCAAGTCACGCAAGAGCGACGCGCGTTCCTCTTCTCCCAGTGCCCAGAAATAGGCACGGCCCATCGCGCTGGTTGCAATCGGCACGCGAGAGCCGACGTCAAGTTGAACGCCGACGGTCTCGTTGCCTCGGCTCTGCCCGAAATAGATCATGCTCTGGCGGTCGCGCCCGCCCACCGCGACGGCGCCGCCCGTGGCGCGCATCACTTCCTCGCGAAACGGCTCGGACAGATGGCGAATGCCGAGATTGGCGAGCGCCGCATAACCGAGCGCCAAAGCGGCGGGTGCGAGCTGGTACTTTTCGAAGCGGGGAACCGGTGTAAGATAACCGAGCCTGGTCAACGTATAGGTCAGCCGCGAGACGGTTGGCTTGGGCAAATTCGTGCGGGCCGCGATCTCCTGATTGCCGAGAAGCCCGTCATTGGGTTGGAATGCGCGCAATACATCGAGCCCGCGGGAAAGCGCGACGACGAAGTTCCGATCGGTCGCTGGTTTCTTTCCCGTACGTTTCATCCCTGATCTGCTTCTCGCGCGGAGTCGTTGACAAGCCACGTGCTTCAAAATAACCCTGCCGTCAAGATGCGGAATTAAATTCCGCACTGCGAAATTGAAACAAAAGTAAATCCTTATCCGGAGGGTATGCCGTGAGCGAAGTGGTCAAGCTTGAGCGTCATGACGAGATCGGGGTCGTCACGGTCAACAGTCCTCCGGTGAACGCGCTCAGTGCGGCCGTCCGCGGCGGAATCCTGGAATGCGTCAAGCAGGCGGTTGCCGATCCCGCCATCAAGGGCATCGTGCTGACCTGCGCGGGCCGCACCTTCATCGCCGGCGCCGACATCACCGAATTCGGCAAACCGCCGAAGCCGCCCGCGCTCAATGACGTGCTCGCGGAGATCGAGAATTCGCCCAAGCCGGTCGTTGCTGCGATCCACGGCACCGCGCTCGGCGGCGGTCTCGAGGTCGCACTTTCCTGTCATTTCCGCGTGGCGACGAAAGAAGCAAAGCTCGGCCTGCCCGAGGTGAAGCTTGGCCTGCTGCCCGGCGCTGGCGGTACCCAGCGCCTGCCGCGCGCGGTCGGCCCGGAACTCGCGGTCAAGATGATCGTCGGCGGCGATCCGATCGGCGCGGCGGAGGCGCTGAAGAACGGCCTGATCGAGGAGATCGTCGAGGGGCCGGCTGCGGGCGGGGAAGCCTTCGTCCGCAAGCTGCTCGCCGAGAAGCGCCCCTTGCGGCGCCTGCGCGACGATGACAGCAAGATCGCTGCGGCCAAGGCCGACCGCTCGATCTTCACCAATGCGGTTGCCGCGATGACCAAGAAGTCGCGCGGCCTGGAAGCGCCATTCGCGGCTGCCGACGCCGTCGGCTACGCCATCGACCTGCCGTTCGACGAGGGTCTGAAGAAGGAGCGCGAAGGCTTTCTCAAGCTCCTCACCAGCGACCAGTCCAAGGCGCAGCGTTACGCCTTCTTCGCCGAGCGCGAGGCCAACAAGATCGCGGGCGTGCCCGAGGGCACGAAATCGCGTCCCGTGGAGCGCGTCGCCATCCTCGGTGCCGGCACCATGGGCGGCGGCATCGCGATGTCCTTTGCCAATGCCGGCATTCCCGTCACCCTGATCGAGACCGGCGAGGAGCAGCTCAAGCGCGGTATGGGCATCATGCAGAAGAACTGGGAAGCAACCGCGGCGCGCGGCGGCATCCCGGCGGATGCGCCCGCCAAGCGCATGGCGCTGATCAACGGCGTCGTCGGCATCGAGAATGTCGGCAATGCCGATCTCGTCATCGAAGCCGTGTTCGAGACCATGGCGGTCAAGAAGGAAGTGTTCGGCAAGCTCGATCAATACGTCAAGCCGGGCGCCGTGCTCGCCTCCAACACCTCGTATCTGAACATCGACGAGATCGCCAAGTCCACCAAGCGTCCGCAGGACGTTTTGGGCATGCACTTCTTCTCGCCGGCCAACGTCATGAAGCTGTGCGAGATCGTGCGCGCCGACAAGACCGCGCCCGATGCGCTGGTGACCGCCGTCACCATCGCGCGCAAGATCGCGAAGGTGCCGGCCGTGGTCGGCGTCTGCGACGGCTTTGTCGGCAACCGCATGCTGGCGCAGCGCGGCAAGCAGGCGGAAAAACTGCTGTTCGAAGGCGCGCTGCCGCAGCAGGTCGACGCCGTCGTGACGAAGTTCGGCATGCCGATGGGGCCGTTCGCGATGGGCGATCTCGCCGGGCTCGATATCGGCTGGCGCTCGCGCAAGGATCGCGGCATCAAGTCGGAGATCGCGGACGCGCTGTGCGAAGCCGGCCGCTTCGGCCAGAAGACCGGCAAGGGCTATTACAAGTACGAGGCCGGCTCCCGCGCACCGCTGCCCGATCCGGAGGTCGAGAAGCTGATCGACGAGACGCTGCTGCGCCTCGGTCGCAAGAAGCGCGTCGTCAGCGACGAGGAGATCCTCGAGCGCATGATGTACCCGATGATCAACGAGGGCGCGAAGATCCTCGAAGAAGGCATCGCCGCACGTCCGTCTGATATCGACGTAGTCTGGCTCTACGGCTATGGCTGGCCGATCTATCGTGGCGGCCCGATGTACTGGGCCGACACCGTTGGCCTCAAGCACATCGCCGACCGCCTGTCGGTCTATGCCAAGGAGACCAACGACCCGAGCCTCGAGCCCGCGCCGCTGCTGAAGAAGCTCGCAGCAGAAGGCAAGACCTTCGCCTCGCTCGCGGCAGAGTCGAAAGCGGCGTGATGGGGTTTACCACAAGTCGTCTGTCGTTCCGGGGGCGCTCTCTCCGTTCCCTCCCCCCTTGCGGGGGAGGGGCAGGGAGGGGGGTAGCCCCGGGTGACGTCAGCGCTTGTGGCTACCCCCTTCCCCAACCCTTCCCCGCAAGGGGGAAGGGAGCCCGTCCGCTTGTGCCCACCTCACGCGACATTGTTGCGGCCGCTTTGCAGAGTATCGATCGCCCATGACCCATCCCGGCGAACAGTTTTATCCCGAAGGCGTGCATTGGGACGACGCGATTTCCCAGGGCACGTTGCCTAGTCTACTGTCGAAAGCCGCCGCCGACTTCGGCACGCGTGCCGCGCTCGAATTCCGCGATCGCCCGATCAGCTACGGCGAGCTCGAAGCGATGGCGGAAGCGGCCGCCGCTGCCTTCCTGCGCGCCGGCTGCGGCAAGGGCTCTTCCGTTGCGCTGTTCCTCGGCAACACGCCCGATCACCCCGTCAATTTCTTCGGCGCACTCAAAGCCGGCGCGCGCGTCGCGCATCTGTCGCCGCTCGACGGCGAGATCGCGCTGTCGCACAAGGTCAGCGATTCCGGCGCGCGGGTGCTCGTCACCTCGAACCTGGCAGCGCTGCTGCCGACTGCGCTGAAGTTTCTGGAAAAAGGCCTGATCGACCGCCTGGTCGTCTGTGAGGACGATCATTGGGGCAAGGTCGGCACGCCGCAAGCCGCGATCCCCGCCGATCCGAGGATCATTACCTTCAAGAGCTTCGTCGAGGGCGCCCCCAAGCCGGCACGATGGCCTGCCGTCGACGCCGATGACGTGGCACTCCTGCAATATACCGGTGGCACCACGGGCCTGCCGAAAGGCGCCATGCTCACGCACGGCAATCTCACCTCGGCCGTCTCGATCTACGACGTCTGGGGCAGGCCGAGCCGCGCCGCGCGCGGCAACGTTGTCGAGCGCGTGATCTGCGTGCTGCCGCTGTTCCACATCTACGCGCTGACCGTCGTTCTGTTGTCCTCGCTTCGCCGCGGCAATCTGATCTCGCTCCATCAGCGTTTCGATGTCGAGGCGGTCATGCGCGACATCGAGGTCAAGCGCGCGACCTATTTTCCGGGCGTCCCGACGATGTGGATCGCGATTGCGGCGCTCCCCGATCTCGACAGGCGCGATTTCTCCTCGCTTGCCATGATTGGCTCAGGTGGCGCGCCGCTGCCGGTGGAGGTCGCGAACTTCTTCGAGCGCAAGGTCGGCAAGAAGCTCAAGAGCGGCTGGGGCATGACCGAGACCTGTTCGCCAGGCACGGGGCATCCGCCCGTCGGCCCGGAAAAGCCGGGATCAATCGGTCTGATGCTGCCCGGCATCGAGCTCGACGTCGTGTCGCTGGATGATCCGACAAGGGTGATGCCGCCGGGCGAAGTCGGCGAGATCCGCATCAAGGGCCCGAACGTCACCACGGGCTACTGGAACAAGCCGAAGGAGAGCGCGGAGTCCTTTGCCGATGGCCGCTTCCTCACCGGCGACATCGGTTATCGCGACGCGGACGGCTATTTCTTCCTGGTCGATCGCAAGAAGGACATGATCATCTCCGGCGGCTTCAACGTCTATCCGCAGATGATCGAGCAGGCGATCTATACGCACCCGGGCGTGCACGAGGTCATCGTGATCGGTATTCCCGATCAGTATCGCGGCGAGGCGGCAAAAGCTTTCATCAAGCTCAAGCCGGATGCAAAGCCGTTCTCGGTCGACGATCTCCGCAGCTTCCTTGCCGGCAAGGTCGGCAAGCATGAATTGCCGGCGGCGATCGAGTTCGTCGACGAGCTGCCGCGCACGCCGGTCGGCAAGCTGTCGCGCCACGAATTGCGCCAGCAGCAGAAACCATCTCAATCCACCCAACAAAGCGCTACAGGAGTCCGCTCGTGACCGACGCCGTCATCGTTTCCACCGCCCGCACGCCAATCGGCAAGGCCTATCGCGGCGCGCTCAACGCCACCGAGGGCGCGACGCTGCTCGGCCACGCCATCGGCGAGGCCGTCGCGCGTGCGAAGATCGATCCGAAGGAGGTTGAGGACGTCGTGATGGGTGCGGCCCTTCAGCAGGGCGCGACCGGCGGCAACATCGCGCGCAAGGCGCTGCTGCGTGCCGGCCTGCCGGTTACCGTCGCCGGCACCACCATCGACCGGCAATGCGCCTCGGGCCTGCAGGCGATTGCCCTTGCCGCGCGCTCGGTGATCTTCGACGGCGTCGAGATCGCGGTCGGCGGTGGCGGCGAGTCGATCTCGCTGGTGCAGAACGACAAGATGAACGGCTTCCATGCCCAGGATCCGGCGCTGCTGAAGATCAAGGGCGAAGTCTACATGCCCATGATCGACACGGCTGAGGTCGTGGCGAAGCGCTATGGCATCTCGCGCGAACGCCAAGACGAATATT
Organism: Bradyrhizobium sp. UFLA05-125; assembly: GCF_059803515.1. NCBI lineage: Bacteria > Pseudomonadati > Pseudomonadota > Alphaproteobacteria > Hyphomicrobiales > Nitrobacteraceae > Bradyrhizobium > Bradyrhizobium sp. UFLA05-125. Next base: position 48,725 of record NZ_JBANBJ010000028.1, on the reverse strand, counting down.
CGCTGGAGAGCCAGCGCCGCACGGCGGCCGCGCAGCAGGGCGGCAAGTTCAAGGACGAGCTCGCGCCGATCACGACCAAGATGGCCGTGGCCGACAAGGCGACCGGCGAAGTCTCCTTCAAGGATGTGACACTGTCGCAGGACGAGGGTCCGCGCCCTGAAACCACCGCCGAAGGCCTCGCCGGCCTGAAGCCCGTGCGCGGCGAAGGTTTCACCGTCACTGCCGGCAATGCCAGCCAGCTCTCCGACGGCGCCAGCGCGACCGTGATCATGAGCGACAAGGAAGCGGCCAAGCGCGGCCTGAAGCCGCTCGGCATCTTCCGCGGTTTCGTCTCGGCCGGCTGCGAGCCCGACGAGATGGGCATCGGCCCGGTCTTCGCCGTGCCGCGGCTCCTCAAGCGCCATGGACTCAAGGTTGACGACATCGGTCTCTGGGAATTGAACGAGGCGTTTGCCGTGCAGGTGCTTTATTGCCGCGACAAGCTCGGCATCGATCCCGACAAGATCAACGTCGATGGCGGCGCGATCTCGGTGGGCCATCCCTACGGCATGTCGGGCGCGCGGCTGACCGGCCACGCCCTGATCGAAGGCCGCCGCCGCAAAGCCAAATACGCGGTCGTCACCATGTGCGTCGGCGGCGGCATGGGCGCAGCGGGACTTTTTGAGGTGCTGCAGTAGAACTTTTTCGTCATTCCGGGGCGCCGCGAAGCGGCGAGCCCGGAATCCATAGCCACCGATCGGGGATATGGATTCCGGGCCTGGCCCTTCGGGCCATCCCGGAATGACGGCGGGATTGATATATTCACAGGAGGATCCGATGGATCTCGCATTCACGAAAGAAGAGCAGGCGTTTCGCGAGGAAGTGCGGCAGTTCTTCCGCGACAACGTGCCGCCGGACACGCGCCGCAAGCTGGTCGAGGGCCGCCACCTCTCGAAGGATGAGATGGTGACGTGGTGGCGCATCCTCAACAAGAAGGGTTGGGGCGTCAGCCACTGGCCGAAGCAATATGGCGGCACCGGCTGGACCAGCGTGCAGCACTACATTTTCAACGAGGAGCTCCAGTCCTATCCGGCGCCGCAGCCGCTTGCCTTCGGCGTCAGCATGGTCGGCCCGGTGATCTACACCTTCGGCAATGAGGAACAGAAGAAGCAGTATCTGCCGCGCATTGCCAATGTCGACGACTGGTGGTGCCAGGGTTTCTCGGAGCCGGGCTCGGGGTCGGACCTGGCTTCGCTGAAGACCAAGGCCGAGCGCAAGGGCGACAAGTGGATCATCAACGGCCAGAAGACCTGGACCACGCTCGCTCAGCACGCCGACATGATCTTCTGCCTCTGCCGCACCGATCCGTCGGCCAAGAAGCAGATGGGCATTTCGTTCATCGTCTTCAGCATGAAGTCGAAGGGCGTGACCGTGCGCCCGATCCAGACCATCGACGGCGGCGTCGAGGTCAACGAAGTGTTCTTCGACGACGTCGAGGTACCCTACGAGAACCTGATCGGCGAAGAGAACAAGGGCTGGGACTACGCAAAATTCCTGCTCGGCAATGAGCGCACCGGGATTGCGCGCGTTGGCGTCTCCAAGGAGCGCATCCGCCGCATCAAGGAGCTGGCCTCCAAGGTCGAGTCCGGCGGCAAGCCGATCATCCAGGACGCCGCCTTCCGTGAGAAGCTCGCGGCCTGCGAGATCGAGCTGAAGGCGCTGGAGCTCACGCAGCTCCGTGTCGTCGCGGATGAGGGCAAGCATGGAAAGGGCAAGCCCAATCCGGCGTCCTCGGTGCTGAAGATCAAGGGCTCCGAGATCCAGCAGACCACGACCGAACTGCTCATGGAAGTCATCGGCCCGTTCGCTGCGCCTTACGACATCCACGGCGACGACGGCTCGAACGAAGCCATGGACTGGACCGCCCAGATCGCGCCGAGCTACTTCAACAACCGCAAGGTCTCGATCTACGGCGGCTCCAACGAGATCCAGCGCAACATCATTGCCAAGGCGGTGCTGGGGTTGTGAGGGGGCCGTCATTCCGGGGCGCCGCGATAGCGGCGAACCCGGAATCTCGCGCCACAACCTCTGGATTCCGGGTTCACGCGCTATGGCGCGTGCCCCGGAATGACGAAACCAAATGATTCCGGGTACGAGGAAAGCTTAGAACCATGGATTTTGATTTGACCGAGGAGCAGCGGCTTCTCAAGGACAGCGTCGACGGCCTCTTGACGGATTCTTACGACTTCGAGAGTCGCAAGAAGTACATGGCCGAGAAGGGCGGCTGGAGCAAAGCCGTCTGGGGCAAGCTCGCCGAGCAGGGCCTCCTGGGCCTGCCCTTCACCGAAGCCGATGGCGGCTTCGGTGGCGGCGGCGTCGAGACCATGATCGTGATGGAGGCGCTCGGCAAGGCGCTCGTGCTCGAGCCCTATCTCGCGACGGTGGTGATCGGCGGCGGCTTCCTGCGCCATGGCGGCTCGGATGCGCAGAAGGCCGCGCACCTGCCCGGCATCATCGACGGCAGCCAGACGCTTGCGTTTGCGCAGCTCGAGAAGAATTCGCGCTACGATCTCTTCGATGTCGCGACCACGGCGAAGAAAAAGGGCAGCGGCTGGGTCATCGACGGCGAAAAGTTCGTCGTGCTCAACGGCGAGAACGCCGACACGCTTGTCGTCACCGCCCGCACCAACGGCGACCGCCGCGACAAGACCGGCATTGGCGTCTTCCTGGTTCCCGCCAACAGCAAGGGTGTCAGCAAGAAGTCGTATCCGACGCAGGACGGCCTGCACGCTGCCGACATCACCTTCACCGGCGTCGAAGTCGGCGCCGATGCGGCGATCGGCAACCCCGAGAATTCGCTCGTGCTGATCGAGCGTGTCGTCGATGAGGCCCGCGTCGCCCTCTGCGCCGAAGCGGTCGGCCTGATGGATGAGTCGCTCAAGACCACCGTCGAGTACATCAAGACGCGCAAGCAGTTTGGTGTGGCGATCGGCTCGTTCCAGAGCCTCCAGCACCGCGCCTCCGACATGTTCGTCGCCGCCGAGCAGGCCCGCTCGATGTCGATGTTCGCGACCATGGCGAGCGATTTCGAGGACGCCAGGGAGCGCTCCAATGCGGTTGCAGCAGCCAAGGTGCAGATCGGCAAGTCGCTGAAATTCGTCGGCCAGCAGGCGATCCAGCTCCACGGCGGCATCGGCATGACCATGGAGGCGAAGATCGGCCACTACTTCAAGCGCCTGACCATGATCGAGAACACGTTTGGCGACACCGAGTATCACCAGCGCCGCGTCGCCGACGCGGGCGGGTTGATCTAGCCCCACGATGACTGTCATGCCCCGGCTTGACCGGGGCATCCAGTACTCCGCAGCGGCAGTTCATTCATGCAACTTCCGCCGCGGAGTACTGGATCGCCCGGTCAAGCCGGGCGATGACGACTGAGTAAGGGGAATCAGCGAGGTACCCGCCTCGGTGGTGCCGCTGCTGTCGATGACGACAGTCTGGCCGGTCGTGAAGCTCGAAGCGTGTAGCCAGTAGAACTACTTGCAATTGTATCGATGTCGCACTTCACTTCACCCTCCCCTGGAGGGGTCCGAGACGAGCGTAGCTCGCTCGTGGGTCGCTCGCGCGAAGCGCGAGCGGGGTGGGGTGAAGCCGCAAAGATGGTCTCAACATCGATTCGACGCGCTGCCGCGAAGAGACTGAGAGCGAATACCACGCCGCACGAACGGATCCTGTGGCGTGCTCTCAAGGAGCTCCCGATCGAAGGGTCGCACTTCCGCCGACAAGCGCCGATCGGTCCTTACGTCGTCGACTTCTTTCCAGCCAAGCGTCTCATCCTGGAAATCGACGGCGGACATCATAACGAGGATGATGCGGCCAAGCGTGATCGCGAGAGGCAACAATGGCCTGAGAGTGAGGGGTATCGTGTCGTGCGGTTTTGGAATTCCGAGATTGCGGTCGACCTGAATGCCGTGCTCGAGCGAATCTACATCGAGCTGTACGGATCAAGGGATGCTGAGATCGCCCGATTGAAGCACCGAAGGCGCTGATAGTCTGTCACCCCACCCCGCCCGCGCTTCGCGCGGTCGACCCACGAGCGAGCTACGCTCGTCTCGGACCCCTCCAGGGGAGGGTCAGCGGTAGCACCTTCATCTTACCTTGACCTTCCCGCCCCAATCCGCTCCCTTAGCCGCGACACAAGAACCCTCCCGGCACACCGGAATCGCCAAGGTCAACATTCATGTCTTTCGTCCTCGCCATCGATCAGGGCACCACCTCCTCGCGCGCCATCGTGTTTCGGAGCGATATTTCCATCGCGGCGACCGCGCAGCAGGAGTTTCCGCAGCACTTCCCGGCCTCGGGCTGGGTCGAGCATGAGCCGGAGGACATCTGGACCTCGACCGTGACGGTCTGCCGCGACGCGCTTCAGCGTGCCGGCGTCACCGCCAAGGACATTGCCGCGATCGGCATCACCAACCAGCGCGAAACCACCGTGGTGTGGGACCGCGCCACCGGCCAGGCCGTGCACCGCGCCATCGTCTGGCAGGACCGCCGCACCGCCGAGATCTGCTCGAAGCTGAAGGCCGAAGGCCACGAGCCGCGGATCTCCCAGAAGACCGGCCTGATCATCGATCCCTATTTCTCCGGCACCAAGGTCGCCTGGATCCTCGACAACGTCCCCGGCGCCCGTGCGCGGGCCGCGCGCGGCGAACTGATGTTCGGCACGGTCGATTGCTACCTGCTCTGGCGGCTGACCGGCGGCAAGGTGCATGCGACGGATGCCACCAACGCCTCGCGCACGCTGCTGTTCAACATCCACACCGGCGAATGGGACGACGAACTGCTGGAGCTGATCGGTGTGCCGCGCTCGATGCTGCCGGAGGTCAAGGATTCCTCCGCCCGCTTTGGCGAGACCACCCCCGACCTGCTCGGCGGCGCAATTCCGATCTGCGGCATCGCCGGCGACCAGCAGGCCGCGACCATCGGGCAAGCCTGCTTCCGTCCGGGCATGATGAAGTCGACCTACGGCACCGGCTGCTTCGCCCTGCTCAACACCGGCACCACGCCGGTGGCCTCGAAGAACAAGCTGCTGACCACCATCGCCTATCAGCTCGGCGGAAAACGCACCTACGCCCTCGAAGGCTCGATCTTCGTTGCCGGCAGCGCGGTGCAATGGCTGCGCGATGGTCTCGGCATCATCAAGCACGCGGCCGAGACTGGCCCGCTCGCCGACCAGTCCGATTCCATGCAGAGCGTCTATCTCGTGCCGGCCTTCGTCGGCATGGGCGCGCCATACTGGAATCCGCGCGTGCGCGGCGCGCTGTTCGGGTTGACGCGCAACACTGGCCCGGCCGAGCTCGCGCATGCCACGCTGGAGAGCGTCTGCTACCAGACGTTCGACCTCTGGGCCGCGATGCGCGCCGACTGGCCCGATTCCGAGACCGCCCACATCGTGCTGCGCGTCGACGGTGGCATGGCCGCCTCCGACTGGACCATGCAGCGCCTCGCCGATCTCCTCGACGCGCCTGTCGACCGCCCCGTGATCCAGGAGACGACGGCGCTGGGCGCGGCCTATCTCGCCGGCCTCAACGCCGGCGTCTATCCCGAGCCGACGCAATTCGCCGACAACTGGCGCCTCGAGCACCGCTTCAAGCCGAACATGAGCCAGGCGACGCGCGAGCGAAAGCTCGCCGGCTGGGCGCGTGCGGTGAAGGGCGTGCTCGCGAGCGACGAGGGAGAGTGAGCGGCGAATGATCCTCCCCGATGGATATTCCGACGTGCCGAGTGGGAAGATCGCCGCGGTCGTCACACATCTGGAGATGACTGCGCGGCCGCCGCTGCGCGACGATCCGGTCGGCGCCTGGACGTTGTGCCGGGTCGAGCGCCCCGATCTCGACTGGTTTCGCGCACTCTATGCGCGGGTCGGCGAGGACTGGCTGTGGTTCTCGCGCCAGCGCATGCCGGACGCCGAGCTCGCGGCAATCGTGCAGTCGCCGCGCGTCGAGATCCACGCGCTCGTCGATGATGGCCGCGAAGAAGGTCTGCTCGAGCTCGATTTTCGCGAGGCAGGCCAATGCGAGATCGTGTTCTTCGGCGTCACCGCAAAACTCATCGGCACCGGTGCCGGCCGCTGGCTGATGAACCGCGCGCTCCAACGCGCCTGGTCGCAGGAGGTCAGGCGCGTCTGGGTGCACACCTGCACCTTCGATCACCCCTCGGCGCTCGCCTTCTACCACCGCTCCGGATTTCGCGCCTTCCGCCGCCAGATCGAGATCGCCGACGATCCCCGCCTCGTCGGCGCGGTGCCGCGCACCGCGGCGAGGCATGTGCCGATCATCGAGTGATATGCCGAGACCCGTAGCCCGGATGGAGCGCAGCGCAATCCGGGTTAATGGTGTCCCCGCATTCCGCTTCGCTGCATGCGGGCTACGCGTTGAAGACGCCTCCAGTCTCGCATGAGAACGAAACCGCGCGTCCCGGTCATGCAAACCCTCACTAGTTGTCGAAGTTCACCGCCGTGGTGTTGGCGCCGCAGATCAGCACCGCGACCCGTTCGCCAGATGAGGGACGATAGCGGCCGGAGAGCAGGGCGGCGAACGCGGCCGCGCCGCCAGGCTCGGCAACGAGGCGCAAGGTTGACCAAAGGGCCGCCTGCGCCTGCCGGATCGCATCATCGCCGACCAGAACGACCCGCTCGACATGGGCCCGCGCGATCGGAAACATCAATTGCCCGACGCGGCGCGGCGCAAGGCTGTCGGCGGCAATGCCGCCGGCCGGCGCATCGACGGGCGCTCCCGCCGCGAAGGCAGCACGCAGGGTCGGTGATTGCTCAGGCTCGATCGCGACGACACGTGTCTTGCCGGCGTACCATGCCGCAATGCCGCCAATCAGCCCGCCGCCGCCGACGGCGACCAGAAGCGTATCGATGTCGGGAGCGTCCTCTTCGAGCTCCAGTCCGACGCTGCCCTGGCCGAGCAGCGTCTCGGCCTGATCGTAGGCGTGAACCGCCAACGCGCCGGTGCGCTCGACATGCGCTTCGCTTCCCGCAAGCGCATCGGCATAGCGGCTGCCCGCGATCACGAGCTGCGCGCCATAGCCCCTGATCCGCTCCGCCTTCGCGGGCGAGGTGATCTCCGGCACGAAGATCGTTGCGGGCACGCCAAGCCGTTGCGCGGCGTAGGCCACCGCCGCGCCGTGATTGCCGCCGGACGCCGCAACGACGCCGGCTTTCGGCACCTGCCGCAGCAACAGGTTCGCAAAGGCACCCCGGGCCTTGAACGATCCGGAATGTTGCAACATCTCAAGCTTGAAGGTGACGGGCTGATCCGACAGGCCAAAATCGGTGAGATTGGCCCTCAGGAGCGGGGTGCGCCGGATATGCGGGCGGATCACGGCCTCGGTCGCCGCAATGCGCTCGCGCGTGATGTCCGTTGTCGCTGTCATGATGGCTGCCTTGATAGCGCGTTTCAGGGTTGACATCAATTAGGTAATTAGCAAAATAACTAAATGAAAATCGCGATCGTGTTGCGGGCGCTGGCCAATGAGCGGCGCCTGCAGATTCTGGAATGGCTCCGCGAGCCACGAAAACATTTTCGCGAACAGGTCGATGGTGACCTGGTCGAGGACGGCGTCTGCGGTCTGCTGATCGCGGAGAAGCTCGGCGTCAGCGCGCCAACGGTGAGCGAGCACATGCGGGTGCTGGCTGCCGCGAAGCTCGTGCGCGTCAAGCGCGTCAAGCAGTGGACGATGTACCGGCGCAACGAGGCGGCGATCGTGGCGGTGAAACGTGCTATCGAGGAAAACGTGTAGAGGTGCAAACCATGTTCCTGATCGGCCAATATGATTCTCCCTTCGTCCGCCGCGTGGCGATTGCGCTGAAGCTTTATGGCATCGCCTTCGAGCACAGGCCGTGGTCGACCTTCGGCGACGCCGACAAGATCGCGCCGTATAATCCCCTGCGCCGCGTGCCGACGCTGGTGCTCGACGACGGTGAGGGGTTGATCGAGAGCACGATCATCCTCGATTATCTGGACGATCTCGTCGGGCCAGAGAAAGCCATGTTGCCGGGTGGCGGCATCGAGCGGCGGCGGCATTTGCGCATCTGCGCGCTGGCGGGCGGTCTCGGCGACAAGGCAGTCAGCCTGCTCTACGAGCGCGTGCTGCGGAAAGAACAGCTCGCGCTGTGGGTCGAACGCTGCCAGGCACAGATTGCAGACGTGTTGAAGGTGCTGGAAGCCGAGCGCGCGAAGATAACGACGCCGTACTGGCTGGGGACGCGCATCGGCCACGCCGACGTCATAGTCGCCTGCGTCGTCCGCTTCACCCGCGAAGCGCATCCGCAGCTGTTCGATCCCGCGCGGTATCCGGCACTCACGGCGCATTCCGAGCGCTGCGAGGCGCTGGCGCCGTTCAAGGAGATCGTGCAACCACTCGCGCCGCCCAAGGGGTGAGCGAGCGCAGGTCCGTAGGGTGGGTTAGCGAAGCGTAACCCACCACTTCTCTCAATGCGCGGAAAGCAAAGAGGTGGGTTACGCCGAGCGGACTGCGCTTCGCGCAGCCGCGGGGCTAACCCACCCTACGCGCCTAGCGAGCTCTCCTGCGTCCCGTCACCGGCCGTAGAGACCGGTCAGGGTCGCCTTTCCGAGCGTATGGAAGTGCAGATTGAAACCGACCGTTGCCGCGGATGCTGAATGGTCCTTGGCGTCCGGAAGCTTATCGACGTCAACGGCGAATACGGTGATCTGATAGTGGTGCGGCTTGTCGCCAGGCGGCGGACATGGTCCGCCATAGCCGTCGCTGCCGTAGTCCGTGCGGCTCTGGATCGCTCCTTTCGGCATCAGCTTCTTCTTTGGATCGCCGGCCCCCTTGGGAAGCGCAGTGACGGATGGCGGAAGATTGAAGACGACCCAATGCCACCAGCCGCTGCCGGTTGGCGCATCAGGATCATACATCGTCACGGCGAAGCTCTTGGTGCCCGCCGGAGCACCGCTCCAGCTCAAAGCCGGAGAGATGTTGTTGCCGGTACAGCCGAAGCCTTTGAATACCTGCTCGCTGGCAATCGTGGCGCCTTCGCTGATGTCCGGGCTGCTCAGCGTGAGGCTCTGCGCACCAGCTTCGCCCGCATGAAGCAGGAGCACGCAAGCTGCTGCAAATGAGAATGCAAACCTTGTCATCGGAAGCACCTCTTCGACAATGAACTCAGAGATCGGAAAGTAGCGCCCGAGGAACTCGGTTTCAATCAGTCTGCGCGGTTGTTCTCGATGCTGCGGCGCAAATGGGCAGGCGGATGAGGGTTGCGCGCCGTGCGTCCATCTCCGAGCTTGCCAGGTTGCTGATCCCGCTGAAGGGGTGAGTGAACACATTCGCCGTCATTCCGGGGATGCGCCGTTAGGCGCAGACCCGGAATCCATCGGGCGGCATACTTCGCAGTGGAATGGATTCCGGGTTCGCGCTTTGGCGCGCCCCGGATGACGGGCGCGACTATTTCTTCCGCTTCACACCATTCGCGTTTAGATACTCGTCCAGCTCGAACCCCAGCTTCTCGGCGCGATCGAAATACGCCTCCGCCGCATCCGGGTCCTTCGCCATCCCTTCGCCGCGCGTCGCCATCACGCCGAGCGCTGCGGCGGCGCGGCCGACGCCGAGATCAGCGGCGCGCTTGTACCAGTGGACGGACTCCGTGAGATCCTTCTCGATGCCAGCCAATTGCCCGGTGGCATAGAGCGCCCCGAGATTGGCGCAGGCGCGCGGCTGGTCGCGTTGTCCGGCCTGCTTCAGGTAGAACACCGCCTTGCTGCGGTCGCCGATGCCCTGCATCGCATAGACGGACAGCTCGAAATAGGCGTCGGCATTACCGCGCTTCGCCGCCTCCAGATGCAATGCAAGACTTTCTGCCACGTCCTTCGGCCGCCCGCGACCGTTGTAAGCCATCAGCCCCAGGAGGTAGCGCAGGGCGCCGTCGGGATCAGTGCCCTTGAGGGCCCTAATCATAGGCTTCGTCATAGCGCTTGAAGGTCCAATAGAGATTATAGGCGACGATATAGGCGCCATAGTCCGATCCGAGATCGGCGCCGTGCTTGTAGGCGGCAATGGCCTCCTCCTTGCTTTCAGGCACGCCCCAGCCGTTCCAGAGACAGCGGCCATAGTCGATCCAGGCGTCCGCATGCCCGCCAATCGCCACCGCATGCAGCGCTCTCGCCAGCATGTCGCGATTCTCGACCGGCGCCTCGCCGGCTTCGATTGCTTTGAACAGGGCCAACGCTGCGGCATAGAGCTGGTCGTCGCGCGACGGCGAGCGGGGCTCGGCGAGGAGCTTTGTGACGGTTTGCATGGTTGAGCTGGTATCGTTTGGTTTGGACGGACGCTGCGCAGCCTCCGCCATCGCCGCATCGGGCGAGGCAGCATGACGCGAGACAAATATCCCGCCAACCATCACCAGGCAGACGGCCAGGATTTCCAGACGATTGCGAATGCCGCCCTCCCACGCCCGCGCCAACCGGGTGTTTGTCGGCACGAGGCGAGCGCCGGTTCATGGGACGGAGATGCGATCGAGGCGACGAACGCTCCGCGAGTCCATCCGGCGCGGTTCGCAACGATGACATTTTGCCGGTGATTTGCCCGACGAGTCAAGTCATTTCGGTAAATACGTAGTCGGTCAGCCCGGCAATTTTCTACTTTGCATGGGGTTGTTTTCCGCCTTTTAGTTCGTCGCGTGGGTTAGCGCAGCGTAACCCACCGCTTTTCTTGATACGCGGAAGGGAGGTGGGTTACGCTGACGCTAACCCACCCTACGCAACTGGCGCGCGGCACAGGGCGAGGGACCAGCTCAGCCGGCGCCGACGCGTTTCTTCTGCCAGACGAGATGCGCGGCGCAGGTGCAGCCGGGTGGATGCGAGGCGAGGTCTTTGGACGTCACATCGTTCGCCGGCGTCGCCGCGAATGTTGCCTCCGGCTTCGCAGCGGCCGCTGTTGCTTGCGCCGGGATGTAGTTCAAGATCGGCGCCAGCCAGCGCTCGACTTCGGCAACGCTCATGTCCTTGCGGGCCGCATAATCCTCGACCTGGTCACGCTCGATCTTGCCGACGCCGAAATAGAAGCTTTCGGGATGGCTGAAATAGAGCCCCGACACGGAGCTGCCCGGCCACATCGCAAAGCTCTCGGTCAGCTTCACACCGGCGGTGTTCTCTGCATCGAGCAAGTCGAACAGCGTCTTCTTCTCGGTGTGGTCGGGTTGCGCGGGATAGCCGGGCGCGGGACGGATGCCCTGATACTTTTCGAGGATCAGCTCCTCGTTGGAGAGTTTCTCGTCCGGGGCATAGGCCCAGAACTCGCGGCGGACGCGGGCATGCATGCGCTCGGCGAAGGCCTCGGCGAGGCGATCGGCCAGCGCCTTGCACAGGATCGAGGAGTAATCGTCATTGGCCTTCTTGAAGCGGTCGGCGACCGCATCCTCGCCAATGCCGGCGGTGACGACGAAGCCGCCAATGTAATCCGGCACGCCCGTACCTGTGGGCGCGATGAAGTCGGACAGGGCCGCGTTGAAGCGGCCCTCGCGCTTCTCGAGCTGCTGACGCAGCGTGTGCAGCGTGGCGATTCTCTTCGTCCGCTTCTCATCGGCATAGAGCACGATGTCGTCGCCTTGTGCGTTCGCAGGCCAGAAGCCGATCGTCGCGCGTGCCCGGAACCATTTCTCCCTGACGATGAGGTCGAGCATCTTGCGCGCGTCGTCATAGAGCGAGCGCGCGACCTCGCCGACCTTGGGATCATCGAGGATCGCGGGGAAGCGGCCGGCGAGCTCCCAGGTCTGGAAGAACGGCGTCCAGTCGATGCAATCGACGAGCTCGGCGAGATCGTAATCGTCGAACGTCTTCGTGCCGAGGAAGGTCGGCTTCACCGGCTTTGTCGCGACGAAATCGACCGGCACGCGGTTGGCGCGGGCAGCACTGAGCTTCAACCGCTTCTTGTCGGCCTGCGCGCGCAGATGGGCTTCCGAAATCTTTGCGTATTCGGCGCGCACCTCGGCCGCATAGGCATCGCGCTTCTCGGGCGAGAGCAGCGAGGAGGCGACGCCGACGGCGCGGCTCGCGTCGTTGACATGCACCACGGGGCCGGCCTTGTAGTTCGGGTCGATCTTGACGGCCGTGTGCACACGGCTCGTCGTGGCGCCGCCGATCAACAGCGGCAGCTTCAGGCCCTCGCGCTGCAACTCGCCGGCGAAGAACGCCATTTCGTCGAGCGAGGGCGTGATCAGGCCGGACAGGCCGACCATGTCGGCCTTCTCCGCCTTCACGGTCTCGACGATCTTGGCGGCCGGCACCATCACGCCGAGGTCGATGACCTCATAATTGTTGCACTGGAGCACGATGCCGACGATGTTCTTGCCGATGTCGTGGACGTCGCCTTTCACGGTCGCGAGCACGATCTTGCCGGCGGACGAGTTGGCATCGCTGCCGATGCCGTTCGCGAGGTTGCGTGCCTTCTCCTCCTCCATGAACGGCATCAGCCAGGCCACCGCCTGCTTCATGACGCGCGCGGATTTGACGACCTGTGGCAGGAACATCTTGCCGTCGCCGAAGAGGTCACCGACCACGTTCATGCCGGCCATCAAGGGGCCTTCGATCACGTCGAGCGGGCGCGAGGACGCCTTGCGGGCTTCCTCGGTATCCTGCTCGATGAACTCGGTGATGCCATGCACCAGCGCGTGCGACAGTCGCTTCTCGACCGGCCATTCGCGCCAGGCGAGATCGGCCTCCTTGCTCTCCGTCTTCTTGCCGCGGAATTTCTCGGCGAGCGCCAGCAGTCGCTCGGAGGCGCCGGGATCGCGATTGAGGATCACGTCCTCGCAAACCTGTCGCAGCTCGGGATCGATGTCGTCATACACGATCATCTGCCCGGCATTGACGATACCCATGTCCATGCCCGCCTTGATGGCGTGATACAGGAACACGGAATGCATGGCTTCGCGCACCGGCTCGTTGCCGCGGAACGAGAAGGACAGGTTGGAGACGCCGCCCGAAATGTGAGCGCCGGGCAGGTTCTGGCGGATCCAGCGCGTCGCCTCGATGAAGTCGACGCCGTAATTGTTGTGTTCTTCAATGCCGGTTGCGATCGCAAAGATGTTGGGATCGAAGATGATGTCTTCCGGCGGGAAGCCGACGCGATTCACCAGGATGTCGTAGGCGCGCTTGCAGATCTCGGTCTTGCGCGCGAACGTATCGGCCTGGCCGACCTCGTCGAATGCCATTACCACGACAGCCGCGCCGTGGCGCCGCGCGATCTTGGCCTCAAAGATGAACTTCTCCTCGCCTTCCTTCATCGAGATCGAATTGACGACCGGCTTGCCCTGCACGCATTTCAGCCCGGCCTCGATCACCGAGAATTTCGAGGAGTCGACCATCACGGGTACGCGCGCGATGTCGGGCTCGGCGGCGACGAGGTTGAGGAAGGTCCGCATCGCGGCTTCCGAGTCCAGAAGACCCTCGTCCATGTTGACGTCGATGATCTGGGCACCGTTCTCGACCTGATCGCGCGCGACCTGGAGCGCAGCCGTGTAGTCGCCGGCCGTGATCAATTTACGGAAGCGGGCCGAGCCCGTGACGTTGGTGCGCTCGCCGACGTTGACGAAAGGGATCGCATCCGTCAGCACGAACGGCTCGAGGCCGGAGAGCCTTAAGCGCGGCTCGATCGCGGGCACGACGCGCGGCTTATGCGGCGCCACTGCCGCGGCGATTGCCGCGATGTGCTCAGGCGTGGTGCCGCAGCAGCCACCGACGATGTTGACCAGACCATCACGCGCGAATTCGCCGACGAGGCGGGCCATGTATTCCGGCGTCTCGTCGTACTGGCCGAACTCGTTGGGCAGGCCGGCATTGGGATAGGCGCAGACCAGCGTGTCGGCAACGCGGCCAATGTCGGCGATATGGGCGCGCAGATCCTCCGCGCCGAGCGCGCAATTGAAACCGATGGTGACGGGCTTTGCGTGCCGCACCGAATTCCAGAACGCCTCCGGCATCTGACCCGACAGCAGGCGGCCGGACTTGTCGGTGATGGTGCCTGAGACCATCACGGGCACGTCGATGCCGCGTTCTTCCGTGATCTCGACGATCGCATAGAGCGCGGCCTTGGCGTTCAGCGTGTCGAAGATGGTCTCGACCAGCAGGAGGTCGACGCCGCCGTCGAGCAAGCCCCGAATCTGCTCGCCATAGGATTCGCGCAGGTCGTCGAAAGTGACGGCGCGGTAGCCGGGGTTCGCGACATCAGGCGAGATCGAGGCGGTGCGGTTGGTGGGGCCGATGGCGCCGGCAACGAAGCGCGGCTTGCCGTCCTCGGCCTCGACACGTTTGGCGGCGTTGCCGGCGAGGCGGGCGCCTTCGCGCGCCATCTCGTAGACGACCTCGGCGAGGTCGTAATCGGCCTGCGCGATCGAGGTCGTGGAGAAGGTGTTGGTCGCGACGATGTCAGCCCCGGCACGCAGGTACGCGGCGTGGATGTCCTCGATCGCCTGCGGCTGGGTCAGGATCAGCAGGTCGTTGTTGCCACGCAGGTCGCGGTGGAAATTCCTGAAGCGCTCGCCGCGGAAGGCGGCCTCGTCGAACTGCAGGCCCTGGATCATCGTGCCCATGGCGCCGTCGAGCACCAGGATGCGATCGCGCGCGGCGGCGAGCAGGGCAGTACGCTTGGGAGACGCGGTAACGGTCATCGGTTACGCCGCCTTCTGCGCGCTCTTGGCGCGAATGCCGAGCAAATGGCTGATCGCGAATACGAGATCGGCGCGGTTCATGGTGTAGAAATGGAAGGTGTCGACGCCATGCTTGGCGAGCTTGTGCACCTGGCCGGCGGCTACCGTCGCTGCGACGAGCTTTCGCGTTTCCGCATCGTCGTCGAGCCCATCGAACTTCTCCGCAAGCCAGTTCGGCACGCTCGTGCCGGCGCGGGTGACGAAATTGCGGGCCTGCTTGAAATTGTGCATGGGCATGATGCCCGGCACGATCGGAATCTCGATGCCGCGCGCACGGACGCGGTCGAGGTAGCGGAAGTAGAGATCGTTATCGAAGAACACCTGGGTGATTGCGCGCGTCGCACCCGCGTCGACCTTGGCCTTCAGCGTGTCGATATCGGCATCGAAGTCGCGCGCTTCGGGATGCTTCTCAGGATAGGCGGAGACCGAAACCTCGATATTGGCATGGCGCTTCCTGATGCCGGCGACGAGCTCGGCCGACGTCTGGTAGCCGTCGGGATGGGTGGCGTAGGGCGTGCCGATGCCGCCGGGCGGATCGCCACGCAGACCGACGATGTGGCGGACGCCGACCTCGTGGTAGCGGTCGACGATCTCGTCGATCTCGCCGCGCGAAGCGCCGACGCAGGTGAGGTGCGCGGCCGGCAGCAGCGAAGTCTCCTTCAGGATACGGGCGATGGTGGCGTGGGTGCGCTCACGGGTCGAGCCGCCCGCGCCATAGGTCACCGAGACGAATTTCGGGTCGAGCGGGGCGAGGCGATTGATGGTCTCCCACAGGTTCTTCTCCATCTCCTCGGTCTTAGGCGGAAAGAACTCGAAGGAGATCGCCGGACGCTTGGTGAGGTGCCCGTCTTGCCCATTGTCTTGCCCGTTATATTTGGCAGGCGTCGTCGGCTCAGTCATGGCGCCACTCACTCCAGATCTCTTCGCAACTGCGGCAGATTTAGCTTGGGAAGCGCCAAGATAGGCCAAAAGGGGCTCATTCGACAGCCCATCGGTAATGGGAAATAGCCCACTATTGCCTATTATATCTGAATTCTTGTGCCAGGTGTGAGTTTGGTGGGAAGTCACGGAGATCAATAAATATTCAGTATTTCAATGCATTAAATGGCGTTCGATGGTTTGTTGGTCTTTGGCAAGCTGGTGGGCAGCTTGAAAGTTAGGTGATTGAGGCTTCCGAAATCCCACCAGCCTCCAGCAAGTCGGCCGGGCGCCTCGCTCCCAGCACACGCCAGCCTTGCTCCATCCGGCCATTGTCGCCCCGACGCGGCGCACTACTTTCTACCGGCCATGATTCCGCTCTCCGTCCTCGATCTCTCCGTCGTCACGTCCGGCACAAAGCCGGCGGCGGCGCTGCGCAACAGCATCGACCTTGCGCGCCATGTCGATGGTCTTGGCTATGTCCGCTATTGGCTCGCCGAGCACCACAACCTCGCTTCCGTCGCGAGCCCGGCGCCTGATGTCATGATCGGGCAGATCGCGGCGGTGACGAAGCACATCCGTGTCGGCTCCGGCGGCGTGATGCTGCCCAACCATGCGCCGCTGGTAGTGGCCGAACGCTTCAAGATGCTGGAGGCGCTGTTTCCCGGCCGGATCGATCTCGGCCTCGGCCGCGCGCCCGGCACCGACGGTGCCACGGCGTACGCGCTCCGGAGCCGGCTCGATCGCCGCGAGGGCGACGATTTCCTCGAGCGGCTGCATGAACTGATCCTGTGGGAGACCCGCGAATTCCCCTCGGGCCATCCCTACAACAACGTGGTCGCAATGCCCGACGACACGGCGCTGCCGCCGATCTGGCTGCTCGGCTCCAGCGACTATTCGTCGGAACTGGCAGCCCAGGTCGGCATGGGCTTCGCCTTCGCGCATCATTTTGCGAGCCATGATGCGATCGACGCCATGGTACATTATCGCAACCGTTTCCAGCCGTCCGCCTGGCGCGCGACGCCGCAGGCGATTCTCGCGGTGGCAGTCGTCACGGCGGATACGGACGAGGAGGCGGAAAGGCTCGCCTCGTCCTTCGATCTTAATCGCCTGCGCCGCGACCGCGGCCAATATCTGCCGCTGCCGAGCGTGGAGGAAGCGCTCGCCTATCCTTACACCGATGCCGACCGTGCCTCGATCGCCCGCAACCGTTCGCGCCTGTTCGTCGGGAGCCCAGCGACCGTGCAGCAGAAGCTGAAGCCGCTGCTCGACGCCAGCAAGCCGGACGAATTGATGGTGATCACCGCCACGTATGACCATGAGGCGCGGAAGAAGTCGTATTCGCTGCTGGCGGAGGCGTTCGGGCTTACGAAGAGCGTGGCCGCCTAACGTCGTCATTCCGGGACGATGCGAAGCATCGAACGGAATCCAGAGGTCGTATGCGGCGCGAGATTCCGGCTTCGCGCTGGCGCGCGCGCCGGAATGACGATGGCTAATCCATCTTCTCGCTGAACGTTGCGCGGAACGGATGCCCCGGATAGACGCCGACAATGCGGAATTCACGCGAGAAGAACTTCAGCTCCTCCAACGCAAAGGCGAGTCCCTTGTCGTTGGGATGGCCGTCGACGTCGGCATAAAACTGCGTCGCGAAGAAATTGCCGTCGACCATGTAGCTTTCGAGCTTGGTCATGTTGACGCCGTTGGTGGCAAAGCCGCCCAGGGCCTTGTAGAGCGCCGCAGGCAGGTTGCGCACCCGGAATACAAAAGAGGTGACCAGCGGGCCCGATCCCTGCTCGGCCCATTTCGCCTCACGGGCCAACACCACGAAACGCGTGGTGTTGTGAGCCTCGTCCTCGATGTCCTCGGCCAGAATGTCGAGGCCGTAGATCTTTGCGGCAAGCCGCGAGGCGATCGCGGCGACGCTCTTGTCCTTGCGCTCGGAAATGTCGCGCGCGCTGCCGGCAGTGTCGGCGGCGACGATCGGCTTGATGCCGAGCTTGCGGATGATGCGCCGGCACTGGCCGAGCGCGTGCACATGGCTCTCGACGCTCTTGATGTCCGATAGCTTGGTGCCCTTCACCGCCATCAATTGATGCTGGATTGGCAGAAACCACTCGCCGATGATGAAGAGGCCGGAGGCCGGCAGCAGATGATGGATATCGGCGACGCGTCCTGCGACCGAATTCTCGATCGGGATCATGCCGAGATCGGCCTCGCCCGACGAGATCGCCGACAGCGCGTCCTCGAAGGTTGCGCACGGCATCGGCTCGGCGTTGGGAAAGGCCTCGTCGATGGCGATGTGGGAGTTGGCCCCAGGCTCGCCCTGGAATGCGATTTTCATCTTGCTCATGTCGGGCCTTGTAACAGCGGCTCAGGATTTGGAAAGGATGCTGCGGGCGGTCTCTAGGTCCGCCGCGGTGTCGACGCCGCGGGGCACGGTATCGACGATGGTGAAGTCGATGCGCATGCCGGCCTCCAGCGCCCGGAGCTGCTCCAGCTTCTCCTGCAATTCCAGCGGCGAGGGCGGCAGCGACACGAACCGCTCCAGCGCCGCGCGGCGGTAGGCGTAGAGGCCGATATGGTGGTAACGCGGTCCGTCTCCGGTGGGGGCGGTGGCGCGGGTAAAATACAGCGCGCGCATGCGCTTGCCCCCGAGTGAGGTTCCCACCGCCTTCACCACGCTGGGGGCGAGGTCCTCCTCCTGGGAATGGATTTGCGAGGCCAGCGTCGCGATATCGACCGCGGGGTCGGTGAGCGGCGGCAGCACGTCGCGAATATTGCCGGTCGAGATCGTCGGGAAATCGCCCTGGAGATTGACCACGATCTCGGCCTTGCCGTCGGGGTCGAGCGTCCGCATGGCCTCGTGGATGCGGTCCGACCCCGACGGATGCTCGGGGCGGGTCATCACGGCAACGCCGCCATGCGCGGTGACGACGTCGGCGATCTCCTGCGTGTCGGTTGCGACCGCAACCCGGCCGATGGCGGCCTCTTCCGCGCGCCGCAGCACGTGCACGATCATCGGCTGGCCGGCGATGTCCTTGAGCGGCTTGCCGGGCAGGCGGGTGGCCGCCATGCGGGCCGGGATCAGCACTAAAATGCGAGGATCGGTCATCGGGTCAAGGGCCTGGAAACGGGGCGTTTTCCGCACCGGGAAATCGGGTGGGGATGGGAGGAAAGCGGGGCTGTTTATACGGGTTGCCAGACCACTGGCAAACCGATATCTCAATGTCAAAACTCGGGGGAACGATAAGGAACATTTGATTCTCCCGAGGCACGTCCTGGCGGCCGCTTGAGGCCGCTTTATCCTTCTTGCGGTGTGGGGCCTGGCCGGAAATGGACTCTTTCGAACTCAACAAGATCCTCGGTGCGATTCTCGGCACCTGCCTCATTGTCCTGGTGACGAGCTTCACCGCCCAGGCGCTGTTCGCCGCGAAACCGCCTGAGAAGCCCGGTTTCGAGATTGCCGTGAAGGAAGAGGCTGGCGGCAAGGAAGGCGGCGCGGCTGCGGCCGCGCCCTCCGAGCCGATCGAGAAGCTCCTTCAAACGGCCTCTGTCGAAAAGGGCGCGGCTGCCGCCAAGAAGTGCCAGGCCTGCCACACCTTCGAGAAGGGTGGTCCTAATCGCGTGGGTCCGAACCTCTTCGGCATCGTCGGCGATCACCGGGGCGAAGGCCGCGGCGGATTCAATTTCTCGGCTGCGATGAAGGCCAAGGGCGGCACCTGGACGATCGATGAGCTGAACAAGTTCATTGCCAATCCCAAGGGCGATATTCCCGGCACGGCGATGGGCTTTGCAGGTATTCCCAAGGACTCAGAGCGCGCCGACGTGATCGCCTATCTGAACAGCCTGTCGGATAACCCGCAGCCGCTGCCGACCGCATCGAAGTAAGATCGCCAAAAGATTATGCTGACCTGCGGCCAGGCTCGAAAAGCCTGGCCGTTTCCTTATCTACCGCTTGGCCGCCTCGCAGCGTTGTTATCGAGGCGTTTCGCCGCAGCGAACGGTCCGCTCCGACTTCCAAGATGAGGAAAAAGCAACACAATCGGTCGAAACCTTGCCGTATATTGGGGCCTTAAAGGGGTAACCTCCTTCCATACAGGGACGTTCATTTGGCCATTACCCGACGCGACCTTCTGCTAGCTGGCGCCGCGACTGCTGCGCTCCCCACCCTCGGTTCCCGTGTTCCGATCATTGGGGCCGCCCGGGCGCAATCAGCAGCCGAGCTTCCTTGGCGCCACGGACTGTCCCTGTTTGGCGACATCAAGTATCCGGCAGATTTCAAGCGCTTCGACTACGTCAATCCTGACGCGCCAAAGGGCGGCGTCGCGCGCATGATCTCGATCGGCACCTACGACAATTTCAACATCGCAGTTGCCGGCATTAAGGGTGCGATCGCGCCGGCGGTGGCCATGATCTACGAAACGCTGATGACCCGGGCGCAGGACGAGGTGGCGACCGAGTACGGCGAACTTGCCGAAGCGGCCCAACATCCGGACGATTTTTCCTGGGTGATCTATCGCCTCCGCAAGGAAGCCCGTTGGCATGACGGCAAGCCAGTGACGCCGGAGGACGTCATCTTCTCGCTGGAGACGTTCAAACAGCAAAGTCCGCAATATGCGTCCTACTATCGCCACGTGGTGAAGGCCGAAAAGGTCGGCGAGCGCGACGTCAAATTCTCCTTCGATGGGCCGGGCAACCGGGAATTGCCGACCATCGTCGGCGAGCTGATTGTGCTGCCGAAACATTGGTGGGAAGGCGCCGACGCGCAAGGCAAGAAGCGCGACGTCGGCGCGACGACGCTGGAGATCCCGCTGGGGTCCGGACCGTATCGGATCAAGGAATTCGTGGCGGGACGCTCAATCAAGCTCGAACGGGTGAAGGATCATTGGGGCGCCAATCTGCCGAGCCAGATCGGCCAGAACAATTTCGACGAGTTGCGCTTCGAGTTCTTCCGCGACAACATCGTGGCGCTGGAAGCCTTCAAGGCCGATCAGGCCGACTGGATCGCGGAGAATTCCGCCAAGCAATGGGCAACCGCCTACGATTTTCCGGCGGTCACCGAGAAGCGGGTGGTCAAGGAGGAATTTCCGATCAACGACTCCGGTCGCATGCAGGCCTTCGTGGTCAATACACGGCGCGACCAGTTTAAGGACCCGCGGGTGCGGCGGGCTTTCAACTACGCCTACGACTTTGAGGAGATGAACAAGCAGCTGTTCTTCGGTCAGTACAAGCGGATCAACAGCTACTTCGAGGGGACGGAGCTTGCCGCAACCGGCCTGCCTCAGGGTGAGGAATTGCAGATCCTCGAGACCGTGAAGGACAAGGTGCCGCCGGAAGTCTTCACCACGCCATATCAGAATCCGGTCGGCGGCACTCCGGAAGCGGTGCGCGCCAACTTACGCGAAGCGGCAAAGCTGCTGAAAGAGGCGGGCTTCGAGGTGCGCGACCACAAGCTGGTCGACGCCTCGGGCAAGGTTCTGACGGTCGAGATCCTGGTACAGGATCCCTCGTCCGAGCGTATCGCGCTGTTCTACAAGCCGTCGCTGGAGCGGATCGGCGTCAATACGTCAGTCCGCACGGTCGACGACGCGCAGTACCAAAACCGGCTGCGCAGCTTCGATTTCGACATGATCATCGATCAGTGGGGCCAGTCGCTCTCGCCCGGCAATGAGCAGCGCGAGTTCTGGGGATCACAGGCGGCCGAGGTGCCCGGGGCGCGCAACACCATCGGCATCAAGAACCCGGCCGTAGATGCATTGATCGAGAAAGTGATCTTCGCCAAGGACCGCGCCGGTCTCGTCGCCGCAACGCGCGCGCTCGATCGCGTGCTGTTGTGGAATTTCTATGTCGTGCCCCAGTTCACCTATCCGTTCTCGCGCTACGCCCGGTGGGACCGCTTCAGCCATGCCGAGCCGCTACCGAAATATGGCAGGTCGGGCCTGCCGACGCTGTGGTGGTATGACGCCGAGAAGGCCGCCCGAATCGGAAAACGCTCTTGAGGAAGCTTTCGCGCATGGCGCAGCTTTCACGCCGGCATGTGCTCGCCTTAGGTGCTGGCGGCGCCTTGAGTGCATCGCTGAGCCCGTCCTTGCTGCTTCGCGCAGCGGCATCGGAGATGCCGGCCGAGATGCACGGCATCTCGGCGTTCGGTGATCTCAAATATCCGGCCGACTTTCACCATTTCGACTACGTCAATGTCGATGCACCGAAGGGCGGCACGTTCTCGCTGATCCCGGCCGTACGCGCTTACAACCAATCCTATTTCACGTTCAGCTCGCTCAACGCCTTCATCCTCAAGGGCGAGGGCGCGCAAGGTATGGACCTGACCTTCGTTTCGCTGATGGCGCATGCGGGCGACGAGCCCGATGCGATGTACGGCTATGCCGCTAAATCGGTGCAGATCTCGCCCGACAAGCTTAGCTACCGCTATACGATCCGGCCCGAGGCGCGGTTCCACGACGGTTCGAAGCTGACCGCGCATGACGTCGCTTTCTCCATCAATACGCTGAAGGAGAAGGGCCATCCGCTGATCCAGTTGCAGATGCGCGACGTCAAAGGCGCCGAAGCACTCGATGACGCCACGGTGGTGGTGAAGTTCGCCGAGAAGCGCGCGCGCGACGTGCCGCTTTATGCGGCGGGCCTGCCGATCTTCTCGAAAACCTATTACGCGACGCGGCCGTTCGACGAATCGTCGACCGACGTTCCGCTTGGGTCTGGCCCCTACAAGGTCGGGAAATTCGAGATCAACCGCTACATCGAGTTCGAACGGGTGAAGGATTGGTGGGCAGCCGATCTTCCCGTTTGCCGCGGCTGCAACAATTTCGACATCGTGCGCTACGAGTTCTACCGCGATCGGGACGTTGCGTTCGAGGGCTTTACCGGCAAGAACTATCTCTACCGCGAGGAATTCACCTCGCGCATCTGGGCGACGCGCTACGATTTTCCAGCCGTTAAGGATGGCCGCGTCAAGCGCGAACAAGTGCCGGACCGCACGCCGTCGGGTGGCCAGGGCTGGTTCATCAACACCCGCCGCGACAAGTTCAAGGACGTGAAAGTCCGCGACGCCATGAATTGCGCGTTCGA
This sequence comes from Bradyrhizobium sp. UFLA05-125, assembly GCF_059803515.1. Classification (NCBI taxonomy): domain Bacteria; kingdom Pseudomonadati; phylum Pseudomonadota; class Alphaproteobacteria; order Hyphomicrobiales; family Nitrobacteraceae; genus Bradyrhizobium; species Bradyrhizobium sp. UFLA05-125. The sequence continues at coordinate 26,008 of NZ_JBANBJ010000028.1, read as the reverse complement.
CTTCGAGTGGACCAACAAGACCATCATGTACGGCGCCTATGCGCGCACAATCTCGCCGTTCCAGAACTCGGACCTCGTCGCGCAAGGCATGCCTTCGCCCGCGGAGTTGAAACTGCTCGAGCCCTATCGCGGCCAGGTCCCCGATGAGGTGTTCGGCGAGCCCTACGTGCCGCCGGTGACGGACGGCTCAGGCCAGGACCGCACGCTGTTGCGCAAGGCGCAGCAGTTGCTCCAGGAGGCAAAGCTTCTGGTCAAGGACGGCAAGCGTCTGCTGCCGAACGGCGATGTCTTCACTGTCGAGTTCCTGATCGACGAGCCCTCCTTCCAGCCGCATCACGCATCCTTCATCAAGAACCTGAACACGCTGGGGATCGAGGCCAGTCTTCGGGTTGTCGATGCGGTCCAGCATCGCGCGCGCGTCGAAGCGTTCGATTTCGACATCGCAATCGAACGCATCAGCATGACGCCGACGCCCGGTGACAGCCTCCGCACTTATTTTACCACACAGGCGGCGACGACGAAGGGATCGTACAATCTGGCAGGCGTCGCCAGTCCCGCGATCGACGCGCTGGTGGAGAAAGCGATGGCGGCCAATACGCGCGATGAGTTGACGGTCGCCTGCCGCGCGATCGATCGCGTCTTTCGCGCCGGGCGCTATTGGGTGCCGCAATGGAACAATACCAGCCACCGGCTGGCCTATTGGGACATGTTCGATCACCCAAACAAGTTGCCGCGCTACCAGCTCAGCGACTATTCCAGCGACGTCGGCGAACGGACTCTGTGGTGGTTCGACGCCGCCAAGGCCGCCAAGCTCGATCAGGCGAAGTAGCTCATGAGCGCCTATATCGCCCGCCGCATTCTCCTGATGATACCGACGCTGCTCGGGATCCTCTTCATCTCCTTCGTCGTGGTGCAATTCGCGCCGGGCGGCCCGGTGGAGCGCGTCATTGCGCAGCTCTCCGGCGCCGACACCGGCGGCAGCTCGCGCATCTCGGGCGGCGGCGACTTCGCGCAGCGTGCGCCGGGACAACTCGGCGCCGGCGCCGACGCCGCAAATTCGAAATACCGCGGCGCGCAGGGGCTCGATCCCGAGTTCATCAAGAAGCTGGAGCAGCAGTTCGGCTTCGACAAGCCGGCGCCCGAGCGCTTCCTGATGATGGTCTGGAATTTCGCGCGGTTCGATTTCGGCACCAGCTATTTCCGCACCGTCAGCGTCATTCAGCTCATCAAGGAGAAACTGCCGGTCTCGATCTCGCTCGGCATCTGGCTGACGCTGATAACTTACCTGATCTCCATACCGCTCGGCATTCGCAAGGCGGTCAAGGACGGTGCACGTTTCGACACCTGGACCTCGGCAGTGATCGTGCTCGGCTACGCGATCCCCGGCTTCCTGTTCGCGATCCTCCTGATCATCCTGTTTGCCGGCGGCTCGTTCTTCAACTGGTTCCCGCTGCGCGGGCTGACATCGGACGGCTGGTCGCAATTCCCCTGGTACTGGAAGATCCTCGATTATTTCTGGCACCTGACCTTGCCGCTGATCTCGATGGCGCTCGGTGCATTTGCGACCATGACGTTTCTCACCAAGAACTCGTTCCTGGACGAGATCCGCAAGCAATACGTCATGACTGCGCGGGCAAAGGGCTGCAGCGAGCGCCAGGTGCTCTACGGCCACATCTTCCGCAACGCCATGCTGATCGTGATCGCGGGTTTCCCCGGCGCCTTCATCAGCGCCTTCTTCTCCGGCTCGCTCCTGATCGAGACCATCTTCTCGCTGGACGGGCTCGGGCTGCTCGGTTTCGAAAGTGTTCTCAACCGTGACTATCCCGTCGTGTTCGGCACGCTCTACATCTTTTCGCTGATGGGTCTCGTGGTCAACCTGATCTCCGATCTGACCTATATGTGGATCGATCCTCGGATCGATTTCGAGGCGCGGGAGGTCTGATGACGGTCACCGCGCCCACCCCGATCGAGACCAAGACCCAAGTGCCGCTGGGCGAGGCGGTGCCGCCTACGCGCAAGGCGTTCGAGCCATCGCCGCTCAACCGGCGGCGCTGGCAGAACTTCAAGGCGAACAGGCGCGGCTACTGGTCGTTCTGGATATTCATGGTCCTGTTCGTGGTCTCCCTGTTCGCCGAACTGATCGCCAACGACCGTCCCTTCGTGATCAAGTTCGATGGTCGTCTCTACTGGCCCGCCTTCGTCACCTATTCGGAGACCACCTTCGGCGGTGACTTCGAGACTGCGGCCGACTATCGCGATCCCTATTTGCAGAAGCTGATCAAGGACAAGGGGGGCCTGATCGTCTGGCCGCTCATCCGCTATTCCTACGACACCCACAATCTCGATTTGCCGACGCCCGCGCCGTCGCCGCCGACCTGGATGCTGACGGAGGCGCAATGCAAGCCGGTGGTGGAGAAAAAGGGCCTGAAGAGCTGCCGCGATCTCGAATACAACTGGCTCGGCACCGATGACCAGGGCCGTGACGTGGTCGCGCGGCTGATCTACGGCTTCCGCATCTCGGTGCTGTTCGGCCTGACACTGACCATCGTTTCGTCCGTCATCGGCATCATCGCCGGCGGCGTGCAGGGCTATTTCGGCGGCTGGATCGATCTGTTGTTCCAGCGCTTCATCGAGATCTGGAACGCGATACCGTATCTCTATCTGCTGCTCATCATATCGGCCGTGCTGCCGCCGGGTTTCTTCATCCTGCTCGGCATCATGGTGCTGTTCCACTGGGTGGCGCTGGTCGGCCTCGTGCGCGCGGAATTCTTGCGAGGGCGCAATTTCGAATACATCCAGGCTGCGCGGGCGCTCGGCGTCTCCAACGCCGTGATCATGTTCCGGCACCTGTTGCCGAACGCAATGGTGGCGACGATGACGTTCCTGCCGTTCATCGTCTCCTCGTCGGTGATGACGCTCACGGCCCTCGACTTCCTGGGCTTCGGGCTGCCGCCCGGCTCGCCGTCGCTCGGCGAGATGTTGTCGCAGGCCAAAGCCAACGTACAGGCGCCGTGGCTCGGTTTCTCCGGCTTCTTTGCCGTCGCGATCATGCTGTCGCTCCTGATCTTCACCGGCGAAGCGGTGCGCGACGCCTTCGATCCGCGCAAGACGTTCAGGTAAGCGATGGACGCGATCAACCAGCCCCTGCTTAGCGTGCGCGATCTCTCGGTAGCCTTCCACCAGGGCGCAGGCACGACGCTCGCCGTCGACAAGGTGTCGTTCCAGATCAAGCGCGGCGAATGCGTGGCGCTGGTCGGTGAATCCGGCTCCGGCAAGTCGGTCAGCGCGCTCTCGGTCATGAAGCTCCTGCCTTATCCGAACGCCTCGCACCCCTCGGGAAGCATTCGCTTCAAGGGGCGTGAAATCCTGAGCCTCTCGGAACAGGAGATGCGCGGGATCCGCGGCAGCGACATCTCCATCATCTTTCAGGAGCCGATGACCTCGCTCAATCCGCTGCACACGATCGAGGCGCAGATCGGCGAGATCATCCAGCTCCACAATCCGACCAGCAACGCGCTGGCGCGCAAGCGGACGCTGGAGTTGCTCACGCAGGTCGGCATCCCCGATCCCGAGACGCGGCTCGCGAGCTATCCGCATCAGCTCTCCGGCGGCCAGCGCCAGCGCGTGATGATCGCGATGGCGCTCGCCAACGAGCCCGACCTGTTGATTGCGGACGAGCCGACCACGGCGCTCGACGTCACGGTGCAGGCGCAGATCCTGGCGCTGCTGGCCGAGATCCGCTCGCGCCTCGGCATGAGCCTGCTCTTCATCACCCATGATCTTGGCATCGTGCGCCGCATCGCCGACACCGTCTGCGTGATGAACGGCGGCAAGATCGTCGAGCAGGGCCCGGTCGAGCAGGTCTTCAACAGCCCCAAGCATCCCTATACGCGCGACCTGCTCGCGGCCGAGCCGAAGCCCGATCCGGCGCCGCCGCAGCCGAACGCGCCGCTCGTAATGTCGGCGGATGCGCTGAAGGTCTGGTTTCCGATCAAGCGCGGCTTCCTGCGCAAGACTGTCGGCCACATCAAGGCGGTCGATGGCGTCAGTGTCGCGGTGCGCAAGGGCGAGACGCTCGGCGTCGTCGGCGAGTCCGGTTCCGGCAAGACCACGCTCGGGCTCGCGCTGTTGCGGCTGATCTCGTCGAACGGCCGTATCGTGTTCCTGGGAAAAGACATCCAGGGACTGCGCTTCAAGGAGATGCGCCCGTTCCGCCGCGACATGCAGGTCGTGTTCCAGGATCCGTTCGGCTCGCTCAGCCCGCGCATGTCGATCGCCGATATCGTCGGCGAAGGGCTCTCGGTGCATCAGCCGAAGCTGTCGCGCGAAGACCGCGAGGCGCGCGTCATCAAGGCGCTCGAGGATGTCGGTCTCAATCCGGAGACGCGTTTCCGCTATCCCCACGAATTCTCCGGCGGTCAGCGCCAGCGCATCAGCATCGCGCGCGCGATCGTGCTCGAGCCGGATTTCGTCGTGCTGGACGAACCGACCAGCGCGCTCGACATGCTGTTCCAGGCGCAGATGGTCGACCTCCTGCGCGAATTGCAGCGCAAGCGCAATCTCACCTACATGTTCATCTCGCACGATTTGCGCGTCGTGGCTTCGCTCGCCAGCCATCTGATCGTGATGCGCGGCGGCAAGGTGGTCGAGGAGGGGCAGGCGGCGGAGCTGTTCAAGAACCCGAAGACCGATTACACACGCGCGCTGTTCGCGGCGGCGTTCCGGCTGGAGACGGCGGGCGACGGGTCGGTGGCGACGTAGTTGCTATCACTCCGGGGCGATGCGAAGGTCGAACCCGGATCTCGAGATTCCCCAATGCGCAATTGCGCATTGGGGTTCACGCTTCGCGTGCCCCATAGTGACGATCGGAGGTCAGAGCCGCTTGATCGCGACGATCTCGCTGCCGGCCAGCTTGATACGCGCGATCGCCGGGTCGATCGGCTCAATCACCGTCGTCATGTGATGTGCATTGGCGTGGACCATGGTGCTGCCATCGCGCACGATCGCGACATGGCCCTTCCAGAAGATCAGGTCGCCGCGTTGGAGCTTGGCCCTCTCATGCGGTTCCAAGGCTCGCCCGAGACCGGCCAGTTGCATGTCACTGTCGCGCGGGCAGCCGATGCCAGCGGCGGTGAGTGAAACCTGGACCAGCCCGGAGCAATCGATACCGAGTGAGCTCTTGCCGCCCCAGAGATAGGGCGTGGCGACGAAGCGCTCGGCCACGCTGACGAAATCTGCCTCGCGATGGTCGAGAGCGACGACGTGCGTCCTCGGCAGATAGTGTCCCTCGCGGGTGATCGCGAAGGGACCGTCGTCGCGTGTCACGACAACCTTCGATCCCATCACGAGCGCGTCGGATGGCGGCAGCTTGATCGATGGGCCTGGAAAAGCAAAGGTCCGGAGGGCGCCGACCTTGTGCGTCGGCGCAGCCGCGGGCTTGGCGAGGGCCGCATCGGGAAGCCAGCCGACATAGCCGTCGCTCACGAGCTGACCCCAGGCCCAGCCTTCGCCGTTGCGTTCGTAGACCGTGACGCGCTCGCCGCGCAGCGCCTCCGTCATCAGCATCGCGCTCGACGACGGCTGTTCGCGCAGCGGCGCGATCGCCTCGACCACCTCGAACTCTTCGCCCTCGACGAAGCGCTCGGCCTGCACCTTGCCTTCGAGGTATTTCGCGGCGATGTCGCCGCGCGCCGGCGTCAGCCGCGGATCATGCATAGCGTTCGCTCAGGAGTGTGTAGAGTGCGCGCGCGGCCTGGCATTCGCCGCCCTCGGGGCGCGCGGGTTTTGCCGATGGCGTCCAGGCATAGATGTCGACGTGCAGCCAGCTCTTCGCCTGTTCGACGAAACGCTGCAGGAACAGCGCGCAGGTGATCGAGCCGGCGAAGGCTCCGGATGGTGCGTTGGTGATGTTGGCCGTCTTGGAGTCCAACCAGGAATCGTAAGCCGGCCATAGCGGCATGCGCCACAACGGATCGTTCTCCCTGACGGCGCAGCGCGCGACGTCGGCGGCAAGCGTCTCATCATTGGTGTAAAAGGGCGGTAAATCCGGCCCCAGGGCGACGCGCGCGGCGCCGGTCAGCGTGCCCAGATCGATCAGCAGATCGGGCTTCTCCTCGTCCGCCAGCGCCAGTGCGTCGGCCAGCACCAGCCGGCCCTCCGCGTCGGTGTTGCCGATCTCGACCGTGATCCCCTTGCGCGAGGGAAAGATGTCGAGCGGCCGGAAGGCGTTGCCGGCGATCGCGTTCTCCACGGCGGGGATCAGCACGCGCAGCCGCACCTTGAGCTTGGCATCCATCACCATGCGCGCGAGTGCCAGTACGTTGGCCGCACCGCCCATGTCCTTCTTCATGATGAGCATGCCGCTCGACGGCTTGATGTCGAGCCCGCCGGTGTCGAAGCAGACGCCCTTGCCGATCAGCGTGACCTTGGGATGCGCAGGGTTGCCCCAGGTGATGTCGATCAGGCGCGGCGCGCGGGTCGAAGCCATGCCGACGGCATGGATCAGCGGAAAATTCTGCGCCTTCAATTCGTCGCCGACGATGCAGCCAAAGCTCGCGCCGAATTCGGCGGCGAGCGCCTGCGCGGCCGCAGCGAGCTCCTCCGGCCCCATGTCGTTGGCAGGCGTGTTGACGAGGTCGCGCGCCAGACACGCCGCATCGGCAATCCGCGCAACTTCGGCGACGTCGATGCCATCGGGCGGCACCAGTCTGACCTCGGGAGCATCCGTCTTGCGGTAGCGGGCAAAGCGATAGCTGCCGAGCGCAAAGGCGAGGGCGGCGAGGCGGGCATCATGCGGTGCGTTGGCGAAGCGATAGGTCCCCGGCGGCAGCAACCCCGGCAGGCTGCCTGGCCGGAACAGGTCGCGCGATCGCGCGACGTCGTCCTCGAGCCCGAACAGCACCCGGGAGATTGCGCCGTCCGGCGCCGGCAAAGCGAGATATGCGCCCGGCTTTGCGGCAAAGCCGTTGGCCGTTGCGAACTGGCGTTGCGGCGGCGCCAGCGTCTCGGCGACCTGATCCCAGCTCGATTTGGTCACGAAGGTGATGGGAATGGCGGCAGACGACGACTCGAATACGGAAGGCATTGGCGGGTCCGGCCCAAGATGGTTCAGATGATGACAGGAGACTTCGCAGAGTTTTGCGGCACCTGCAATCGCTTCGTCGCCACCCGGCGCGCCCGCGAGCCGCTACTCGGTCCGCCGTCATCATGCTAGGTTCCGGTAAAACTCGCTCGCGGCGTCAGTGCCCGCGGGACAAGACGTGCCGGGAGGGAACGCAATGGAATTTCTGTGGAGCGTGGTCGCGTTTTTCGGCCAGGCCATCGAGGCGGTCTTCACCTATGTCGAACATCATCACTGGATCTTCGCGTTCATCGCCGGCGGCTACGTTTTCTATCTCCACGACCGCGCGGTCCATGCGCGCTTCGACGCGCTCGACAAGCGTATCGATGAGGTCAGGAAGCGGCTGGCCATGGAATATTGAGCCGCGGCTCGCGATGCCACTGGCGATCTGATTGCGCAGCTCGCGCGAAGAGCTGACACCAAATCTTGGGGTGACCTCAACCGGGCCGGCCGGCGCGCCAACCCGCGCCGCGGGCGGCGTTAACCGGCTGTTAGGGTTAACAGTCTATTGCTGGCGCGTTCGGCTCGATCAATCGGCTCGAGAGTCAAAGCGTCATGCGTCAGCGGTCTTGTGTTGCCCGGCTTCTTGCGTCCAGCTCGCTGGTAGCGGTCTTGGCCGCAAGCCTGGGCGGCTGCCAGACCATGGCCGACATCACGGGCTCGGTGACGCCGCGCGCGGAAGCCGCAGCGCCCGCGGACCCCGCCCGCGCCGCCGACGTCTATGGCGAGCGGTACCGCGCCAACCCCAAGGATCCCGACGCGGCGCTCGCCTATGGCCAGGCGCTGCGCGCCAACGGCCAGCGGGCCCAGGCCGCCGCGGTGCTGGAGCAGGCAACCATCGCCCATCCCGGCAACAAGCCGCTTCTGGCGCTCTATGGCCGTGCACTCGCCGACAACGGCAATTTCCAGCAGGCCTTCGACGTGCTGTCGAAGGCGCACTCGCCCGACAACCCGGACTGGCGCCTGCTCTCCGTGCAGGGCACCTGTCTCGACCAGATGGGCAAGCACGAGGAAGCGCGCCGCTACTATGTCAGCGCGCTGAAGATCACGCCCGGCGATCCCGGCGTCCTGTCCAATCTCGGCCTTTCCTACATGCTGACGAAGGAGCTGCCGCGGGCGGAAGAGGCGCTCAGGCAGGCCTATGCCTCGCCACGCGCCAATGCGCGGGTGCGGCAGAATCTCGCGCTGGTGGTCGGCTTGCAGGGACGCTTCGCGGAGGCCGAGACGATCGTCAAGGCCGATCTGCCGCCGGACGAAGCCGCCGCCAACGTCGCCTACCTCAAGGAAATGCTGAACCGCAACGACGCGCCGCGCAACGCGGCAAAGCGCATGCCGGTCGCTTCCCTCAGCCAATCCGAATAGCCGGCCAAAAGCTGGACGAGCCTTGTTGAATCTTTGCGAGCCGAGGCGCACTCGGCTCGCGCTTGATTTCACCGTGTTCGAGGCTTGTTCGACGGCGCGGGCCGGTACGCGGCCCGCCGCGAGCCGTCAATGCAGCTCGGAGACCTTGATGCCGGTCGGTCCGAGAATGACGACGAACAGCACCGGCAGGAAGAACAGGATCATCGGCACGGTCAGCTTCGGCGGCAGCGCGGCGGCCTTCTTCTCGGCCTCGTTCATGCGCATGTCGCGGTTTTCCTGCGCCATCACGCGCAAGGAATGTCCGAGCGGGGTGCCGTAGCGCTCCGCCTGCTGGAGCGCGAGACAGACCGATTTGACGCCTTCGAGGCCGGTGCGCCGCGCCAGGTTCTCATAGGCCACCTTGCGGTCCTGCAAGTAGGACAGCTCGGCCGTGGTCAGCGTGAATTCCTCCGACAGCGCGATCGACTGGCCGACGATCTCGGTCGCGACCTTCCGGAACGCCATCTCGACCGACATGCCGGATTCGATGCAGATCAGCAGCAGGTCGAGCGCGTCGGGGAAGGCGCGCTTGATCGAAAGCTGGCGCTTGGAGATCGCGTTCTTCAGGAACAGCATCGGCGCCTGGAGGCCGAGATAGGCGGCACCGACGCAGATGCCGATCTTGATCGGCAGCGACTTCTCCATATGCGCGATCACGAAGACGTAGAGCATGGAGCCGACGAACAGCACGAGCGGCGTCACCATGCGGGCGAACAGGAAGGTGATGTAGGGCGCCTGGCCACGATAGCCCGCCATCACGAGCTTCTCGCGCGCGGCTTCCTGCGCCAGCCATTTGGTGAGGTTGAAGTCCTCGACCACCCTGGAGACGAGCTGCTTCGGCGTCTGGCGCAGCGAAACCTTCTCAGTCTTGGTGAGCCGGTCGCGCTCGCGCTGCCGGATGCGCTCGCGCTCGCTTGCCACCGCCTTCATGCGCTTGGCAAGGCCTTCGCCTGCGAACAGTGGCATCACAAGCGTGTAGACGGTGGCGCTGGCGGCGATTGCCGCCAGCAGCATCGTCATGAAGTGAACGTCGTGTAGTTTCGTGACGAGGAGATCGACCATACGCACACCGTCAGAAGTCGAAGTTGATCATTTTCTTCATCACCAGAATGCCAATCGACATCCAGACGACGCAGCCGACCAGCATGAGCTGGCCGGTGGGGTGGGTCCACAGCAGCGAGATGTATTGCGGGGTCGTGAGATAGACCAGGAACATCACGATCGGCGGCAGCGAGCCAATGATGCCGGCCGAGGCCTTGGCCTCCATCGACATCGCCTGGATCTTTTCCTTCATCTTCTTGCGGTCGCGCAGCACCTTCGAGAGGTTGCCCAGCGCCTCGGAGAGGTTACCGCCGGACTTCTGCTGGATCGAGACGACGATGCCGAAGAAGTTCGCCTCCGGCAGCGGCATGCGCTCATAGAGACGCGAGCAGGCCTCACCCAGCGGCATGCCGATGGCCTGGGTCTCGATGATCGCCAAAAATTCGCTGCGCAGCGGCTCCGGCGAGTCGGCGGCGACGACCTTGATCGATTCGAACAGCGGCAGGCCGGCCTTGATGCCGCGGACGATGACGTCGACCGCGTCCGGAAGCGCTGCCAGGAACTTGTTCTCGCGGCGCTTCTTCAGGAAGCTCAGCAGCCAGCGCGGCAGGCCGAGGCCGCCGGCGAAGGCAAGGCCTGCGGCCCCCAGCAATCCGCCGCCGACGAACATGGCGACGAAGAAGAACGCGCCGCCGAGCGCGGCGGAGACGATCCAGAATTTCTGCGGCGTCCAGTCGAGCCCGGCCTGCGACAGCCGCACGCTGAGCGGAACGCTCTTTTCCTTGAGGCGGCGCTGCTCGAGATCCTTGAGCGTGCTCTCGACCTGCTCGCGGCGCGAGCGCTGGCTTTTCTCGGCCTGCCGTGCCGCGACCGGCTCGGCGCGCGCGACCGAGGCGCGCCGGCTCTCCGCCTTTCGCTCGCCGGACAGCAGCGGATAGAGGAAAACCCAGGCGATGCCGCCGACGGCGGCGGTGGCGAGAAAGGAGAGAGCGAGAACCTGCATCTTCATGGTGCGTTACCGCTCAAGTCTTCGCTTCCGCCGCATCGAGCGCGGCGGCAAGGCGCTTCTCCTCGCCGTAGTAGCGGGCGCGCTCCCAGAAGCGGGGGCGGCCGATTCCGGTCGAGCGATGCCGTCCGATGATCTTGCCGTTGGCGTCCTCACCCACGAGATCATAGAGGAAGACGTCCTGGGTGATGATGGTGTCGCCTTCCATGCCCATCACCTCGGTGATGTGGGTGATGCGGCGCGAACCGTCGCGCAGGCGGGCGGCCTGGATGATGACGTCGATGGAGGCGCAGATCATCTCGCGGATGGTGCGCGAGGGCAGCGAGAAGCCGCCCATCGTGATCATGGATTCGCAGCGCGACAGCGCCTCGCGCGGATTGTTGGCGTGCAGCGTGCCCATCGAGCCGTCATGGCCGGTGTTCATGGCCTGCAACAGGTCGAAGGCTTCTGGTCCGCGGACCTCGCCGACGATGATGCGTTCGGGGCGCATACGCAGGCAGTTGCGCACCAATTCGCGCATCGTGACCTGGCCTTCACCCTCGATGTTGGGCGGGCGGGTTTCCAGCCGCACCACGTGAGGCTGCTGGAGCTGCAATTCCGCCGCGTCCTCGCAGGTGATGACGCGCTCGTCGTGCTCGATGTAGTTGGTCATGCAGTTGAGCAGCGTCGTCTTGCCCGAGCCGGTACCGCCGGAGATCAGCACGTTGCAGCGGCAGCGGCCGATGATCTGGAGGATCTCGGCGCCCTCGGGGGTGATGGCGCCGAACTTGACGAGCTGATCCAGCGTCAGCTTGTCCTTCTTGAACTTTCGGATGGTCAGTGCGGGACCGTCGATCGACAACGGCGGCACGATGGCGTTGACGCGGGAGCCGTCGGCAAGACGGGCGTCGCAGATCGGCGAGGATTCGTCGACGCGTCGGCCGACCTGGCTGACGATGCGCTGGCAGATGTTGAGGAGCTGCTGGTTGTCGCGGAAGCGGATGCCGGTGCGCTGGATCTTGCCGCCGACTTCGATGAACACGGTGTTGGCGCCGTTGACCATGATGTCGGCGATGTCATCGCGCGACAGCAGCGGCTCGAGCGGGCCATAGCCGAGCACGTCGTTGCAGATGTCGTCGAGCAGCTCCTCCTGCTCGGCGATCGACATCACGATGTTCTTGATCGCGATGATCTCGTTGACGATGTCGCGGATTTCCTCGCGTGCGGACTCGGAGTCGAGCTTGGCGAGCTGGGCGAGGTCGATCGCCTCGATGAGGGCGCCGAAGATCGTTGCCTTGACCTCGTAGTAATTGTCCGAGCGGCGGCTCTCCATCGGCGGAGGCGGCGGAGCCTTGATCGGCGCCAGCGGCGGCGAGGCGATGGCGGGGGGCGGCGGCGCGCGCGAAACACTCGGCGCCGGGGCCTGGGCAGGCTCTGGCGACACGGCGCCGGGCTTGGGGGCCCGAAGATCGGTGTCTGTTCCGCTACGCTTACCGAACACTTAACAACTCCATGCGGCGGCTATTTTCCGCGCAACTTCTCAATCAGGGGTGAAAGGAACGACGACTTTTGCTTTTTGGTCTCGCTGCGGCCGGTCAGGCGCTGGGCGATCTGAAGGAACATGTCGATCGACTTATGGTTGGCCGAGATTTCCGCGATCATCTGGCCATTATTGGCCGCGGAGCCGAAGGTCTGGGGCTCGAACGGGATCGAGGCGATCGGCTGGCTCTCGATCGCCTTGGCGAACTCGGTGGCGGCGATTTCGGGCCGTTTGGGGACGCCGACCTGGTTCAGGCAGTACAGCGGCGGCCGATCGTTCGGCCGGGCCGCCTTCAAGAGGTCGAAGAGGTTCTTGGTGTTGCGCAGGTTCGCAAGGTCGGGTGCGGCCACGATCAGGATGTCGTCCGCCCCGATCAGGGCGCGCTTGGTCCAGCCCGTCCATTGGTGCGGGATGTCGAGCACGATGCATGGCATTGTCGAGCGCAGCGTGTCGAACACGGCATCGAAGGCGTCGGTGCCGAAATCATAGACCCGCTCGAGCGTGGCGGGCGCGGCCAACAGGCTCAGATGGTCGGTGCATTTCGACAGCAGACGGTCGACGAAGGCTGTGTCGACACGGTCCGGCGAGAAGACGGCGTCGGCGATGCCCTGCGGCGGATCCTGGTTGTAGTCGAGCCCGGCGGTGCCGAAGGCGAGGTCGAGATCGGCGACCACCGCGTCCATCGCAAGGTCGCGCGCGATCGCCCAGGCGACGTTGTGGCTGATGGTGGAGGCGCCGACGCCGCCCTTGGCGCCGACGACTGCAATGATGCGGCCGACCGCCTTGGCTTCCGGCGCAGAGAACAGATTGCAGATCGATCGCACCACGTCGATCGGCCCAACCGGTGCCAGCACATAGTCGCTGACGCCGCGGCGTACGAGCTCGCGATAGAGCATGACGTCGTTGATGCGGCCGATCACGACGACGCGGGTGCCGGCATCGCAGACGGTCGCGAGCTGGTCGAGCCCGCCAAGCAGGTCAGCCCGCCCGTCGCTCTCCAGGACGATCACGTTCGGTGTTGGGGCGGAGCGATAGGCCTCGGCCGCAGCCGCGATGCCGCCCATCTGGATCTTCAGATGAGCCTTGCCGAGGCGGCGGTCCTCGCCGGCCGACTGCACGGCGGCGGCGGTCTCCACGGTCTCGCAGAAGGCCTGGACCGAGACGCGCGGGGCAGGTGCAATATGCTCCTCTGCCGGCGGCGGCGCGCCTTGCGGCTGTTCTTCCTGAGTCTGGCGAGCGTAGCTGATCATTTGCCGGTGTCGCTGAGTTTGGCCTTCTCGGCCTCGGGATAGGTGATCGCCGTCGGCATGCCCTTGCGATACTTCTCGAAGGCGGCGTTACGGCGCATGGTGTAGGCCGGTGTTTCAGGCCGCGGCTGCTCGAGATCCGACGGATTGTCGATCATTGCAGCCATATTGCGCTGATAGCTGCAGCCGAAATTGTAATAGGACTTGTTCTCGAACCATCGCGGGTTCTTGATCGAGGGGCCGAGATCTTCAGGCCATAACCCGCAGGGACCCGCGACCGCGGCAATCCTGGAATAGGTCAGGCGGATCGGCGGCAGGAAGCGCTGGTCTTCGGGATGATAGCGGCGCACGATGACGCCGCGCGGCGGCACGCCGGCGGCCGCCAGCATGGCCTGGATTTCCCGCAGAGAGTCCGCGGCCGGGCGTGCATTGGGCGTATCGGTCGGCACGTCGATATGGATCGCGCCGGTGCCCTCATGCGTCCAGGTCGACGCCAGGCCCATGACGTCGGCGCGCTGGGCTGCGGTCAGGCCGCCGCGCGCGTGACCGACGAAGACAACGATAGAGCGGTTCTGCTCTTCGATCGCGATCGGGTGGCGCTGCTTGTAATCCTCGGGAATGGAGGCGGTGACGGCGTCGTCGGTATGGGTGCAGGCGCCGAGCGCGATCGCGACGCCGACGAGCGCGCCACTGACGCGCAGGGCACTGTTGCGATTCTGGGGTGGTCTGGTGGTCATTCTCGTAGTCCCCGTTCCGCCTCAGTCGGTGATGAAGCCATAGGTGCCGCGGTAATTCCGTGCAGGATCGACCCGGCCCGGAACGCCATAGATGCGGTTGATGTTGCCGAGCAGCTCGGCCTGCGGATCAGCGGGTGCCGCAAAGCCGTCATCCGGGCGCGACAGGTCCTTCTGCGCGACGGCGCGCACGATATAGGGCGTCACCAGCACCATCAGCTCGGTCTGATTGTTGACGTAGTCGCGGCTGCGGAAGAGTGAACCGAGCACCGGGAGCTGCATCAGCCCGGGCAAGCCGCTGACGGCCTGCTTGGTCTGCTCCTGGATCAGGCCCGCCATCGCCATCGCGCCGCCGGAGGGAATTTCCAGCGTCGTGTCCGCGCGCCGGGTCTTGATCGAGGGCACCGTCAGCGAGTTGACCGAGGTCGAGGTTACGGCCTGCGACAGCGTGATCGCGTTGTCGTTGGACAGCTCCGAGACCTCGGTCATGACGTGCAGGCTGATCTTGCCCTCGGTCAGGACCACAGGCGTGAAGTTGAGCGAGATGCCGAACTTCTTGAAGCTGATCTGGGTGGTACAGACGTGTGTCGTTGGATCGCAGGCATAGCCCGCCGGAACCGGGAATTCGCCGCCTGCGATGAAGGTCGCCGACTCGCCCGAGATCGCGGTCAGGTTCGGCTCGGCGAGCGTGCGGATCACGCCCGCGGTTTCCATCGCGCGCAGCGTCGCCTGCACGGAGGGAGTCGAGCCGAACGACGTGGTCAGGCTGTTGCCGGACACCAGGTTACGGCCCAAGGCCGTGAACGGGTTGGAGTTGGTGAAGTTCACCACTGCGGTGCCGTAAGCGAGATTGGCGGAGAGGTCGATGCCGAGCTGCTTGACGATGTTGCGCGCGACTTCGGCGACCGTCACCTTCAGCATGACCTGGTCGCGGCCGCGGACCGCGATGGAGTTCACCACCTTGTCGGCGCCGCCGGCAAGGCGCGCGGCGAGGTCGTTGGCCTGCTGCGCCTCGATCGGATTTGCCGCCGTGCCGGTCAGGATGACGCTGTCGCCGAGGCCGTCGATCTGGATGTCCGAGTTGGGCGAGACCTGCTTCAGCGCGGCGCGGATGCCGTTGAGGTCGCGCTTGACCGCGATGTCATAGGCCGCGATCTGCTGACCGGCGGAATCGAAGAATACGATGTTGGTCTGGCCGACGGCGGCGCCGATGATATAGGCGCGCTGCGCCGAGCGGACCACGGCGTTGGCGATCTTGGGATCGGCCACCAGCACGTCCTTGATGTCGCGCGGCAGGTCGATCACGATCGACTTGCCGACACCGAGCGACAGGAAGCGCGCGTTCATCTGGCCGTCGGCCGCGACCGGCGGCGCCGCGTTGCGATAGTCGGCGGCGATGACCGGGGTGAGCGCCGGATTGAGCGTCAGTGCGAGCGCGGCTGAAAACGACAGGGCCCGGACCGTGCCGGTCCGCAGCGCCGCCCGATTGCCCCTGCATTTCATATCGAAGGTCCCCGTCGTCACTTCTGTGCCGTGATCTGGCTCGGAACGCCAAAGCGAATGATCGAAACGCCCTCGCGCTTTTTCGCCGCGTCGTCGATCGTGATCTCACTCATGTTGACGTCGGCAATGCTGCGCAGCGCCAGCGACAGCGTGCCGCTCTGGCGCGCGGCGGAAAGTGCCGCGGTTTGCTGAGGACTGAGCTCGAGCGTGACGGTCTTGCCGACCACCGTGTTCTGGCCGTCCTTTTCCTTCGGCGCCTGGTCGATGGCCAGCACGCGGATATTTGCGAGGATGATCTCGGACGTGACGATGTCCTGGCCGCCGCCGCTTTGGTCCTGGTTCTTGAGGCGGCGCGTCAACAGGACGTCGACGCGATCGTTGGGCAAAATGAAGCCGCCCGCGCCGGTCTCCGGTGAGATTTCGGTGGAGACGGCGCGCATGCCGCTCGGCAGGATCGCGGCCATGAAGCCGGATCCTTCGGCCTTCACCAGCTTCTGCTCGCGGATCGGTTCGCCCTGGATGAACGGCGCGCGGGCGATCGAGCCCATGAGCTGGGTGGTGGCGTCGGGGCGTTCGTTGCGGCGGATGAACGTGCTGCTGGCGGTCGCGGCCGGCCAGGTCTGCCACTGCATATCTTCAGGCTTGACGGTTTGACCGAGGCCGATGTCGGACTTGGCCACCAGGACGTCGACGGTTTGAAGCTGAGCGACCGGCGCGGCCGGGGACGGCGCCGGGCTGTCGGACCCGCTCGCCAGGTACGCGGCGATGCCGCCGGCACCGATAGCGACCGTCAGGACGACAATGCGTGCGGTATTCATTACGCTTCACTTTCCACAAAACGCCGCGACGCTGCCGCCGCCGTGATTGGCAGTTGACCAGCTAAACGTCAAAGCATGGTTAATGAGGCGTATCTAAATCGCCTTAACGCCGGGTTTATCCGGTGTGTTCAGCGCAGCGCGAGGTGAGCGAGATCAATCGCTTTCACCCATTCCGTCTCCGGATAGACCATCAGTGCGCTGATCGCGAGCGCGATGCCGTAGGGGATGCCCGTCTCCTTGGCGTGCAGCCGCGCGAGCCAGGCCTGTCCGGCAAGTCCGTAAGGCAACGGCCATTGCCGGAATTGGAGCAGCAGCAAGGTCAGCGCGCCGCCGAACAGCGATGCGTAGAGCAGGAAGTTCATCAACTGGGCAAAGCCGAACCAAAGCGCCACGGAGGCTGCGACTTTCGCATCGCCGCCACCGACCCAGCCCATGGCAAAGCAGCCGAATGCGACGACCAGCATCAGGGCACCGGCGCAGACATGGGTCAGCATGTCGTAAGGCGCCATGCCGCCCGCCAAAGCAACAACGAAGAAGCCGGCGACCAGCGCCAGCGACACCCGGTTCGAGATGGTCATCGTGAACAGGTCGCTCGCGGCGGCGAAGGCGATCAGGGCCGGGAAGAGCAGAAGGCGCGCGAGGTCGAGGATCATGATCTGCTTCTTGAAGGAGCGCTGGCCGGCGCGGGATCGGGGCTCGCGGGATTTTAGCTGCCAGTGCTAAACAAACCTGAAACGGGAATGCAGCGGAGATCACCAGATGCTGGCAATCCGGGCCGTGAGCGCGACGAGTGCGAGCAACAGTGCAAGGCAGACCCAATAGGTCGGCGCCTCGCTTTGCGCGGAAGCGGCCGTCTCGAACACGGCATCGGTTCTGGTTTTACGCAAGGCCACTGGAACTCGAGTCTTTCCGGAAAGACAAAGCCCCGGACGTATCCGGGGCTTCTGTTGCAACTGGTCGTACGCTTATTTCAGCGAGCTGCTGATCGAGCCGAACTTGGAGTTCAGCGAGGTGCCGAGGTTGTTGACGACGGTGATGATCGCGAGCGCGATGCCGGCGGCGATCAGGCCGTACTCGATGGCGGTCGCGCCGGATTCATCCTTCACGAAACGCGCAATCAGATTCTTCATGAGCAAAAACTCCATGTGGGTGTGGGGTGGCCTCGTTCGGCGCAATTCTCAAGCATTGCGAGGATGAGAGCTCAGCCGTTGCGGTAGGGTTAACCTGATCACGGAAACTCGATCGTGGCGCGATGCTTTTGAGCAGAGTCAATTTCTTCTTAAGGCGCGCATTCGAAAATTCGACGTACTTGCGGCCCACGGGAACAAAGTTCGCCAATGTGCGGAGCGGCTTCACGCTCCCTTAAATTTCGAAGCGTAGGCGTAAAGCCGATGCACAGATGAGAGATGAGACGCTGATGTCGAGCCTGCCCATGGACGTCGCCTTGATGCTTGGCGAGACCATCGCAAAGGTCATTCCCGTTACCGCGGCGCTCGCGGTGGTCTTCACGGTGCTCGAGCATTTCTGGGCCTGCAATCCCGGCGTGCCGTGGTGGCGCAAACGCGAGATCGTCACCGACATCTGCTACTGGTTCTTCGTGCCGGTGTTCGCTCGCACGATGCGGATCGGGCTCCTGATCGTCGCCGCCGGCGTCGTCTTCAACATCCACGGTCCCGACGAGCTGATCGCCTTCTACGACAACGGTCACGGTCCGCTGTCGGAGCTGCCGCTATGGGCTCAGGCGGGGCTGTTCCTCGTCCTGTCGGATTTCATGCTGTACTGGCTGCACCGGCTGTTTCACGGTGGCGGCTTCTGGAAGTACCACGCGATCCACCATTCCTCGGAGGAGCTGGGCTGGATCTCGGCGGCGCGTTTCCATCCGGTGAATCTGGTGCTCGGCACGATCGGTGTCGACGTCGTGCTGCTCACCGCCGGCATCTCGCCGAACGTGATGATCTGGCTCGGGCCGTTCACCACCTTCCACTCTGCCTTCGTGCACGCCAATCTCAACTGGACGCTCGGACCGTTCAAATATGTACTGGCGACGCCGGTGTTTCACCGCTGGCACCACACCTCGCTCGAGCAGGGCGGCAATACCAATTTTGCCGGCACTTTCCCGCTCTGGGACATCCTGTTCGGGACCTTCCGGATGCCGGCGAACGAGCTGCCGCAGGACTATGGCAAGGACGAAGCGGAGATGCCGAGCGAGATCGGCGGCCAGCTCGCCTATCCGTTCCGGCAGTAAAGGCGAGAACCGAACCCGGAGGCCGCGTTAGCGGAAAGTGTGCGTCGATTTTCCAAAGCGCGACGTTTTTTTGCCCGATCGCATCAGGCTTTAACCCTCGCGTTTGCGGAACGTTCATGAATTGAGGTCAGTTTAGACGGGTCGGGCGTCGGCTCCGCCTTGTATCGCTTTTAGCCGGCCAGGTTACGTCCCGGGGTAGAGTATGCGTACAGAGTTTCTGCGCCGTCACGCGCGTGTTTGTGTCCTGGTTGCGGCCGCCGTCCTGGCATCGCCGGCAGCCGGTCTTGCCGAATCCTCAAGCGACGCCATCGCGGTCAATGTCGACCAGGCCAAGCTGGTGAAGCTGCCTGGAAAAGTCGCGACCATCGTGGTCGGCAATCCCCTGATCGCTGACGTCACGCTCCAGCCGGGCGGCATGATCGTGGTGACCGGCAAGGGCTACGGCGCCACCAACTTCATCGCGCTGGACCGAGGCGGGGAGATCCTCGTCGACCGGCAGATCCAGGTCGAAGGACCGAGCGACCGGCTCGTTACCGTCTATCGCGGCATCGAGCGCGAGTCCTATAGCTGCATGCCGACCTGCCAGCGCCGCGTGACGCTCGGCGACAGCGATACCTATTTCAACAACACGATCGGTCAGGCCGGTGCGCTGAGCAACACGGCCAGCGGCAACGCCAGTTCGGCGGCCAAGACCAACTAAGCCGCCGGCCGCGGCCTGGGGCCGCGCTCCGCAGGACCCGAAACGGGCAAGATATCCTCCACGGACATCTTGGACCGCCTGAAACGGGCGAGTCGTTCGTTTCATGTGAGAGGCAGAGTCTCACTGCCGCCACAGGGTCTTTTCGCGATGCCGTCGCCCGCCGCCCGGACGTTCTCGTTGCGCAGCCAGTTCCAGCGGTTTCGCCGCAACCGCCGCGGCTCTGCGGCGGTCGAGTTCGCGCTTGTCGCGCCGATCTTCTTCGCGCTGCTGTTCGCGATCATCGAGACCGCCCTCATGTTCTTCGCAGGCCAGGTGCTCGAGACCGTCACGCAGGATGCTGCGCGCTCGGTCCTGACCGGCCAGGCGCAGACCGGCTCGGTGTCGGCCTGCGCGGTCTCCGGTGTGGCCGCGGCCTGCACGCAGACGACGTTCAAGAGCTACGTCTGCACCCTGATCCCGGCGGTGTTCTTCGATTGCAATAGCCTCTACGTCGAGGTGTTGAGCTATTCGTCGTTCTCATCGGTGACGCTGTCGAGCCACATCGATTCGGCCGGCGATTTCGATTCCAGCATGAGTTATAGCGCCGGCAGCGCTGGCGACATCGTGGTCGTCCGGCTGTTCTACCAGTGGCCGCTCTATGTCACCGGGCTCGGTTACAACCCCTCGAACCTCGCGGGCAACAAGCGCCTCCTGGTCGCGACGGCCGCCTTCAAGAACGAACCCTACTCCAACTGATGCCAACGGCCCCGGGCAGAACCATGCAGGCGATTGCGAACATCTGGCGAAACGCTGTCTCCTCCGCGCGCGATTTCGGCGTGGACAGCGGCGCGCTGGCGGCGACCGAGTTCGCGGTGGTGGTGCCGCTGATGTTGGTGATGTTCTTCGGTACCGTCGAGTTCTCGTCAGCAATCGCGATCGACCGCAAGGTCACGATAATGGCGCGGACGCTGTCCGACCTCACCTCGCAATCGACCTCGGTCGGCGACACCGACATGACCAATTTCTTCGCGGCGTCCTACGGCATCATGACGCCATACTACGACAGCTCGGTCACCTCGGCGACGATCAGCGAGCTCTACGTCGATCCCACGACCAAGGTGGCGCACGTTCAATGGAGCAAGGGTTCCTCGGCGCGATCGCAGGCTTCGGTGGTGAGCATCCCCTCGACGCTCGCGATTGGGGGTACCTATCTGATCTTCAGCGAGGTCAGCTACGTGTACACGCCGACGATCGGCTACGCACTCAAGAGCGCGATCACGCTCAGCGACGTCGCCTATACGCGCCCGCGTCAATCGACTTGCGTCTATTACAGCCCGTCGACGAGCTGCACGACCTACTGAGCGCCTCGTCTTCGGACATGAAAAAAGGCCGCGCGCAACGCACGGCCTTTTCGTTCGCCCAAGTCCGCTCGGAGCGGGCCGGCCTCAGCCGGCGGAGCGGAGGTTGTCGGCTGCCGACTTGCCGGACCGGCGATCAGCCACGATCTCGTAGGAGATCTTCTGGCCTTCGCGCAGCGTGCCGAGGCCGGCACGTTCCACGGCGCTGATGTGCACGAACACGTCCTTGCCGCCGTCGTCGGGCTGAATGAAGCCATAGCCTTTGGTCGCGTTAAACCACTTCACGGTTCCCATGCTCACGTGGGTAGTCCCTTCTCAGATAAAACAATGTCAAAGCCCACTCTCGCGGGCTGGTTCGATCGAATTTTTGGAAGGGTCGTCAGCGTGTCTGAACCGGCTGTACCGGTGGATGCTAATGTCGTCCGGCCGAAAATCGATTAACTCATTTTATTGGAAAGGGATTTTCAAGACAATCCTGACGTGCACGATTTTTTGATCCGCCGCCCGGGTGGGCGGCAGATCGCATCAGGTCAGAACTTTATTTCCGTACCGCGGCGCGGCCGCGGCCTTAACGACGGCGGAACTGACCACCGCGTTGAGCCGCGCCCCGCGGCGGGCCGCCGGCCGGACCCGGACGTTCGTCCTTGTGGCGGAAAATCAGCCGTCCTTTCTCGAGGTCATAGGGTGACATCTCCACCGTCACGCGATCCCCCGCCAGCGTCTTGATGCGGTTCTTCTTCATCTTGCCGGCGGTGTAGGCGACGATCTCGTGCCCGGCGTCGAGCTGCACGCGGTAGCGCGCGTCGGGGAGGATTTCGGTGACCAGTCCTTCGAACTGGATCAGCTCTTCCTTAGCCATGAATTTCTCCAGGTCGTGGGACGGCTAGTGCGAAAAGGGTTTGCGATTGGGTCGACCGTTCGGACGACTCTCGCGGCGTAAAAACGCAACGCCTTGTATCCCATCAGAGTGGCCGGCGCCATGCGCGGGGCGCTGTTCCGGCCGATCGTTTGGTGACGAATTCATCTTACCACCGGAACGGTGGCGGCGAGACCCCTTTGAGGCCTTGTGGCCGTCCCCGGGCCTGGCATCCACATGCCGGCCATCGCCGTGCCGGCCATCACCATGCCGCGCGCCGTGCGGCCGCGGACCAGGGCGGCCCGGACGATGCTGCTTCGCCGGAGCAGACGGCGCATGCGCCGCCTCACGGCCGGCATCGGTGCGATGATCCTCGCGCGGAAGCGCGACACGGATCAGGCGCTCGATGTCGCGGAGATAGCTGAGTTCCTCGCCGCCTGCTACCAGCGAGATCGCGGTGCCGTCGGCGCCGGCCCGCGCGGTTCGACCGATCCGGTGGACATAGGTCTCCGGCACGTTCGGCAGGTCGAAATTGATGACGTGGCTGATGCCGTCGACATCGATGCCGCGGGCGGCGATGTCGGTGGCCACCAGCGTGCGGATCTCACCTGAGCGGAACTGGGCCAGCGTCCGCTCGCGATGGTTCTGCGATTTGTTGCCGTGAATGGCGTTGGAGGCGATGCCGGCCTTGGCCAGCGTCTTCACCACTTTGTCGGCGCCGTGCTTGGTGCGGGTGAAAACCAGTGCGCGGTCGATCGGCTCGTCCTTCAGGAGCTTGGTCAGGAACGCGGGCTTGGCGGAGAAATCCACCTGGATGATGCGCTGGCGGATGCGTTCCGCCGTCGAGGACACCGGTGTGACGGCGACGCGCGCCGGGTCGCGCAGCATCGAGTCGGCGAGCTCGGCGATGTCCTTCGGCATGGTGGCCGAGAAGAACAGCGTCTGACGCTTGATCGGCAGCTTGGCGACGATTTTGCGGATATCGTTGATGAAGCCCATGTCGAGCATGCGATCGGCTTCGTCGAGCACGAGGAACTCGACGCTCGAAAGCTTCAGCCCGTTGCTCTGCACGAGATCGAGCAGGCGGCCGGGGGTGGCCACCAGCACCTCGATACCAGGCATGAGCGCGCGGACCTGGCGGCCCATCGGCACGCCGCCGATGGCGAGCGTCGAGGACAGGCGGATGTGGCGGCCATAGGCGTTGAAGCTGTCGAGGATCTGGCCGGACAGCTCGCGGGTGGGCGACAGCACGAGCACGCGGCAGGTCTTGGGCTGCGGCTTGACGCGGTTGTCCAGCAGGCGGTGCAGGATCGGCAGCGCGAAGGATGCGGTCTTGCCGGTGCCCGTCTGGGCAATGCCGACGACGTCCCGTCCGGTCAATGCCAGCGGGATGGTCTGGGCTTGAATGGGGGTCGGCGTGACGTAGTTCTCTTCTTTGAGGGCACGCGAAATGGGATCGGCCAGGCCGAAGTCCTGAAAGGAAGTCAAAAGAGGGGTTCTTTCCAATGTCAAAAGCGAGCGCCCACGCTGTTTCCGCGTGGCGCGCGCAAGGGTGTCGAGAAGACACCTGCGTGTTTGGGGTGTCGGATTGCTTGATGAGAGGGGCAAGCCAGAGGCCCAAACGGGCTTAAGAACACGCGGCTCGCTACGACCCGTTGATCATTCGGATGATTCGGATCTCAGCCCTTCATATGGAACATCCCGGGGGCGCTTTCAAGGCGGCGCTGCCGCAGCTTGGCGTTGCGGTGCACGAATAGTTATGCCGGAAATTTAGACAGTGGGCGAATTCTGATCAAAAAATAGACTGTCTGCCGCATAAGCATACATTTTTTTTGCTCAATATTTGGGCCGACCAAGTCTGTTAAATTTTTGGTTCCAGCAAAATCCCTATTACGTAGCAGTAGCTTAGCCGTCTCCAGGCCCATGGCATGGTTCTTGCGATTCCGTTAATCGCAGGCGGCCGTGGGGCCGTCTCGCAGCGTTTTCACGTCTGCGTCAGGGAGATGATACCTCATGCTTACTAAATCCACTCACGATATAGCGGCGTCATTTAGCCGCCGCGGCCTGCTCGCCGCGACCGCCGGACTGTTGCTCGGTCTGGCTTCCTTTACCGGCGCAAAGGCCGCGGACGACACCATCAAGGTCGGTGTGCTGCATTCTCTCTCAGGCACCATGGCCATCAGCGAGACCACGCTGAAAGACACTATCCTCTTCCTGATCGACGAGCAGAACAAGAAGGGCGGCGTGCTCGGCAAGAAGCTCGAGGCCGTCGTCGTCGATCCCGCTTCGAACTGGCCGCTGTTCGCCGAGAAGGCGCGCGAGCTGATCACCAAGGACAAGGTTGCCGTCGTGTTCGGCTGCTGGACCTCGGTGTCGCGCAAGTCGGTGCTCCCGGTCTTCAAGGAGCTGAACAACATCCTGTTCTATCCCGTGCAGTACGAGGGTGAGGAGAGCGAGCGCAACGTGTTCTACACGGGTGCTGCGCCGAACCAGCAGGCGATCCCCGCCGTCGACTACCTGATGAAGGAAGAGAAGGTGAAGCGCTGGGTGCTCGCGGGCACCGACTACGTCTATCCGCGCACCACCAACAAGATCCTGGAAGCCTACCTGAAGTCGAAGGGTGTCGCCCAGGAAGACATCATGATCAACTACACCCCGTTCGGTCACTCCGACTGGCAGACGATCGTGGCCGACATCAAGAAGTTCGGCTCGGCCGGCAAGAAGACCGCGGTGGTCTCGACCATCAACGGCGACGCCAACGTTCCCTTCTACAAGGAGCTCGGCAACCAGGGCATCAAGGCCAAGGACATCCCGGTGGTCGCGTTCTCGGTGGGTGAGGAAGAGCTCGCCGGCATCGACACCAAGCCGCTGGTCGGCCATCTCGCTGCCTGGAACTACTTCGAGTCGATCAAGACACCCGCGAACGAGAAGTTCATCAAGGAGTGGCAGGCCTACACCAAGAACCCGAAGCGCACCACCAACGACCCGATGGAAGCGCACGTGATCGGCTTCAACATGTGGGTGAAGGCGGTCGAGAAGGTGAAGTCGACCGATCCGGACAAGGTGATCGATGCGCTTCCCGGCATCGAGGCGCCGAACCTGACCGGTGGCGTGTCGAAGATGCTGCCGAACCACCACATCACCAAGCCGGTGTTCATCGGCGAGATCAAGGGCAACGGCCAGTTCGACGTGGTCTGGAAGACGCCGAGCCTCGTTCCGGGCGACGCCTGGTCGAAGGAGCTGGAAGGCTCCAAAGACCTGATCGGCGACTGGGTCGAGAAGAAGTGCGGCAACTACAACGTCAAGACCAACAAGTGCCTTGGAGCGGGTTCCTGATCCGCACCTGACTGACGACACGGAGAAGGCGGCGCTCCCGCCGCCTTCTCCACCTGTTTCTGCCGGGGTTCTCACAGTGCCAGCCATTCTATTCGCGCGCCTTCGCACGCTCGTGCTCGCGTTGCTTCTGGTCGCATTTGCCGCGCCGGCCTTGGCCGGTCCGTTCGAGGATGCGGTCGCCAAGTTCGCCAACGACGAGTTTTCCGACACCGAGGAAGCGATCGGTGTAGTTGCGAGCAGCGGAAATCCGCTCGCTTTTCCGATCATCAGTGCGTTGCAGGACGGCCGTCTGATGGCCGATCCGGACAGCAAGAAAGTTTACGTCACCGGTACCGACGGCAAGTCGATCGATGCCGCGACCGGCCAGCCGGTCGCGAGCGTTCCCGACAGCGCCAGCGCGGTTCGCCTGAACAACCGCCTGCGCCGCAGTGTCGATGCCGCGCTCGGCAGCCTGACGCTCCAGTCGCCGGATCTTTCGACACGCATCCAGGCCGCGCAATCGGTCTTCAAATCGCACGAAGAGACGGCACTCGAGGCTGTTGAAAGCGCGCTCTCGAAGGAGACCAACAGATCCGCCAAGACTGCGCTCGGAGAAGCGCGCGCTGCGATCCTGCTGTTCAAGTCCGATGCGACCGAAGTCCAGAAGCTCGAGGCCGTTGCCACCATCAAGGCGCGCGGCGACCAGGACGCGCTGGCCCTCCTCTCCGATATCGGCACCGACCAGCCGGCTTCGGTGACCAAGGCCGCGGCCAGCGCGATCGGCTCGATCCAGAGCTCGCTCGCGGTCTGGTCCACGGTGCAGAACGCCTGGTATGGCCTGTCGCTCGGCTCGGTGCTGCTGCTCGCCGCGATCGGCCTCGCCATCACCTTCGGCGTGATGGGTGTCATCAACATGGCCCACGGCGAGATGGTGATGCTGGGCGCCTACACCACCTTCGTGGTGCAGGAGGTGATCCGCACCCGCTATCCCGCCTTGTTCGACTATTCGCTGCTGATCGCCGTGCCGCTCGCCTTCCTGGTGTCGGGTGCGATCGGTGTCTTGATCGAGCGCAGCATCATCCGCTTCCTCTACGGCCGCCCGCTGGAGACGCTGCTCGCGACCTGGGGCCTGTCCCTGGTGCTCCAGCAGGCGGTGCGCACCGCCT
>NZ_JBANBJ010000027.1:0-103721 GCF_059803515.1 Bradyrhizobium sp. UFLA05-125 | reverse complement strand
CGTTCCTTCGAAGCGGACTGTCGATCCGAAAGGGCCAGGCGGCCGCCTCTCTGATGACAACCCGATTCATCCTATGCAGTGAAAATCGGGCGTCTATGACGCCAGTCCCCGTTTTCCGGCTATTGCGGGCTCGTCACCGCGAATGCCGACGCATCGCTGAAACATGGTCTTGTTCTGTAGCGGAGAATATCGACTCGTGACGCGAGGAAGCTGACAGGGATGCAGGCGGTTGACCTTGCAAACCACGAAGTGAGGGCCGCTACGCTGGGAGCATTGCCGTATGGCGATCGTGATATGCTCGGCCCGCTCACAGCGGGTAGCCGTTCGATACCCGCAGGCGGACGCGACAGCTTCGAGCGATGTCGTTCGTGACGTTGAGAGCTGACCGCCCGTAGAAACGTATCCTTCGTTGTCCAACACCACGTGGATGAGATTTTCGGGGCTGGCATAGCCAATTGTTGATAGGATCCCCATGTGCATCAGCGCGCCGCCGTCTCCATCCAATGCCAGAACCGGCCGGTTAGGCGAGGCCAGCGCAAGCCCTGCCGCAACCGCGCTGCAATGCCCTAGGGAGCCCTGCATGTAGAAATTCAGAGGACGATCTTGGACACGGAACAGCTCACGAGAGATGAATCCGGTCGTAGAGACAATGAGAGTGTCAGTCTTGAGCTGGTCGCAAACCAGCTCAATGGCGTGCCCGACACTGACCCCGTAATGGATTGCATCAGCCTGTCTCTTGGCCGCGCCACAGACGGATAGCTGGCCTTGCCGAAAGAGCAACGCAAATGGCGCGGCGCGATGAAACGCATCGTTACCGCGCTCGAGCGCGCGATCCAAGCCTGACTCGGTCCCATCGAAGTCACACCATTCAACAGAGAGCTCGTTCAGAAGAACTTTCGTCTTAGCACCCATGATCGCGTGTTGTGGCTCGTCGGCAGATTCTTCGGGGTGGCCGCGAACGGATAAGAGAAGCAGGAGCGGAATTTTGTTGACCATCAATAGAGATGTCAGCGGATTGATGATATTGCCGAGCCCTGAATTTTGAAGCGCAACGACTCCTCGGCGACCTGAGAGCACCGCGCCGGCAGCTAGCGCAACTGCGCTACCTTCATTGGCGGCAGGAAAGGTCAGGAATTCAGAAGCTTCAGCCACTTGATCAAATAAATCGCCAAAGTTGGAACAAGGCACGCCAGCAAAAACACTGTATCCCGCCGCGCGCATCTTCGACAACAGAACGCGGGTTGGAATAGACATCTCGTGCTCACGCGATTCATGACCGGTGGAATAGGTCGTTTCCCCAAAGCGGTCAGGCGTTCTTTTTCGCGACGATGAGACTGCGGTTGCAGATGGATTTGTGGTAGTCGATCTCTTGGAAGCCGGCGTTCTCGAGCATGGTCCGCATGTCCTCAAAGGTGTAACAGCAGCCCTCGTAGCCTGTCGTAAGCAGCACGGAGTATTCTGCTTCGGCAGCGGGGGACGGGCGCCCCCCGCGATCGTCAGGGTGACAGCTGTAAATTGCGATGCGACCACCGGAGGCAATACTGTCAAAAGATTTAGTCAGGAGCAGATGGACCTTGTCTGGTCCCCAATTGTGAAGGACATGCGAATAGAGGTGGAGGCTAGCATCCCGGGGCAGTGGATCGACGAACATGTCGCCAGCTATGACATGGGCCCGACCCGGGTATAAATTGCGGTCTGTGAGACATGTCCTTGCAAGCTGATCAACGGGCGGACGCTCAAAGATCGTTGCCGAGAGTGAAGAATAGCGCATCAACAAGTGCGCGGAATAGATGCCAGATCCTCCAGCTATATCGAGTACATTAGTATCATTCGTACAATCGAGCAGCTTCGCGAGGTGCGGAGCAAAGATCCGTCCGCGCTCCTCCATCCCGCGCGTGTTCAGATCGGCAAACTCGTCGGTCTGCATTAGCGCGTCCCAGGTCTTGGTTTCGCCGCACTCGACGTGCCAGGTGTCAGAACCATCCTGTCGTAAGATCTCATAAAGTTCCCGAACGGAAGGCTTATACTTCATGGTTGCAATATACGAGGCGACGTTGTCCGCGGAATTGCCGCTCAGATACTGAACGGCTGTGGCCGTTGCGTGCAGCCGGCCGGATTCGTTGGAGATGAGGCCCCACGATTCGAAGAGTCGAACCATGGTGCGCGTTGGCCGCTCGCGGAGAGAGAAATGAAGTCGTAGTTCCTCCTCCGTTACCGGATGACCATCCAGATAAGTAAAGAGATCAAGCCATGAGACTGCGGCGATATAGAGATCAGCGGCATAGGAGCTGTCGCGCCACTTGATGATTTGTGCAATATCGGGAAAATAGACAGGGGCGGCTTCAGCGATATCGCCGCGTGACGTCAGTGCAGACGATTGCATTGCCGCAAGTCCTTCTCAGAACGATTTGTATCAATGGATGAGCTATTGCTGAAGCTCGGCGAGCTCTGGTGCGATGTTCAGCCAGCAATCAGTGACACATGCCTGTCATCTAGATCAATTGCTAGTGTTGGTAGTTGACCGGTTCCAAATGTTGCATGCCGCACGATGTTGTAGGAGTGGCGGCCCCGACAATCCCATGCCGTGCGATTATTCGTGAGAGGCGTTGCCCAAGACGCGGCAATGCGGAGCACTTCTTCACATGCTTAGCGCTGATACGAGCGCGACGCTTACTCTCTGGTACGATACTTGCTGTTCTCCTCGCTGGGGCCTCAACGGCACGCAGGAGGAGAAATGACCCAGCCCACGATCAGGCCCAATGGTGGTAAGGGCGCGCCTGCGACAGCGAAATTCGACGCTGTTGTCATCGGAGCAGGCATTGCCGGCCTTTATCAACTCTACCGTCTGCGAGAGCTCGGGCTGAGCGTCAGGGCGATCGACGCGGCCTCCGGTGTCGGCGGCACCTGGTATTGGAACCGATATCCTGGTGCGCGCGTCGATTCAGAAGGCTACATCTATCAATACCTTTTCTCGGAAAATCTCTATCAAGGATGGAGCTGGAGCGAAAGGTTTCCGAGCCAACCGGAAATCGAACGCTGGCTGAATTACGTAGCGGACGAGCTTGATCTGCGCCGAGACATTCAGTTCAACACGACGGTCAAGAGCGCTCATTTCAATGAAACGGCGGAACGATGGGTGGTCACGACCGACAAAGGTGATGTGATAGACGCCCAGTTTCTCATCACTTGTTGTGGCATGCTCTCGGCGCCCCATGTATCCTTCCCGGGGCAGGAGACCTTCAAGGGCCAGGTGTTTCATACGGCGCGATGGCCGCATCAGCTGGTCGACCTCGCTGGCAAGTGTGTGGGCGTGGTTGGTATCGGAGCGACGGGGATCCAAGTCATTCCGACGATCGCGGAACAGGTTGGCCATCTCAAGGTGTTCGTCCGCACGCCGCAATACATCATCCCTATGAAGAACCCCAAGTACGCGGCCGCGGACGTCGATGCCTACAAGTCAAAGTTCAAAGTCCTTGCCGAGCGGCTGCCGCGTACCTTCACGGGCTTCGAGTATGACTTTGAATACGCCTGGGCGGATCTACCGCCTCAACAGCGCCGCAAGGTGATGGAGGATTGCTGGAACGATGGTTCTGTAAAGTTGTGGATTTCATCCTTCGTTGAGCTGTTCTTCGATGAAACGATCAACGGGGAGATCTCCGAATTCGTGCGCGCGAAAATGCGCGAGCGCCTTAGGGATCCTAAGCTGTGCGACCTACTGATCCCAAGCGAATACGGATTCGGCACCCATCGGGTACCTTTGGAGCAGAATTTCCTCGAGGCGTTCCATCGACCCAATGTGGAGATTGTCAGTGTCAAGACTAACGCAATCGAGCGCATGACGGCCGAAGGCATCCAGACGGCGGACGGCACGCTTCACCCGCTTGACGTTATCATCCTGGCGACCGGATTCGACGCGGGAACGGGCGCTTTGACCCGTATCGACATCCGCGGTCGCGACGGACGTTCACTGAAGGAAGAATGGGGCAGAGACATTCGGACCACTATGGGGTTGCAGGTGCACGGCTATCCCAATCTCTTCACGACCGCGGTGCCGCTTGCTCCCTCGGCAGCGCTTTGCAACATGACCACCTGCCTGCAGCAGCAGGTCGAGTGGATAACCGGATGCATCAGCTATCTCCGTGGCAAGAACCTGAACGTAATCGAGCCCACCAAAGAGGTGGAAGAAAAGTGGGTGGCGCATCATGATGAGACTGCCAATGAGATGTTACTCGCCAAGACCAATTCTTGGTACTTGGGATCGAACGTCGAAGGGAAACCGCGCCGGGTGCTCTCCTACACCGGCGGGGTAGGCAGCTATCGACAAAAATGCGACGAGGTCGCCGCAAGCGGCTATCAGGGCTTTGCTATGCACTAGCTCCATACTTAAGACGAATCGGATGCGAGCAACTGCGAGAGTTCCCGATTGATGGCCTCTTATCTGGGAAAATGGAGCCGTGATGGGAGTGCTGTCAGATCTTCGGGTCGTCGAGATTGGCAGTTCGGCGGCAACTAGCTATTGCGCGCGATTGTTGGCCGACTTCGGCGCGGATGTTCAGAAGGTCGAACCGCCGGCGGGCGATCCACTTCGCGACTGTGCGCCGCTCACTCCGATGGGGCAGAGCGCTTGGTTCGCGTTCCTGAACTTCAACAAGTCAAGCACGATCATCGACCCCGCTGCCCCGAATGCGATCGCCCGGCTGACAGCGATGACCGAAAACTGCGATATACTCATTGACGGCAGGGACGTTGATGCAGCGGATTGCCCACCCATTGACATCGCCGCGATCCGCCAGCGGCGATCCAGATTGATCTGCCTCGAAGCGAGCTGGTTCGGCAGCGAGGGTCCTTATGCAGGATTTGCCGCAACCGATGCCACGATCCGCGCGCTCGCCGGCCTCGTCAAGCTGGTCGGACCGGTCGAGGGCCCGCCGTTGCACGCACCGGATTTCCAGACCGGTATCCTCGGCGGTTTGTGGGGGTTCATCGCCGCGGCTTCTTCGGCGGTTGCGCGAACGAAGGGTGAAGCAGGGGCGTCGTGGTCGGTCAGTATCTTCGAATCGAGCCTGGCTCTTAGCGAATATCTCATGTTCGAGGCATCGGCGCGCGGCGAGGTCATGCGCCGGATTGGCGTTAATCGCTTCTGGCCGGTTTTTCCGGGCGGCATTTACGAGACCAGGAAAGGATGGCTCGGTGTGACGACGTTCACACCGGCACAATGGCGCGCATTCTGCGATATGCTTGGGCTGTCCGAACTGCGCGACAATCCGGCTCTGGTCCTCGGCGAAGAGCGCTTGAAGCACATTGAGAGGATCGAACAACAGTTCGTGCCGAGGCTGAAAGCGCGGACAGCGCAGGAGTGGTTTGCGGAGGGACGCAAGCGGAAGATCCCGATCGTGCCAGTACCCGATATGTCCGATCTGCTGCGCGATACCGAAAAAAAGGTGCGCGGCGCAATCGTGCCCGTCGTCCTTGGCCAAGAAGAAGGCATGACCGCTGGATCGATGCAGCGGCTGACCATGACGCCGCCGCGACGAGGCGGCAAGGTTCCGGAACCGGGCGAGCAGCAAACTTTTGCGGACATCCAAAAGCAGCGATCCTTGGCTATGTCGCAGACGTCCAGGTGCGTTGATGCCGGACGGCAGCCCTTGCGTGGGATCCGCGTCATTGACTTCACGATGGGCTGGGCAGGTCCCTTGTGCACGCGCACTCTGGCTGATCTTGGTGCTGACGTCATCAAGATCGAGTCCACCAAGTACCCCGATTGGTGGCGCGGTGTTGACCGACGGCCTGCTTATGTCGACGCTCACATGTACGAAAAGACGGCAGCCTTCTGCGTTATGAACCGCAACAAGCGAGGCATCACGCTCGATCTCACGCAGCCCCAAGGTCTCGCTCTTGCCAAGCGCCTTCTGGCGGGAGCCGACGTCGTCGTAGACAATTATTCGGTTGACGTGCTGCCAAAGCTCGGGCTTGGCTACGAGGTGCTTCGAACGCTCAATCCTCGGCTTGTCATGTTGTCGATGTCAGCTTTTGGAGCAAACAGCCTCAATCGCGATTGTCGGGCCTACGGCTCGACCCTCGAGCAGGGCTCTGGGCTGCCGATCGTAGTCGGAAATCCGGACGGCCCCCCCGTGATGAGCCACGTTGCCTTTGGGGATGCCGTCGGTGGGTTAAACGGCTGCGCAGCGGTTCTGGTCGCGCTGGTTCACGCCCGCAATACCGGGCTAGGACAGTTCATTGACCTTGCGCAAATTGAATGCATGATGCCGTTTGCGGCGCCTTGGATCACCGTTCAATCGATCGGCGGCGTGCCGCCACCTAGGTATGGTACTCGACATCCGCAGTTCGTGCCGCATGGCTGCTTCCGGTGCGCAGGTGAGGACAGCTGGGTCATGGTAGCGGTGAGCGACCAGACCATGTGGCAGAGGCTTGCCATTATCATTGGACGGGCAGACTGGGCGAAAGACGCATCGCTGCAATCTGGGGAAGCTCGCCGCGGCATCGAGGATGAGATAGAGAAGGTCATCGAGGCCTGGACGCTCACCCGCGATGCCGAGCAGGCGATGTCGATGTTGCAGGCGGAGGGAATTGCGGCTGGCGTCGCCCGGCAGCCAACTGACCTGCTTACGGACCCGCACCTCGGGTCGCGTCCATTTCTGCAGAAGGTGGAACGTGCGTTCACCGGCGTGCATCTACAGCCGTCAATGCCGATTCGGGCTGGTTCTCGGCCTCTTGCGATCCGCATGGCAGCGCCAACTCTCGGAGAGCACAACAGCGAGATCCTAACAGGACTTCTAGGGCTCTCCGGCACCGAGATCGCGCAATTGGCGTCGAAGGGCATCATCGGGACGTCGATGGTCGCCGTGCGGAGCTAGCAAAAAAGCTAACAAGCGTCCTGAACATAACAGTCGACCGCAACGACGCACATTGCCAACGTCCGCTTTTTTCGTTCGAGGTGGAGGTGCCGATCGGTGAGGGTTACCCGCCGGCCTTCTCTAGCTCGCGGAGGACGAGTCGTCCGGTGTCAGATCCGCGACAATTTCGACATTGAGCTCTTCCTAGCGTCGAAGGTCTTGGTCTTCGGCCTTGGAGTTCTTGGTCATTTGCAACTCCCCGTTCGATGTGCCGCAAGCGGCAGGACCGGCCAGGAGACAAGATAGTTGGATTTCGGTCGTTGCCGACATGCGATTGGTCCGAAGAATATCAGCGCAGAGAGCGCCCGGAATGCGACCACGGGGCTTTGGCTTACCCGGTAATGCGCACTCGCCCCGTTTGTCGGACGGTTATAGCCGAGCCGAACGGATGCTGATGGCCTTTCTTGCGTTGGAGGAAGGAAAAATCGGCACGCACAATATCTGCCAACGTCACGGCCAGCCGTACGCTGCTTCGAGCGAAGAAGCTCTCCATCCCCATGGCCTATTGGTAGGGAAATCCAATCTTCATCGTTCCGGTCGAGCTCCTTCAATCCGCAAGGTGGGCAGCTGCCAGGAACCACAATGAAAGTTAATGCCAGCGCCCGCTGGCAAGTTGAGCGTCGTCAAGAGAGGGAAGAGGACGGCCGGCTTGAACAGCTCAGAGCCGACGAAGAGTGGAAGTTCAATATTCGCGAGAAGTTTTGCGGTTTCAATGGAATAGATCACGTCCTGCGAGGCCCGCTGCGTGGCGCCTTTCATCCAGACCTGAAGAAAACGGATCTGATCGGTTGCGGAGTTCGTGGAAGTGACTTTCCCGAAGAGCTCCATCGCCTGTGTTGATTCGGTTTGAATTCGTTCCTGCCAATGACAATAGATATCGAAAGCTCTTTTCGAGAACTCCGTCTGCGTCTCGATGGCTCGCTTGGCAAAGTCCTGAAATGCGCCTGTAGCAATGCCTATGTCATCGTTGAGTCCACCTTCCTTCGTCATCACCATCTCCTGTTGTTGTGATTGCTAGCGCCGGCGCTCGAATCGTCCAGGATGAGAAAGGGCCACGCCGCGCGGTGCGCTCTCAGGCGCGCGGCAACATGGCGGGAGAACTGGACGTGCCGCCTCGTTCAGCTTGGCGTCGCGCCAAGCACTGCTGCCGATATGACAGAGGACGGCACCAGCATGGCTTTCGTTGATCAATTGGGCTGGCCTCATCTGGACACTTGGGAAGACTGTAGGAGCGCTCGGCGCCATCAACTCTAATCCATCGCAGCAATCGCTGTGCCACTAGCGAGGTTGCGCGCGACCCTCTGTGAAGAAAAAACCACCTGTTTTGGAGCCAGCGCTGCTGGAGACCCTCGTCAGGCTGGACATCCGTGTCTTCAACCGGACAGAGGTGACGATCCTAAATGACGCGACCTCCTGGACCGTGATATTCGTACCGATGGGGTACTGCCCAGCTCCCGTCCTTTCGGTTCTGCGAACGCCCTTGTGCGGGCGCCTGTCTAGGGCAGAACGTCACCCCGGGCTTATCGACCTACTCATGAAGTTGCGGGGCCGTTGCGGCAGACTGATATTGCTCGCGATGCAGTCAACTACCAATCTTGTCGATTGATGGAGAGGACGAACACATGGCTATCGTGACCGATAGACGATCAAGCGAATCACGGAACGGAGCCAAAAAGAATGAAAGAAATGCTGCTGGGCATAGTTGCCCTGATCGCGATGGCCGCTTCAGTCTCCGCCGCTGATCTGACGGTGCGGCCCCACGTCAAGGCGCTCGCAACGGTCACTCGGATCTACGATTGGACCGGCTTCTACACCGGCATTGATGGAGGTGGAGGCTCCGCGCATCAGTGCTGGGACGTCGTCAATGCTGGCGGCTTGGTCGTCGCTCCGCCGCTCATCATGGGATGCCATAGTGCAACAGGAGGCAGCGCCGGCGGTCAAATCGGCTATCGATGGCAGGCGGCGAACTGGGTGTTCGGCCTTGAGGCGCAGGGCAACTGGGCCGATTTCAAGGGCTCCAACGCCAACCTCGCCTTCGCAGGTGTCAAAGATGAATCAAAAATTAATGCATTTGGCCTGTTCACGGGTCAGGTCGGCTATGCCTGGAATAACGTGCTGCTCTATATGAAGGGTGGCGCTGCAGCCGTCCGCGACAAATACCGGGTCTTCGATCTTGCGACCGAGCTGACAATCGATAGTGGCAGCGAAACTCGTTGGGGTGGTGCGGTTGGCGCGGGCGTTGAATTCGGCTTCGCTCCGAATTGGTCCATCGGCGTTGAGTACGACCACTTGTTCATGGGCCGTCGGGATGTGGACTTCTTTTTCTCAAGCGGTTTCACAGGCGCTCCAGTGGGCGCTCGTGCAGGGTCCGCCCGTATCGGTCAAGACGTTGACATCGGGTTGGTTCGCGTGAACTACCGCTGGAGTGACGGGGCCCGCAATTTTGACCTTCGCAAGTAAGGACGCCTCCATCGCGCAGCAGCGCCAATGCCACGTGGCGTGTCGTGGGAGCAGTCAAACGACCATCTGCCGCAAGAATGGTTTGGTGGTTGCTCGACCCTTGCTCCACTGCTTACCGTGCAGATCTGCCTGATTTGTCCGCAGTAGAGTGCGTGCACGCGAGATGCTTCGGCGTATCCACACTAATTATCGAGAGCGCGTACCCTATCCGTTGCCAGCACAAGTCAGATTCGGATCGGCAATCGCTGTTGCGGCTTGGAAGGCGATCATAAGCCAAGCATATGCGACACCTCAGCCGTGAGGGAGAATACCATGACCGACGCTAATGCGGTCAAATCGCAACTCTCGTCCGACCGGCCGATCGCAGGTCGTCGGATATTCTTTCTCGAGGTGAGCACCAACCGTATTCAAGCCATGAATCCAGATGGTTCCGATCGAAAAGTTATTGTTACGGATTGTCAGCTTCCTGACGGAATCGCCATCGATGTCGGCGCGGGTCACATCTATTGGACCAATATGGGCTCCGGTGTTGCCGTGAACGATGGCTCCATCGAGCGCGCCGATATCGATGGAAGTGCTCGCAAAGTCGTCGTTCCGCGCGGCGCCACATTCACGCCGAAGCAGATTCAGCTCGATCAAAGAGGTGGCAAGCTGTACTGGTCTGACCGCGAAGGGATGCGGGTTATGCGGTGCAATCTCGATGGCTCTGCAATAGAGACGCTCATCGAGGCGGGCCGCGGTGACGTGGACCGGCGCGATCCGACCAGATGGTGCATTGGCGTCACCATCGACACCGAGCGTCGCCAGATTTACTGGACGCAAAAGGGTCCGGACAATGGCGGCCTGGGCCGAATCTTCCGCGCCAACATCGACATACCGGAGGGTGAGAGCCCAGCAAACCGCTCCGATATCGAGCTATTGTTCGATGGCTTGCCGGAACCAATTCACCTCGAATTCGATCTCGCGCACCGCGTCCTCTACTGGACGGACCGCGGCGACCCTCCGCGTGGCAACACAGCCAATCGCGCAAGTGTCGACACGAAGACGGAGCCGGAAATTCTGATCACTCATCTGATGGAGGGTATAGGCATCGCACTCGACGTTCCCGGCAACGAGATGTTCATCACCGACCTCGCCGGCTCGATCTATTCCGCCGATCTTGATGGAGGGAATAAACGCAATGTCCTTTGGTCCCAGGGCAATTTCACGGGCATCGCGTATGCCGAAATCGAACCCAATAGGGAAACGGATTGACCGGAACAATGCCGATTTCGGCAAAACGCCGTGGTTGCCGCTCACCTATCGACGCGAGCTGGACGGCACCCACCTATGACTTAAGCCCTCGAAAGGAGACGCAGTATGATATTTGAGAGCAAGGTCATCGTCACGATCGCCCCGACGGGAGGTGTGGTGAAAAAATCGCAAAACCCACACCTGCCGACGCAGCCTAACGAAATCGTCGAGGATGTGTACCGGTGCTACGATGCGGGTGCATCTATCGTGGCGCTGCATGCGCGCAGGCCGGACGATGGCGCGACCTGTAATCCGGAAATATACCAGGACATCAACTCCCGGATCATCGCAAAGTGCGGCATCATCATCAACAACAGCACGGGCGGGGGCATTGATGGAGACATGGTGCGATCCATAGAGCCCGGTCTCGATGAGGTTATATTCGAACAGCGTCTAAAAGGCCTCGAGGCCGGTGCTGACATGGCGACATTTGACGCCCACACCGTTCTAGCCTGCTTTGGCGACCGCGAGATTGTCGTTAACACCTCGCCGAGGCGCTGCGACATCATGGCAAAACGATTCCAAAAGAAGGGCATCAAACCTGAATGGGAATGTTTCTCGCTTTCCCATCTTCTCCAAGATCCGATACGCCTGATCAATAAGGGCTTCGACAAACCTCCCTATTGGATCAACTTCGTTCTTGGTGCCGATCGCGGAATTCAGGGCGGATTGCCGTACACGCCGCAGATCCTCAATATGCTCATCGGGAATCTTCCCAAAGGAGCTATGTTTTGCGTTAGCGGCGTCGGTCGAGCACAGGTGCACGCAACAACTCACGCGGTGCTCGCAGGCGGCCACGTTCGTGTCGGCCTAGAGGACAATCTTTATCTCGAACAAGGCATACTTGCCACGAACGTGCGGCTGGTCGAGAAGACGGTTAGGATTATCCGAGAACTTGGCTACGAGCCCGCCACCGCAGTGGAAGCTCGGGCAATGCTTGGGCTGGCGCCACGCAAATAGCGCGGATAGCTAATCCGATGCTCTCGCTTACGGCATTGATTCCCAAAGTTTCGGGCTGATTTCGCGGTGCAGCTCAAGCACCTGAGCAAAAATCGGCGTCTGGTCCGTGACCAATTGCAGGAGCAGAACGAATTGTTGGAGGCCGCTGCCCCCCAGTGTCATGACGAGGTGAGGTCTGGTTTGGTCGCGAGCGCTGTCAGCAAGAACACGCGGCGGCTCGTACCACTTTTGGGCCTGGGTTATTTTGTCAACGACCTCGACCGGACCAGCGTCGGCATCGCTGCGCTGCAGATGAACGAAGCCATCGGCTTAAGTGCCGCCCAGTTCGGTTGGGGCGCCGGGGTGCTCTTCGTTAGTTACTGCCTGCTGGAAGTTCCCAGCAACATGATGATGTACCGCTTCGGTGCGCGCCGTTGGCTCGCCCGCATCATGATGACCTGGGGTCTTGCGGCCGCGGCGACGGCATTCGCCGTCGGACCATACAGCTTCTACGGGATCCGCTTCCTTCTAGGGGTTTTCGAGTCAGGCTTTTTCCCCGGTGTCATCTGGTACATTTCCATCTGGTTTCCAGCGCGATCGCGGACAGGCGTCCTCGCCTGGTTCATGGCAGCAACACCGCTGTCTTCGTTGATCGGCAATCCACTATCGGCTTCGCTATTGGGAATGGATGGAGTGTGGGGATTGGCCGGCTGGCAGTGGATGTTCCTGATCGAAGGTCTTCCGGCCTGTCTACTCGGAGTCCTATGTCTCGTTCTGCTAGCCGACACGCCTGACAGGGCCTCGTGGCTGACGCCCCGAGAGCGGGACGCGCTGCTGGATGAACTCGCTAGGGAGAAGTACGATAAGGTCAAAAAGGATCTGTTGGCGGCGATGAAGGACGTCCGCGTGCTGATGTTGACGGGCATTACCTTCGCTTTCACGATCGGCACTTATGGGATCGGTATGTGGCTCCCTCTGATCCTAAAGAGCCGCAACTTGACCAATATGCAGGTCGGTTGGCTCTCGGCAGTGCCCTATTTATTTGTGACAATAGGCATGTTGTTCTGGGCGCGCCTTGTCGATCGCAAGGGGCAAAAAATCTATAATCTGATCGCCGCATTAATGCTTGGCGCCACCGGACTCGTCTTTTCGGTCGTGCTCACCTCGCTCGTGCCGGCGCTCATATGCATGACGCTCGCTCTGATCGGAACGATCTCGGCACGGACAATCCTCTACACGATCCCGCAGAGTTTCCTTACTGGCGCCGCTGCCGCCGGAGGCATCGCATTCATCAATTCCATTGGTGCTTTTGGCGCCTTCGTTGGCCCATACATGGTCGGCTTCCTTAAGGATAGGACGGGATCCTTTGACATTGGCTTGGTCGCAATGGCAATCGTACTAATTGTTGCAACGGGCATCGCCGGCAGCCTTAGACTGGTGGTCCGGTACCATAATGACGTTGCTCGCTGAGCCGAGCGCCTAAGTAGAGAAAAACGTGCATCGAAATGCGGTGTCTGCGGTGAATGACCCGTTGAATGAGATCGCACGCGAATCCTGGATCGCCCACGTTGATGGGAGTGGCAAACTGATCGAGGACATATCGGTGGCAAGGAATGGCGTGCCGGCAACGAGCCACTAGTCACATGAAATCACTCTATTTGGTGGAGCGCTCTTGCTATGACCGTCTTGGCGTGACCGGTTTTTGGACTGAGCGTCCTCTGATGCAACTCGATCCTGGCGACTCGCGAATTTGAAGGCGATCTCGATGCCCGCTCTCGATGCAAGCGAACGTACTGCAATCGCGAAACTTTAGATTGGGACGGAAATTCAGAATGCGGGCAGCTCCTGCGTCTTGCTAATTGGCGGCCGTTTGAGCTGCAACAAGTGATCCATTTCTCACAGACTAATGCTCGTTCTACGCAACTTGCGATAATACGCCAGCTTGCTTCCGCAATTCGACAATATTTTTGAGTTGTGCATTGGAAAATGAATAACTTGCGCGCCCCTGCCCAAATTCGAGCGCCGCGGGAGCGCTACAGCACACCAGCGAGCACGACGATGTTGCGGATTGCTTTTCGAATGTTTCGAGGCGAACCGTGGAAACGCGCCTAGCGTGATCTAACTGATGCTTCGGCGGCAAGCTCGCTTTGTTTAATCAGGGGCATCGCGTGTCTCCGTCGCCATCCCCGACCGTTTGGTTCTCCGGCCAACTTGGCCCGCTTATGTGGAGAGGGCTCTCACTCTATTTGGGCTCGGCGCTCCGAAAGCAAATACGAGCGCGCGCAGCGCCAAATTGATCAGGCGGCGCGGGGAATCTAGGCAGGCAGTCCCATCGCGCCGCGGCTCCATCCGGCGAGCATTTGATCAGGGCCGGCAAGCAAACTGATCAGACGACGCGCGCTCCGCGTACAAGTCTCTCAGCTCTTACAGTCGAGCTCTGCGTCGTCGAGGTCGCGAACTTTCCTTTGCGCTGTCCTTCGAGCTTACGAACTTCATATTTATGATCACAGCCGCCTCGTCGAGTTCGATCTCGTCGACAAGCCCGACGTCGTTCGCCATCGCTACGCTCTCCATAAAATCTCGGCGAGAGTATGCACACGGTTCTTCGCGATGAAATACCTCTGTCGGTGGTGTCGACGCCGTTTTTGGTCACCATCCATTGTGACCCAGTCCAAAGTGCCGTCATGGAAATCGCTCTGCCGTCAGGGGAGGGCTGGACCGTCGAACGGATTGTAGCGGCCCATATCCCACACAAGCGGCGGGCGCGTACGGAATGGTGCGAGTATGGCTCGTGGTGGTTGTCGGCTTATATGTTGATGACGGTGGCTAGACTGTACGTGCTGGGATGCTCGGACCAATCGACGTAGAGATTGCCCTTGTGATCGTGAAGCGCGAGAACGTTCCTCAATCCCTTCTCGAGCAAGCGATCGCGCACTTCCTCGAGGCGCCAGCCTTCTTCGTCGGATCGATTAGTGGTAATTTTCACCTCAGCCATATGCCCTCGCAGCTCAGCGGGAAAGAGCGGGGAGTTTCTATCTCTCAGGGCGCAGGTTCAAGTCCTCGCCTCGGCATGCTGATCTTCATAATTGACGTAACGCGCTTAAAAAGGACCGTGCCACACGCACGCTGCGAGTAGTCGGCGGATCTCGGTTATCTACGCCGTGAATCATCGCCCGTGTCGAGGAGCGCGCCGGAAATTCGGCTCCAGCACTGGATGCCGAGCGTGAAGCGTGCGCGTTATGACCGACATCAGACGCGGACTTGTTTCAAAGTTCATCGGTCTTGTTGCGAAGGCGACATCACTGACGAGCAACTGCAGGGAATGCGCGCCGCCTCCGATGGCCTAGATCCTGCACACATACGCCCCGTGGAAGCAGCGCGACAACGTCGGTCATTCGGCCTTCGTTGCAAGATGGCGCGCGCGTTGTGTTGTTCGTGAGGTGATATGAGATCTGAACTTTTGTTTTGGGGGACGGCAACAGCTGCGCTCGTTGCAAATGGGGTTGTCAATTCCGCAGATTTTAAGCCGGCAGTAAAAGTCCCGCCTGCAGTATGGAGCTGGACCGGAGGATATTTTGGTGGGCACGTCGGCGGGGGTTACGGCCGGACATCATTTAGTGATCCCTACGGTCGCTCGATCTATGGCGACGTGGTCGATACCCCAGTATTCCTGGCAGGAGCGCAGATCGGCTTCAATTGGCAGAGGGATCGCTGGGTTTTTGGCCTTGAATTGAATGCCAGCGGCGCCATCGCGGACGGTGCAAACACCTGTCTTGCCGCTTCCGGTGCTGTCGTGAGCGCAAACTGCAACGCAGGTCCGAACGTCTTCGTCACCGGGACCGGCAGGCTTGGTTATACGTTCGGCCCTCAGGGCCACACGCTTGCCTATCTCAAAGCAGGTGTGGCTTGGCAACACAACGAAGGCGATGTAGCCAACGGCAACGAATTTCGTAGCGTGACCTACCCCTCTGGATGGGCGCCACAGAATGCCACCCATTTTGACTATGCTCGTGTCGGGGGCATCATCGGCGCAGGTGTCGAGCACGCGCTCACGCCGACGTGGTCGGTCAATATCGGATATGATTATCTGAGGTTCGGGGGACCAAGTGTGGCAACCCCTCCGACGCTGCGGTATCCGCCCTTGGCGATGGTCCCAGCTAACGGAACTAACCTGTCC
The DNA here is from genome assembly GCF_059803515.1 of Bradyrhizobium sp. UFLA05-125. NCBI lineage: Bacteria > Pseudomonadati > Pseudomonadota > Alphaproteobacteria > Hyphomicrobiales > Nitrobacteraceae > Bradyrhizobium > Bradyrhizobium sp. UFLA05-125. Next base: position 87,938 of record NZ_JBANBJ010000027.1, on the reverse strand, counting down.
AGCGGCTATCACATCGGCAAGGTCGCTGTGAACTACCATTTTAACGCCGACCCAGGGACGACGGGATGGTCCGATACGCAGCTCTACGCGATAGAGCCGGCCTTTAGCGCACCTGCCATTCCCTCCACTGCAGGCTGGTCGCTAGAAAGCGGCACACGGCTCTGGCTGGGCCGAGGAAGATTTCAATGGGAAAATGGTTCGCCCGATCTTTTGGTGTCGAGGTTGACCTATCGCAAGCTGGACGGGATTTCCGGTGAGTTGTTCGAACGACTTGACAGCCCCTGGGGAATCTTCCTGAAGGGAAATATCGGTTTGGGGCGCTTTAGTAGCGGGAATATGAATGATGAGGATTGGGGCTTAGGCGGCGACTCCGGCAATCCCATGGCCTATACCAACACTATATCGGGTCAGGCGAACGGAAGGTTCATGTACTACACGGCCGATGCCGGTTATGATTTTCTGCGGGGCAGCACGTACAAGATCGGTGGATTCGCCGGCTGGACCTATTACGGCCAAAAGTCTGACTCGACAGGATGCGTTCGGATCGCTTCGCTTCAATGTCTCGCGCCGGGCGATAAAAGGACGATTGGCAGCCAAGACACCAACTGGAATGCAGTGCGTATCGGCCTTAGCGCTGAGACCATGTTGCCCGATCGTTGGCGCTTGAGCGCCGATGTCGCATACCTGCCCTGGACGGAGTTCCAAGGGCGCGATAACCATCTGCTGCGCGACTTCACGACCTTCATCGATCAACGCGGGCGCGGCGGCCATGGGGTACAAATAGAAGGCGTTCTGTCGTACCTCATCACCAGCAATTTCAGCGTCGGTGTCGGCGGCCGTTACTGGGCGATGTGGAGTCCGAGAGATAGTGAGCTATTCGCCACCCTAGCCGAGCAGGCGCGCAGCAATCCTGTGACCTCTGGGCCTATTCCTGCAAGCTTTCACATGGAACGATGGGGCACGTTCCTGCAGGTCTCCTACAAGTTTCATTAAAACTCGCTCGCTCGTCGCGCGAAGCTTCGGAAGGCGCCGGCTACAGGGCGACCATCAAAGGCGAAAGCTCAAGTTCCGTGCCTCGAGTCGGCCGGACGCCGCAAACTGTAAGCTTTTAGGCCTTCAAAGCTCAAAAGCTTGCATCGTTATGGCGGGAGGCCGGCGCTGAAAAGATGTGCTTTGGCCGATAGTTCCGCCATTACGCTCCGCCACATCCTAAATACGTTATTGACGAAGATGGCATTCGCTCACGGTCAGCTGCGGCAACTGCAAATCGCGCAACGATGTCTCTACTGCAAGCTCAGATCGTTCTGCACTCGCGCGACAGCTGCCATTTCTACGCTCGCGCAAGTTTAACCGAAACTCCGATCACAGCTTTCTGCAGCCTTAATCGCTGAGCTGACCACGAGCCGAACAGCGGCATGGGTGCGGGGACCTTGCACAAGTTCTAGAACTGGCGCTGATCGCGACCACCCATGCACTTGCTCATGTCATTTCGGAGGACACGTATGGGCAGTGCCAGCAACGCGCCGGGCGGGTCCAACTGTGCTTCGCAAGAAGGAGTCTCTCGATAGCCGCACCTGTTCCAACGCGCGCACCGTGTCCGATGTATGACGATATGTGAAGAGTCTGACAGGCTGCTTAGGGGGCTACGTTGTAGTTCAAAGGGTTTCTCCTTTGGCACGACTAATGCTTTGGGTTTCGTCAGCGACGCGCCTGACCGACGATATCCCCTGCAGCAAGGCGATCTGTCGATTGGTTAGCCAAAAGGATAGAGCATCCGACAGATGACTTCGATCATGACCACATTCCTCGTCCAGAACCAATCGCAATGGAGCTCGCAAAAAGCCGTGCCGATCCAGCAGTTGACGAACCATTTTGCAAACAATGCCGCGCCCCATCGACGGCGCGATCGGGCTTTCGTTACGAAAGCTCTACTCCGACTGCTGTCAAGGCTTCCGACGTCCTCATCTAGGTCCGTCATTTGCCTCCTAGCGCGGGTCCTGACCTGCGCCTTCGTAATAATTGGCGTATCAGACGAGAGTCTTGCGAGCTCCATGCCACTCACCAGCTTTGCACTTGGTAACGGCCTGCAAGTGGTCGTGATCCCGGACCATCGCGCACCGGTGGTGACGCAGATGATCTGGTACAAAGTGGGCTCCGCAGATGAGGCGCCGGGCAAATCCGGACTTGCCCATTTTCTCGAACATCTCATGTTCAAAGGCACGGAGGAGCACGCGATCGGTGATCTTTTGCAGATCGTGCATCGCGTTGGTGGAAACCAAAACGCCTTCACGTCCACCGATTTCACTGCCTATTTTCAGCACGTCCCGCGCGAACAACTGTCGACCATGATGGACCTCGAGGCCGACCGGATGACCGGCCTGGTTTTGAAGGACGAGAACGTGCGAGCCGAGCGTGACGTCGTGCTCGAAGAGCACAACATGCGGGTTGCCAACAGCCCCGATGCGCGGCTTTACGAGCAGATGGAGGGAGCGCTCTACCTCAATCACCCCTATGGACGGCCGATCATCGGTTGGCGACAAGAGATCGAAAAGTTGGATCGCGAGGACGCGCTCGCCTTCTATCGCCGCTTTTATGCACCGAACAATGCGATTCTGGTGATCGCTGGCGACGTCGAAGCCGCCGACGTCCGCCAGTTGGTCGAGCACAATTTCGGCTCGATCCCGGCACGGCCCGCGATTCCTTCACAACGCATCCGTCCCCAGGAGCCGGAGCCCGTCGGCCCGCGCACCGTCACGCTGTCCGATCCGCGCGTCGAGCAGCCGAGCGTGCACCGCATCTATCTCGTGCCCTCAGCCGCGACCGCGGCGCCCGGCGAGAGCGCGGCACTCGAGGTGCTCGCGCAATTGATGGGCGGCGGCAACAACTCCTATCTTTACCGCGCGCTGGTCGTTGACAAGCCGCTCGCAGTCTCGGCCAGTGCCAGCTATTCAACGACCTCGCTCGACCCGAGCCAGTTCTCAATTTCGGCCTCGCCCAAGCAGGGTGTCAGCTTCGCGGAGGTCGAGCAGGTCATCGACAACATTATCGCCGACATCGCGCGGAACCCGATTGCTGCCGAGGATCTCGAACGAGTTAAGAGCGGGCTCATCGCGAGAGTGATCTACGCCCAGGACGATCAGGCGGTGCTCGCGCAATGGTATGGTGGCGGGTTGACCACGGGCCTGTCCATCGAGGACATCCGCAGCTGGCCCGATCGCATCCGCGCCGTGACCGCTGAACAGGTGCGCGCCGCCGCACAAAAATGGCTCGAAAAGAAGCGTTCCGTCACCGGCTATCTGATCAAGGACACCACCACGGCGAAGCGCGAGGAGAAGCGTTCGTGACCCATTCCTTTCTTTGCACACGACGCGCTGCGCTCTCCCTTGCAGGCGGGCTCGTAATCTCGCTCGCGGCGCCGGCGCCGTCGTATGCCGCTGCCAAGATTGAGCATTTGGTCTCGCCCGGCGGCATCGAAGCCTGGTTCGTGCAGGATGCGACCGTACCGCTGATCGCGATTGAGTGTTCCTTTGCCGGCGGCGCATCGCAGGATCCCAAGGACAAGCCGGGCGTCGCCAACCTCGTCGGCGCCCTCCTCGACGAAGGCTCCGGCGAACTCGACTCCAAGACCTTCCACGAGCGGCTCGAGCGCCGAGCCATCGAGCTCTCTTTCAACGCCAGCCGCGACACCTTCCACGGCACCCTGCGGACGCTGCGCGATAACAAGGAAGAAGCGTTCGACCTGTTACGGATGGCGTTGACCTCGCCGCATTTCGACACTGCCGACGTCGAGCGTATCCGATCACAAGTCATCTCCGGGCTGCGCGAGCGCACCACAAATCCGACGGCACTCGCCAGCCGCAAGTTTCTGGAGATCGCCTTCGGTGACCATCCTTACGGACGTCAGGCCAGCGGCACGCTGGACAGCGTGCCCACGATAACGGTTGCCGACCTGAAGGACTATGCCGGCCGCGTGATGGCTAAGGACACGCTGAAGGTCGCTGTCGTCGGCGATGTCGATCCGGACACGCTCGGCAAGCTGCTCGACAAGACCTTTGGCAGCCTGCCGGCCAAGGCGAACCTCACGCCGGTCCCCGACGTCGAGCCAGCCTCGCCACCGCAGCGCGCTTTCGTGCCGCTCGATGTGCCACAGACGGTGATCTTCTTCGGAGGGCCGGGGGTGAAGCGCAGCGATCCGCACTTCATGGCCGCCTACGTCGTCAACCACATCTTGGGCGACGCCGGACTGTCCTCCCGGCTCTATCGCGAGGTGCGCGAGAAGCGCGGACTCGCCTATTCGGTGTCTGAATCGCTATTGTGGATGGAGCACTCGGCCGTCTTCATCGGGAGCACCGGTACGCGCGCCGACCGCGCCAGCGACACCATCGATGCGATCGAGAAGGAGGTGCGCCGCATCGCCGAGGAGGGACCGACGCAGAAGGAGCTCGACGAGGCGAAGTCCTACCTCAAGGGCTCACAGATGCTGGCGCTCGACACCTCCTCCAAGCTCGCTCAGGCGCTGCTGCAATATCAGCAGGACAAGCTGCCGATCAATTATATCGAGAAGCACAATGCCATCGTCGATGCCGTGACACTGGAGGACGCGAGGCAAGCCGCAAAGCGACTCTGGAGGCAGGGCTTGTTGACCGTCGCGGTCGGCCGCGCCCCGCAAGCCGCGGCGCAGCCGGTTGCCGCCCCCCCGACGAACCCGGATTGAACTGCCTTATGGCTAGTCGCGCTGCAAAAATCGAACTCGCCACGCAGGCAATGGCGCCTGGTCCATCGCTAAAGAGGCGACCTGCGACTATGTTGGTTTCGGGCAGCAGGTTCCGAAGGAAGACCAAGCTCTCCGCCTGGTCTGGTGGTCTAGTTAGGTGTTCGCACATTGGATCTACGATACGCTCAGTCGGCGCGTATCTCCAATGAATCAAGCCGAGCCTAAACAGTTCAGGCATTCAGGCCCGGCAAGACTTCGATCTCGAGATCCATACCAAATGTGTGGTTGAGCCAGAGCGAGCGTCGGCGCAGAGGAGGGCGGGAAAGATCAGGGTTGTGGCATTCCTTCCTTCGCCACGTGGCAGATCAGGTTATTTGTGATTCTTTGTATTCGAGAGCTTCTCGCCTGAACCGCTCTTGGCCGCCTCTCCGACGGCGGACAGCAATTTCGATTTGTCGCCGCTTGCGAAGGTGAAAGTGTCCGCGCCGGCGCTGATGCCATTCCAGATCACCGGTTCGGCGAGTGAAAGTAGCCAGAGCCCCTGAAATCCCGATGCAGTGTTCAGCTGTCCCGTCCATACGGTTGTCGACCCGCAGCCTGCAAAATTCACCGAAAAGCTGATCGCCGTGCCACTATTAGACCGCGCAAGCCAGCCCGTCATCGCCTGAGGGGCACCTTCATCGCAGCTATTGCTCGCATTGTTGGTGTAAGTGCCGGAAATCGCACCTGTGTTGGCATTATAATTGTCAACCGCCAGAGTCGAGCCGTATTGGTTGGTCCAGGTCCAGATCGGCTGCGCCGCTGCAGGCGTGGCCAGGAACAGGCCTAGGCAGGCCGCGCCCATCCAGTTCGTCAATTTCCACTTTGCTTGAGACATTTCCGACTCCATATCGCTCCATTAGCGGAGCGGCTCAATTATAAAACTTTACCTAGGCAATTTAAACGGGTAATAGATTGTGATAGCGCTAGCAGGTTGAATTGTGATCAACGTCTGAACTTTAGTTCTGTGAGGCAGAATGGTGGTTGCGAGCGGCTGACGCGTGACCGGCCGGCTTTGGTTGGGCTGTCTGCAGCTCTGGGCCATAATGTACGGCAACGAGGCGGGTCGGCTCACTCTCAGTCGCCCACTAACAATCCCTAGCGCAGGCCCTTTGGGCGGGCGTTGTGGCCACAGCGGGAGTGGGAGCTCGTCCAAGCGCGGCTCGATGGGCTTTGATGCGTGAGGTGGAACTGAAAGTCGAGGCGCTTCGATGTACATGGTCATTCGCAAGTACCTCAAAGTTCGTTCGGTTGCGGATGCTGCTCGCCGCGCCAAAAGCGGCATCGGTCAGATCCTAAGGGAAGCGCATGGTTTCAGATCGTACTACGTGTTGGATGCAGGCGAAGGTATCTGTGTCGCTGTTATGATCTTCGAGGATCGCGAAAGCGCCATTGCAGCCAATCACAACGTGTTGGAGTTTGTTCAAGCGAGCCTGCATGACCTTGAGCTTGGAGACCCCGAAATCGTGGCAGGCGACGTTTTAGTGAATATACAATCTGATCTTTGATTGTTTATGCTAGCCGAGTGGCCACTAACCTCAATTGAGCGCCTAGCAAGAAAAGGCCCGCCTTCGCCGATGTCCATGGAAGTATTCAGCCTTACCCGTCGAGACAGTAAGAGCTAGGCGAGGGCAACGTGATCATCCGCTGCGAGCAACCCGGACGATGGTGAACGAGGCGCGTTCGGCGCTTGAGCGCGAGTGTGTCGCGCTCTATTCGGTCGATTGGACGGCCGTAAATCCACCGGAGAAGCTGCTGCAGCAGCTGTTGCGGGCGCAAGATCACGCTCGCGTCAGCCGGCCTTGCGTAGTTCGCGGGCCGCTGCAACCATGTTGATGAGCGCCGGACGGACTTCCTCCCATTGACGAGTCTTCAGACCGCAATCCGGATTGATCCAGAGCTGTGAGTCCGACAGCCGTTGGCGGGCCAGCGCGATGAGATCCTTCATCTCAGTGGCTTCGGGCACGCGCGGCGAGTGGATGTCATAGACGCCGGGGCCGATGTCGTTCGGGTATTTGAAGGCTGTGAATGCATCGAGCAGTTCCATCTTAGAACGGGAGGTTTCGATCGAGATGACATCAGCGTCCATCGCGGCGATTCCATCAATGATGGCATTGAACTCCGAATAGCACATATGGGTATGGATCTGCGTTGCGTCGGCAACACCAGAGGAGCAGATGCGGAAGCTCTCCACGGCCCAGTCGAGATAGGCCTTCCAGTCGGATCGACGGAGCGGCAAACCTTCGCGTAGCGCTGCCTCATCGATTTGGATCATGGTCGCGCCCGCCTTTTCGAGGTCGGCGACCTCGTCCCGGATCGCGAGCGCGATCTGACGGCAGGCCTCGCTGCGTGGAATGTCGTCACGGACGAACGACCAAGTCAGGATCGTCACCGGCCCCGTAAGCATGGCCTTCATAGGCTTCCTGGTCAGCGATTGCGCGTAGCTCCACCATCCGACGGTCATCGCCTTCGGCCGGGAGACATCGCCGAATAAGATCGGAGGGCGAACGTAACGGGAGCCATAAGATTGCACCCAGCCGTGCTTAGTAAATAGGAACCCGGAGAGCTGCTCAGCGAAATACTGGACCATATCGTTGCGCTCGAACTCGCCGTGTACGAGCACGTCGAGCCCGATGTCTTCCTGCCATCGGACGGCGCGAGCCGTTTCATCCTTCAGGAATTGCTCATATTGCGCGTCTGTTAACTTTCCCTTGGCACGTGCGGCGCGAGCAGTGCGGACTTCTGCCGTCTGCGGGAACGACCCGATCGTGGTCGTGGGGAAAAGCGGCAGGCCGAAACGCTTGCGCTGAACCTCGGCACGGCTCTCAAAAGCGCTATTGCGGCGGCGCATAACCGCGTCAATCGTCGCCGTACGCTGGGCAACGGCCGTGTCATGGATCTTTGGCGAAGCTCGGCGGGCCGTCGCCGCAAAGTCCGATTCGGCAAACGCGGCGGCAACGACCTTTCCGTCGAGCGCGAGCGCTTTTGCCAAGGTCGCGAGCTCGCCAATCTTCTGAACCGAGAAGGCAAGCCAGCTCTTTACGTCAGAATCGAGATCGGTCTCTAGCTCAAGATCAATTGGGACATGCAGGAGTGAGCAGGAAGGCGCCAGCTGCACGCGATCCTTGCCGAACGTTGCAATGACGGGCTTGAACCGCTCCACGAGTGCCGACAGATCGGAACGCCACACGTTGCGGCCATCGATGATACCGAGCGAAATCACGAGGTCCGTGCGGGCGCCGAGTTCAATCTGGCTCAATTGTTGGGGAGCGCGGACAAGATCGACGTGCAATCCGGCGACTGGCAGCCCCAGAGCAGTCGCTAGATTGTCGCCAACTGCACCGAAATAAGTGGCAAGCATGATCTTGATGCCGGGCACCTCCTTGGCGAAACGCCGATAGACACGCTGCAGCGCGCTTCGTGTGGTCTCGTCCAGATCGAGCACCAAGCAGGGCTCGTCAAGCTGGACCCACTCGGCTCCACGTTTCGCCAGTTCTTGGAGGACCTCGACATAGACCGGAACGAGGCTATCGAGCAGCGAAATTGGATCAAACGCCAAGTCGGCGCTCTTGCCAAGCTTAAGGAAGGTGACTGGTCCGATCAGGACAGGCCGTGTTTGATAGCCAAGGGCTTTCGCCTCCTCGTATTCCTCGATCGGCTTGCGGGAGGAAAGCCTGAAGGTCTGACCTTTATGGAATTCGGGCACCATGTAGTGGTAATTGGTATCGAACCACTTGGTCATTTCCTGCGCAGCGGCGCCATGGCCATGACGGGCTTGACCGTAGCTCGCGTCGGGCTCCTGGTCTTGCGAGCCCCGTGCCATGGCGAAATAGGTCTTCAGCGAGACCGGACCGCCCTCCCAGCCGTGCGCTTTAGGAATCGCGCCAACCATGGCGCTCGTGTCGAGAACCTGGTCATAGAGTGAGAAGTCATTCGATGGGATGACGGTAACGCCAAGCGAATTCTGCCGTGCCCAGTTAGCGACACGAAGACCGGCCGCAGCTTCAAGAAGCTGCCGGTCGCTGATCTTGCCTTCCCAGTAGCCTTCGAGCGCCAGTTTGAGTTCGCGGCGTGGCCCGATACGCGGCATGCCGAGGGTTGCAACAGGAAGTGAGGGAAGAGACATAGCTTTAACCCCATTGTGGCTGGAGCAAAGGCTATGGCGGAGACGCAGGCAGGAGGGCCGCGAAAGCGCCCTGCTGCTTGGCGTACCACCGGACACCCCGCCCGTGGTCGATTATGTTGTCGGGGCAGGTCTCCTGGCTCGCGAGTCATCGCCTGCATCCGGCCTTCCCGAAGCGCCTGCTTCAGTGACACGTGTGGATGCGGCTCGCCGCTTACAGTTGCGGGGGCAGCGCCGGCATTGATTCAATCCTGAACGGATCGAGGACGCACCGGCTTCCCTCTTAGCTCCAGATCAAGAGAGATCTGGAGAACCTCGACAACTTCGATTATCTGCACAAGAGGGGTAACGTCAACCTCTGCGGATTACCTTTGCTGCGGCATCTGGCCGGGCGGGTCTGTCTAAATGAAGAAAGTATCGAGCCCTTCGCATCTGTCCGGAGCAATCGTCGTGCAAAGCTCCACGCGGCAGGATCTGCTCGACGAGCTCGGGCCTAACAGGAGCGATTGCGCCGTAAAGTGCGTCATATACCTTCATGGCGCCGACCTCCGCCGCCGTCAAGATCGCCACAATCGATCGAACATACGAAGGAATCAAAATTGATCTCGGCCAACAAGACCTTGAGGAGGGGCGTTGTCGACTCCAACGCTGACGCCTTTCTTGTTCGTCGGCGCCGAACTGCAACATCTGCATCAATGTCCCAGCGAAGTGCAAGGCATTTTGGATCGGTCAACTACCAATACTAGGAATTGATCGAACTGACAGACCCGGTCAATTTTACGAGGTCGCCTCAAGAGCGCAAGAAGAGCTCGTCGCTGTTGTCACGCATTGTGGCGGATTTCCGCTATGCGGTCCGCAATTTAGCGTTCGTCGACTCCTGTCGCAGTTGAATAGCTTGGTCTGGCGGACAACCTGCAAATTGGAGAGTGTCACCATGGATGCAGCCGTATCGTCGGATAGCATCATTCCTCGTTCCGACATCGTCAAACGCGCAGCGCGCATCGGCGCAGAGATCCGAAACGTCAAGCTGTCGGGAGACTTGCCAGACCAGACGATCGCCGCGATCAATGAGCTGCTGCTGGAGCACAAGGTTATTTTCTTCCGCGACCAGGGTCATCTCGACGATGCCGAGCAGGAGCGCTTTGCACTTCGTTTTGGAAGTCTGGCGCCTCATCCAACGCTCGGTGCCATAAAGGGAACGACGTCGATCATCGAGCTTGATTCTGCCCGCGCCGGTAGCCGGGCCGACTTGTGGCACACCGATGGAACCTTCGTCGATGCCTACCCCAAGATTGCGGTGCTAAGAGGCGTTGTAATACCAGCCTTCGGTGGCGATACAGTCTGGTCGAACACCGTTGCGGCCTACCTCGACCTAGCACCGCCGTTGCAGCGGCTTGCAGACAAGCTTTGGGCCGTTCACAGCAACTCCTTTGACTACGCTATACTGGACCGTGTCAGCGAGCTCGACAAAAAACACTTGGACGAAGTCTTTACTAGAACGATCTATCAGACTGACCATCCTGTGGTGCGCGTGCACCCCGAGACCGGCGAACGCACGCTGGTGCTCGGCGCTCTGGTACAAAATTTCGTTGGTATCCCAAAATACGACGGCCAGAAGCTGTTTGATGTCTTTCAGTCTCATATCACGGCTCTCGAAAATACCGTCCGCTGGAGCTGGAGGGAAGGCGATATAGCGATCTGGGACAATCGGGCTACGCAGCATTACGCGGTGAACGATTACGGCGACCAGCATCGCCTCGTTCGTCGCGCCACCGTCGCCGGTGAAGTACCCGTCAGCATCGATGGTGAGAGCAGCGTAACACGCATCAAGGCAGCCAAGGAACCGAAGGTTGCCTAGCGCCTTCACAAGGTTGGCCGCGATCCGGTCGATGCACACCCTACCTTTGTTCGCCAATTTGCTGCATGCAGCATTCGGCTTGCTCCGATATGGCATTTCAACGATGTCTTCGAGCGGCGCGCGCTTTCAAATCAAAAGCAGCGCCGGTTCTTATGAGGCCATATCGGCTTTGTCGCAAGATGCCGTCGTTCCCATCAGCAATGGCGGCTTGCCGCTTTGAAAGTGCCGCCCGGCAATCGCTCTGACCTTGAGAAGCGTGGGCGAGCGCGGTCGTTATACCCGTCCAGCAGTTGGTCCGCTCCAGTCTTTTTGACCTCGTGGCGACGGTGTCGAGACGGGCTTTGCGCGTGTCTTTGTCGGTAGACGAACCCACGCCCTAAATTAGCTCTTTATCCATCGTGCGGCGCGCGAGATCTCAGGCGAAACGATTAACGATTGATCGCGGCGACGGCTTCAAGCGTTGAGGAGCCGAATCGCGAAGCAATGCCTGCCGGTGTCACCTACCAACCTTAGCAATTGATGCAAACGTCGGACACATGGCAATCGTGGCTCAGCAACAAGTCGTTCTTCACGCGTTAAGGAAGTCGGGATGCAATATAGATCTGGCTGCGCCGTCGGGCCTGAGGGATCTACTATCTCGTCATCTGCATCTAGAAGGTCTACTCCCAATGCGATCTCCGCCGTCTCGTGTATTCAGGCTCCAAAGATCTCAAGGCTTCGGGCCGGTCAATTGCGTCGTCTTGCGGCTAGCGCGCTACAAACGACGCTTCATGAAGCCAATGCGCAGAGATGTCTTGCTGTCGCGCTGTCCCTCGCGGCGAGTCCCTTCGGCGGCTTGGCGCCGGCGCACGCTGCCGACGTGCCTAACCCCAAAAGCGGCACTTCGAATCAGATTGCTCAGGGAGGACTTCAAAAGAAGGACTATCGTGCTATCAAGCCCCGAGGCTACCGGTCCGAAGGAGTGGTGCATCCCGTCGGTAGCTCTGCACGCGTACAGAAAGTGATCGCTCTTGCGTCAAAGTCTGACAGCGCGGTTGTCCTTACAAAGAACGCAACAACTCAATTGAGAGCCGATCCATTTGCAAGGTTCGAGAACCTGCGCGAAAAAGGCATGTGGCTCAACATTCCTGGCCCTGCCGATACGATCGACCAGGACTACGGCGGCGTCAGATCTGCGTTGGCAGACGTCGGGATCGGTTATGTCGGCGGGACGGTAAACACATTCGTGGCCAATCACCTGCCGAATGCGGCCAGGAGCACCATCCGCGATCAGCTATATATTGGCCAGAATCCGACATTTAATACCCTAAACTTCATGATCGTGACCTATGATCTCAGCCGCTTTGGGATTCCCGATGGTCAGATCATCGTGGGCGCCCAGCAGCAATATTGGACATGGAAGCCTGGGGGGCCAGACAGATTTGGGATTAATACGCTTGCTTACTATCAGACGTTTTTCGACGGCAAGTTTGAACTCAAAATGGGTTATCTCCGAAACATAAATGAGTTCGTGGGAACTGTGGTCGGAGGAAACGCAGCAGTAAATGTTTTTGGGGCCTCATCGAATATCTTATACCAAGCAGGCATAAGCAACAATGCCGCGCCAACGCCAGCTGTCAATCTGAAGTACAATTTTGGTGATCGCTTCTACAATAAGATCTCGTTGCAGCGTTCACTCAGTCCAGACGGCCAATCTGCCCAGATTGCCGAAAATCCGACCGGCCTAAATTGGGACACGACCAACGCGGGCGTTCTTCTGCTTGACGAAGCCGGCTACAAGAACCGAGCCGCACCGGGTTCGCCCGAGACTTGGTTGCGGGCAGGTGCCGGTTTCAACAATAGCAGCTACAAAGACTTGCAGTATCCGACGCAACCGAGAGCTAACGCAAATAGCGTTTATTACGTCGCAGCCGACAGGCAGCTCTGGCAGTCTGATGCCCAAGGCTCAGCGGCTCGTGGCATCTATGGCGGATTTTCTGTGATGTACGCGCCGCCTGACTTAAACAGGGTCAGTCAGTACTACGAGCTCCGTCTTTATGCGAAGGGAGTGTTTGACAGCCGGCCACACGATCAGATTGCTGTGGTTGCCACAAACACCGCGTGGAGCAACTTTGCAGTGGATGCAGCCTTGGCCAAGGGGCACCTTGTGCATCGCGACAGTACGGCGATTTCCGGAACATATACAGCGCATTTGGCGCCCGGCATATATTCAAGCATAGGACTGACCTATATCAATAACCCGACAAGCATCACATACACCCCCCGAACGGGACATGCGTTGAATCTGTTGGTCTCCACGTCGATATTCTTCTAACCGCGAAGAGGGCGTCAACCTATGAAGAACCATCGCAAATTTGCGGAGTCCGCTTTTCGCAAACGTGGCCGCGCGGCTGAGCGGAAAACCGCCTGGCAACTACGCCTTCATCCATCCAAATGATCACGTCAATCTCGGTCAATCCACCAACGACGTGCTTCCGACGGCCATAAGGCTCGCGATCTTTCGTGTGTCGCAAGGTGCTTCGCTTGCCTTGATGAAAGTGGCCGCTGCCTTCTCGGAAAAGAAGAAGGAGCATTCCGAAACCTTGCGCCTTGGCCGCACATGTTTGCAGGATGCTGTTCCGATGTTGTTCGGTCAGACATTCGGGGCATATGAGGCGGTCCTACAGCGTCATGCGAAGCAAGTGGAGGAGTTGCGGCGCCAACTCCTGGTCCTTCCACTCGGTGGTACCGCAGTTGGTACCGGACTTAACTCTAAACCTGGCTACAAACAGGCGGTGTTCCGACACTTGTCGACCTTGATTGGTGACGAAATCAAGCCAGCTGCCGATACATTCGATGCGATGCAGAATTTAGTCGCGTGTGCGCGGTTATCGGCCGAACTTCGAAATTCAGCGAATTCCCTCTGGAAGATTGCCAATGACCTCATTGTGCTCTCGTCGGGTCCCGGCGGCGCTATCGGAGAAATTGCCTTGCCTGCGATTCAGGCTGGATCTTCGGTTATGCCCGGCAAGGTAAACCCAGTTATTCCTATAGCGGTTTGCCAAGCAGCATTTGCGATCTTGGGGAACGATGCTGCCATCGCGATGGCCTGCCAGCACGGCCTGCTGGAGATCAATTGCTAGACATGCTAGTTTGCGATCGCCTGATCGAGTCCATCATCCTCCTTCAACGTTCGGCGACGATCTTCCTCGAGCGGTGTGTGTGCTCGCTTACGGTTAATGAAGAGCGGTCCCGACAGAATTTGCTGGCGTCCAGTGCGCTAGCGACAGCACTGGTACCTGAGTTCGGGTACGCCAGTGTCGCCGCGGCTGTAAGAGCGGCGCTCAATGAACATCGACCTTTTCTCGAGATCGCCATCGAACGTGGACTAGTGAGGCGCGAAGACGTGGAGTCGCTCATGTACTGCGCTGCGATTGAAGCGACTAAGACGATGACGCATGAAGGCGCAGCCATAGCCTGATCGACGCGAGTTGAACGAAGGCAACGTAGTTGGCGGCAAGTCTGTCGTAGCGCGTCGCGACCCGCCGATATTGTTTGATCCTGTTGTAGAACCACTCGACCTGGTTGCGAAGCTCGGTAGAGATAAGGGCTGAAGCAGATCGGGTTGCTGCGATTGATTTTCGGCGGGATTTTAGCCCATGCTCCCTTCTTCATGGCGAGTTCTCTGATCCAGTCAGCGTCATAGCCACGGTCGGCAGGCAAAAGTGAGACGGAGTTTAGACCACAGAAGCAGTTTGGGAGTCTGAATCACGGGAGGCTTGCCGAAAGCAACGTTCGTGGCCCGTCCTGATGCGACGCCTACGGGCAAAAGCAGACATCTACCCACCGACAATCCTCCAGGAGCCATCAAAAATGACCCAAGGCGGTCCTTCAAGGCACCTCACAGCCCCACGACAAAGTGCTAGGCTCCTCTTCCCACAAGCGGTGTCCTTACGGGGGAGCACATGCGACGCCGGGATTTCATCGCCAGGACGGTGGCCGCCGCACTGCTGAAACTACTTTCGCCCAGATGCGCGGAAGCCGGGGAACGGATTTGGCGCTTGGGTGTACTCACGCTTGTGGATGTCAGCCTTATCCGTACCGTCATACTGCCCTACTTAGCGTCACGCGGCTTCGTCGAAGGCCGCAACCTTGTCGTTGACATACGCGTTGGCGCGGCGGAGCAAATGCCGGAGCTGGCACAAGCGCTGGTTGGCAACAAGCCCGACGCCATCATCGCCGCATCCGATTGGGCAATTCATGCAGCCCGCGCGACGACGAGTACAATTCCGATTGTCGCCGCGCCAATGGGTGCGGACCCGGTCCGCGCGGGCGTCGCCGAGAGTTGGGCGCATCCGGGCGGCAACGTCACGGGCGTTTCTCTGATCGCCCCGGAACTCGAAATCAAGCGTCTCTCGCTGTTGCATGAAATCGTGCCTTCGGTGCATCGGATCGCCGTCCTGTCCAATCATCGCACCGTCGTCGAAGCGGGCTTGTTGCCCTTGCGCAAGGCTGCTGCCGAGGTCGGACTTGAGCTGGTGGAAATCTGGATCGAGAGCGCGAACGAGTATGAAACCGCGTTTTCTGACTTGCGCGGGTCCGGCGCGGAAGCCCTGGTGATCGCGCCGACGCCAGAACTATCTCGCGATACCGCACAGCTCGGCGCACTTGCCGCGAAAAACCGATTACCCACAGTTGGTGGCTTCCGCGAGAGTGCCCAGGCAGGCTTGCTAATTGGCTATGGTCCCAGTCTCAGAGAACTTGACCGGCAGGTAGCAAGTTATGTGGAGCGCATCTTCAACGGCGCGCAAGCAGGCGAGTTGCCGTTTCAGGGCCCCACGCGGCTCGATTTCGCCATCAACATGAGGACCGCCAAAGCGCTTGGTCTCACGATCCCGCCGTCTTTCCAGGTGGCCGCCGACGAGGTGATCGAATGAGCTTGCGGATGTCGGCTCGTGGCCCATCGCGA
The DNA here is from genome assembly GCF_059803515.1 of Bradyrhizobium sp. UFLA05-125. Lineage (NCBI taxonomy): Bacteria > Pseudomonadati > Pseudomonadota > Alphaproteobacteria > Hyphomicrobiales > Nitrobacteraceae > Bradyrhizobium > Bradyrhizobium sp. UFLA05-125. Next base: position 72,256 of record NZ_JBANBJ010000027.1, on the reverse strand, counting down.
CATATTGCGCTGCGCACGACTTGGTCGCTACAGAGGCAAAGCAGACATAACCTTCGTCGCGTCATCGGCCGGTTTATCGGTACACGGCCTAGCATAGGGAAGTAAGGCAGATCGTTTGAGGTAACGAGCCGCGAACTCTTCGTGGATGTCGAAGAGCAAGCGTTGAGGAGTTCATTGTTATCGGTACTTACAAGGTCTACTGTTCACTAATATTTGCGCCGCAAAGCCGATGGTATTCCACCGCATGATGCCGTGAGAATATCCGTTCTTGATCTTCGTGTCTTTCACTGAGCAATATTTCTTCGCGGTCGAACCTGATGTGCGCGCAGATCGTTTGGCCATCGGCGCCCCGGCACGAGATGCACTGACCTCCAATGCTTGGCGGCTTTCGAACGAACGCGTCGCTCTCCAGACACTCGTGCCGCGATTCCGACGAGCCGAGATCATCGCCGCTAGTCAGATTGACGATGTTTATCGATCTTATCTGATCGGATAGCCCGAACAGAGCCTGTTAAGCGCTGGTACGAGGCTTGCTTAAAGAAGTCAAAACCATGTCCCCATATGGCGTTGGCGCAATACTCACGCTTCCCGAGGACATGGAGTGTTTAGCAAGAGTGTTCGTATGTCCGGTGTTGCTGCCGCTTTTCTCCCGCCTTTAAGCAGTTCACAGGTCACGGTTTACGATCGTCTCAAGGATATGGTTCCGAAGCTTGCACTTCGCGGACAAGCGGGTTTCGGTGTTGCAGCTTTCATGCACGAGAAAGGTCTTCGATTTGCAAGATCCTTTCAATCAACCGCCAAATTGGCGCCGACTGAGTGCAATGAGCGGGATCAGAATTTTAGACCCCATGTTGCAATCGCGCATATTCGTAGTCTCCGCCGCAGCGGCAACGGTGATGGCGACTTTCAGCCTGTTCACAAGGATGGCCCCAGCGCCCGTCACCTGACGATTTCTTTGGACGGTGCGTTGGTCAATGCCCGTGAACTTAGGAAAGAGTTGCTTGCGGAGGGGCATACCTCAGGCATCACCACAGATGCTGAGCTCTTGCTCAAATTGATAGAACGATCCTGCGAGCGCAACTATTGGCGGCACGATCTGCCGGTCGACTACGAAAACATCTTTCGTGAGATTGATGAGCGCGTTGATGGCGCCATCAGTGCGCTATGTCTGGACGGAGGGGGCAATCTCATTGCCTTCCGTAACCGATGTGGTGTGCGACCTTTGGAGACTATGCAAACGGATGACGGGTTCTTGCTCTTTGCGTCTGAAAATTGCGCCTTTGCCGGGCTGCAAGGCAAGGCGGATGAAGTGTTGCCAGGCCACATCAAGTATGTGGATGGGAAGATGGGGCGTTGTTTTGATCGGTTAGTGAGCACTAGGCGGCATAATGCCAAGCTCTGCGCTTACGAAACGTTGTACTTGGGAAATCCGAACACGTCGATCGAGGGCCGATCTCATTTCGAAACTCGTTACAATATCGGGGGCGCCCTCGGTGGACTTATTGCGGAGCGTGTCTCAACAGGACCAGGCTCCGCGCCAATCATCGTGTCCTCCATGCCAAATACCGGGGGGCCATACGCTGATGGTCTGTTTGCAGCTCTCGCCGCGCGAGGTGTCGTCGCCCAGCGTCGGGAGGTCATCGAAACTCAGTTTTCTCAGCGAACTCTGATCGGCGTGCTTAGCGAGCGGAAGTCTAGTATTGCCCGAAAGTACCGCGCTTCGGCAAAGGACCTGGCCGAAAGCACGGTAATAATTGCCGATGAAGCCCTCATTCGCGGTGACACTAGTCGGACTGTCACGAATTTGCTCCTTGCCGCTGGCGCGAGACGTGTGCATTGGGCGATCGGCTCGCCGCCGATAGTGGCTCCAAATTACTACGGCATGGGCATCGAGACTCTAGATGAATTGGCATTCTGGCAGATATGGAAGGGATTATCGCCCGAACAGAAGAAGAAAAGCCTTAAGTTTCACAACATCGAGCCGCAAGTTCTCAAAGCCATCGAGAGCAAAATTGCGGTATCGATCAACGCAACGGATATAACCTATCTGCCCTTCTCACTTCTCGTATCCTTGTTACCGTGCGGGCATGACGGCATCGATCTGTCACCTTTTACGTTCGAGATGCCAACGCCAGCTGGGCAGAAGCGCGCAAATAGAAACTTGCGCAATTTGATAGCCGATCTCCCCTATTCGGAATCAATCCCTGCTTGAGGTCAGATCATGAAACCGGCTCTCGTCTTTGACTGGAATGGCACCCTGCTCGACGATGCCGACGCGTTATTGCAGACGACTAATGCCATATTAAGACGCTTTGGTCGTGCAAAGATCGATATGAACACATTTCGCGAGCATTGCGACGTTCCGCTTTCGATTTTTTATCGAAATCTGGGAATGTCGGAATCAGAGGTTGCTGCCACGGATCGCGACGGGAGTGCTTTTTTTCACGACGCCTACGAACCGCTTGCTGGTAACGCCAATTTGCGCGAGGGCGCGCGCAGAATGTTGGAAATAGCTCGCGAGCAAGCGGCTTCGTCTATCATAGTGAGCAACCATATCGTCGACCCGCTTCGTGCGCAGTTGCAAAGGCTTGGTATCAATGACTACTTTGACGAGGTGCTCGCCTTTGAAAACCGCGACACGCAGTACAAATCGATGAGCAAAGGGGAGCGACTGCGTCTGTACATGCAGGCGAACGACCTGAAACCGCCGGCAACCTTCATCATTGGCGATATGCCCGTCGAAGCGAATATTGCACGTGATCTTGGGCTCATAAGCATAGCCATTACCGGCGGATTTGTTTCCGAGTCGCGCTTGCGGGCAGCGGAGCCGGACTACATCGTTCACAACCATCACGAGCTGTTGCCGATCTTGCAGGGGCATGGGTTTTTTCAGGATGTACCAATCAAGGCCGCCGAAGACCAATGACGAGCCAATCCCTAGAGTGGAGCGAGGGAAAGGCTGCCTCTCGAAGCTGGACGCCTATGGATCGGTGTCGCTATCAAGCTCCGGAGCCTCCGGTTTATTGATAGCGGCCACGAATGGGTAACGATTTGGCCGGTCAAACTCTGCCGGCCGAACGGCGGAGGGAGTTAAGTTCGCCTCCTTAGTCCATTCGGGCCGAAGACAATCCCTCTGCTCTAGCGCAGGCCTTTCGCTACGGACACGGTTCGACATCGAGTCCGCTTCGGCTTCCCAACCGGGTTGGGAAGGCGTAATTCGCCAGCCGCTCCCAGATTACCCAACCTTACCCAACCTCCGTTTTGAAAACCCGCTTGCGGCGAAAGAATGGTGGCTAGCTTTCGCGATGCTGCGGCCTTTCGGAAGAGGAGGGGCGCGTGGTTTGCGGGCCAAAGAGTCCATCGGAGGGAAACATGCCAAGGAAGCTTGCCGCTTTGCGCGGCCGTTCGGCCAATTTTGTCAAGAAAGCGCTCATCTGCACCACGCTCTTGGCCGGAGCGGCCATTGCGTCGACCCAAGCCAAGGCAGACGACATCAACTGGCGCCAGTTCGAAGGTACGTCGATCGTCTGGGCGTACGACATCCATCCGTATGCCGACGCGGTCGCAGCCCAGTTGCCGGAATTCGAGAAGCTCACGGGCATCAAAGTGACGCCGGAGCTTTATCCGGACGATGCCTATTGGAATAAGCTGACGATCCAACTCAGCACAAAATCGCCAAGCTGGGACGTCGTGGGTACCGGGATTCAACCCGCCTGGGATCTCGCGCCGGGCCAGTTGCTCGAGCCGCTCGATCGTTATCTGAACGATCCGAAACTCACCGCGGCAACCTATGACTACAATGATTTCTTCCCTGCGCTGCGGGATGCGCTGACCTGGACAGTGAAGGAAGGTCAGATCGAGCCGGGAAGCGGCCAGGTGTGGGCCATCCCGCACGGCTTTGAGAATATTCAGCTGTTCTACCGTAAGGACATCCTCGACAAGTACGGCATCAAGATTCCGACGACTCCGCCACAGATGTCCGCCGCTTGCGAGAAGCTGAAGGCTGCGGACCCCGCGATTATACCTTTAGGCGTTCGTGGTGTGCGGTTTTGGAGCAGTATCCATACGGCGGCCATCTCGATTGCCAGGTCCTACGGCGTTCATGATTTCACGGTCAAGGACGGCAAGCTGGACACCGGCCTAGACTCGCCCGAGTCGGTCGCGTTCCACAAGGACTACGTGGACATGATCAAGAAGTGCGCTGCTCCGTCCTTTGCCAACGACAACTGGTACCAGGTGGTTGATGGGATCAATTCCGGACGAACGGCGATGGCGATCGATTCCAATATGTTCGGCTTCTGGAACGACGTGGCCGGCAAACCCGCCTCGGGCAAAATCGCATTCGCGCCCCCGTTGTATGCTCCGAACAGCAAGAACTTCGAATCCAACATCTGGATCTGGTCTCTTGCAATGAACGCCGCTTCCCAGAAGAAGGGTGCAGCCTGGCTGTTCATCCAGTGGGCAACGTCAAAACAGGTCGAGCTGAACGGCGCTGTTGCCGGCAAGCTCGTCAACTCTCCGCGCGCTTCCACCTGGACCGATAAGGCCTGGCTCGAATATGCGGCAAAGCCTGAGTTCAACAACTTCGTCGACACGTTCAAGAGCGTGCAAGACAGGGCGCAACTCGCCTTTACAGCCCGCGTCGGCTTTGCCGAAGCAATGAATGCTTGGGCTGTGGCCATGCAGAAAATGGTCAACGGAGCTGACGTGAAGGCAACGCTGGCCGACCTTGCTTCCGAGATCCGTTCGTCCATGTGAAGGCGCCAAAGCGGGCGGCAGGCGCAATTGCCGCCCCTTTACATCTTAGAGATTCGTGAAATGGACCTTCGAGGATTCGACGGAATCGTGACGTTGCAGTCTTCGGCCAGTCAACTTGCCTCGCCAAAGGACAAGCAGGTCAAGAGTGCCGAGGAGCCGCGTGTTGATTGGTGGAGCATTGCCGCAATTGCTCCAGCCATCATTATACTTCTCGGCTTTTTGTTCCTGTTCTTCTACGGGGTCTTTCAGTCGCTAACGGACCTTAAGTTCGGTCGGCCGCTGGTCCACTTCGTCGGGCTCAGCAACTACGCAGCGTTGATCAAGACGGAGGATTTCTGGAACAGTGTTCGTACGACACTTGTTTACGCCGGATCGGCGGTACTTATGGAGGCGGCTTTCGGTCTCGCACTTGCCAAGCTGTTCGCAACTGAAGTCGTCCTTGCGCGAGTCATGCGGCCCGTCATCCTACTTCCGCTTGTCCTGCCGCCGATGAGCGTAGCGCTCATGTGGACGACAATGATGGACCCGCAAAACGGGATCATGAACTATTTGCTGTCGCTTGTCGGCATTGGCCGGTTTGCATGGATTTCAGATCCCGGCACAGCGATGTCCTCCCTGGTCCTGATCGACGTATGGACTTATACGCCGTTCTTCGCGTTGATCATCTTCGCTGGCCTTCAAGGGATCAACGAGGAGGTGAGGGAGGCTGCTCGCGTCAATGGTGCGAAGGGTTGGGCAACCTTCCTGCATATCGAGCTGCCGCTGATTGCTCCATACATGCTGATTGCGGCAGTGTTTCGGCTGATCGAGTCCCTCAATCAGTTCGACATCATCTTCGGGACAACCCAAGGCGGGCCCGGCAACAGCACCTCCGTACTTTCGGTGCGCGCCTACATTACCGCATTCCAAAATCTCGCCTTTGGACGTGGTGCCGCCCTTATGGTCGTTAACTGGATGATCGTTCTGTTCGGAACTTTCGCCATGGTCAAGCTGTGGCGCTTTGTCCGGCAGCGCGTAAGCTGAGGAAGCAGCGCATGCGGTTCAATCGCTCGACGCCCACAAACCTGGTCTTGAACATCCTCGTCGGCATTTGCGCATTGATCCTAGCCTTTCCACTTATTTGGATCGTAATGATGTCGTTGAAGCAGCAGGCCGAGGTCATGACCTGGCCGCCAAGCTTCCTGTTCTCGCCGACATTGGAAAACTTTCGCGTCCTATTTGATGTCGCGCAGGCAGGAGCGACCAGCTACGGCACTATCAAGGTCGATTTCCTCACGCCGATTACCAACAGCGTCATCATTGCGCTTGGCTCCGTCTTCATCTCGCTGCTCGTGGGAGTGCCTGCCGGCTACGTCCTGGCGAGGCGGGACATACCGCTCAAGGAAGACATTGCGTTCTTCATTCTCGGATTCCGCTTCGCCCCTGTCCTCCTGGTCGTCATCCCTCTCTTCAGCGTCTTCCAGACGATCGGATTGTATGACACCTATATCGGTATGATCTGGGTCTATCAGGTCGTCACATTACCAATGATCGTGTGGCTGAGCCGCTCCTATATCGAAGACATCCCAAAGGACATCGAGGAAGCGGCTGCGATGGATGGTGCCAAGCCCTTCCGGATCGTGCTGCACATCGTGCTGCCGCTCTTAAAACCGGGCCTGATCGGTGCCTCGCTGCTCATTTTCCTACTCGCCTGGCACAACTTTGCCCTTGGTCTGATCCTCTCCTCGTCGAAGGCGCCGGTGACGGTGGCTCTTCTCAAACTGCTCAATCCGGGCGTGCAATTCTACCCAGTTATGGCGGCAGGCCTGGTCGTGACGATGATCATTCCCGTCATTCTGATCGTGATCGGCCAACGCCACCTCGAACGTGGCCTTACCTTCGGTGCTGTAAAATGAGTGCCAGGCCATTGATGTTCTTCGGAACGACCAATCTGGATCTCAGCTTCAACGTCGAGCGCCTTCCAACGCCGGGCGAAAGCCTGATGGGTACGCTCACCCGCAACCCCGGAGGGAAAGGCGCCAACCAGGCTGTCGCTGCCGCTCGACTTGGCCTTCGGCCACATTTCTACACACGTCTCGGTGATGATGATGCCGGTCATTCCCTCTTGCAGTCATTGAGTGAGGCTGGCGTTCGCCCAGACGCAATCAAGATCTGTCCTGGAGAAGTCTCCGGTTCGGCCCTCGTTCTGGTCGGTGACGATGGCTCCAACATGATCGTCATAGATCCTGGCGCCAATCTGAACGTGGGGCCGGAGATGGTGGAGAGCGCGGCCGAATTAATCGAGCGCGATGCGATCGTTGTTGCCGAAATGGGTATGCCGATCGCGGCGCTCAACCGGCTCTTCGAGCTGAAGCGCGATAAAGGCTTCGAGCTCATCTTTAACCCGGCGCCAGTGAGGCCAGGGCTTGCATCGGCGGCGTGGAGAAGCGTCGATTTCGTCACACCGAACCAGACGGAGGCTTTTGAACTGACGGGCATCGAGGTCGACGACTTCGACAGTGCAGCATACGCGGCTTTGCGGCTTCTTGATCTCGGGCCAAGTGCCGCGCTGATCACTCTGGGGGCGCAGGGCGCCTATTATGCCGACGCAACGCGCTCTTTTGCTCTGCAGGCTTTTCCCGTCAAGGTCGTCGACACCACGGCGGCCGGAGACGCCTTTAACGGAGCATTCGCCGCATCACTGGCCCAGCGGTTGCCTCTAAGGGAAGCCGTAAGGAAGGCGCTGGCTGTCGCCGCCCTGTGTGTGACACGGCGCGGCGCTCAAAACTCCATGCCCAATGCAGAGGCGGTTGACGAGTTTCTGAAATCCCAAACGATCTTGGAGTTGGAATGACCACACGGTTCTCAGTTTCCGATAGAACGGTCCTCGTCACCGGGGCCGGGGGCGGCATCGGCTCGGCCATTGTGAATGCATTTAGGGCAGGAGGGGCGAACGTCCTTGCCGCCGATGCTAACCTGGACAATCTCGAAGACATTTTGGCAAGCTTGCCCTATGGCAACGGCGCATTGCCGATGGCCATGGATGTTTCGCGTGAGGACGATATCGCCAGGGTTCTGGATGAGGTTGCCAGACGCTTTGGCCGACTCGATGTGCTGGTGAACAATGCCGGTATCAAATCTGCCCAGCCGCTCCTGAACGGAAATGCAGAGAAAATTGAGCGGACTATCCAGGTCAACTCGGTCGCTGTTTTGCGCTGCTCAAAACTGGCGATCGACCGCTTCATGAAAGCCAGGGGCGGCCGCATCATCAACGTCGGCTCCTCACTGTCCTCGCAGGGTGCAGTATTCAACTACCAGGCCGGCGGCGCAGATTATTGCTTGTCGAAGGCGATCGTCCACGACGTCACCAAACTACTCGCCTATGAATGCGCGCCCCTTAAAATCAATGTGAACGCAATTGCGCCGGGAATTATCGATACGCCAATGCATGGGCGTCCGCGAGAGGAAACCGAAGCGCGCCACAGTGGCCGGATCCCCTTGGGACGGCTGGGGGTCCCGGAGGATATTGCTGGACTTGCCGTCTTCCTTGCGAGTCCGGCGGCCTCCTACATGACCGGGCAGATCGTTCACGTGAACGGCGGGATGCTGATGAATGGCTAGCAGTAGCTCTAAGATCGACTGGCCGCCAGTCGAAGGCATCATTTCGGATCTCGATGGGGTCGTTTATCGCGGGAACGCTGCGATATCCGATGCTATCCAGGCATTTGGAAGATGGCAGGCGGCCGGATTGCCATTCTGTTTCGTGACAAACAATTCGACGCACACGCCCGAAGATGTCGTCCGCAAATTGGAGAACTTCGGACTCCAGATGGCGCCGAAAGACGTTGTCACGAGCGCCATCACCGCCGCCGAGCTCGTCCGCGCGAAATATCCTCAAACCACACGTGTCTTTGTCATCGGCGCGCCATCCCTGGTGAAGGCTATCACGGAGGTGGGGCTCGAGGTGACAGACCGAAAGCCCGAAGCTGTGGTCATGGGGCTCGATCGCCAGATTACGCATGAGAAGCTGCGGATTGCGGTCGAGGCGATCTTGAACGGCGCAGTGTTCATCGGAACCAACCCCGATCTCCTCTTGCCGACTGCCGGCGGATTCGAGCCTGGGGCAGGAGCAACGATCACCGCTGTGGCTGCTGCTACGAAAGTTGAGCCTCTCATTATTGGTAAGCCCGAGCCCCATATGATCGAAACCGCACTTTTGCGTCTTGGGACGGCGCGTAGCGCCACACTGATGATCGGTGACCAGATTCCGACCGATATTCAGGCAGGCAGGCGCGCGGGCCTTCCGACCGTGCTGGTCACGACCGGGGTGCCGCCCCGGGAGGATCCGACCCTGGCCCCGCCAGATTTCATCGTATCCAACCTGACGGAGATCGGGGTCGCGAGAGCGCTGGCTGCGGAACAGAGGAGAACGTGATGGCCGATGTCCGTTTGGAAGGCGTCAATAAGGCTTATGGGACTATCCAGATCCTGCGCAATATAGACTTGACCATCGATCATGGCGAATTCGTCGTGTTCGTCGGACCATCGGGGTCGGGCAAGTCGACGCTGCTGCGAATGATCGGAGGGCTGGAGCGCATCAGTGGCGGGCGGCTCTTGATTGACAACGAGGTTGTCAACGACGTTGATGCGGCCGACCGTAACCTCGGCATGGTGTTTCAGAGCTATGCGCTTTATCCGCACATGACCGTGCGTGAGAATCTGGCCTTCCCTCTGCGTATGGCCAAAGTGGCGAGAGCCGGGATCAATAGCAGGGTCGCTGAGACGGCATCGCTGCTGCAAATCGATCATCTGTTGGATCGCAAGCCTCGGCAGCTCTCTGGCGGACAGCGGCAGCGCGTGGCGATTGGGCGCGCCATTGTGCGCGAACCCAAAGTGTTCCTGTTCGATGAACCTCTTTCAAACCTGGATACGGAATTGCGAGTGCAGATGCGGGTCCAGATCGCCAAGCTCCACAAGCAGCTTGGAAACACCATGATCTATGTGACGCACGACCAGGTCGAGGCCATGACCATGGCTGACAAGATCGTGGTGCTCAAGGATGGCAATATCGAGCAAGTAGGCACCCCGCACGATGTTTATCACAACCCGGCATCCCGGTTTGTGGCCGGATTTATTGGCTCGCCCAAGATGAATTTTCTCGACGGCCACATCGAGGCCGCTCACGAGGCAGGCATGGACGTCAAGCTCGATGCAGGCGCCACGGTCTCCGTCCCCGTCCAACCGGATCAGTTGCTCGTCGGAAAGCCGATCACGCTCGGAATTCGGCCGGACGATTTCTCTCCATTCGCGGCGGAGAAGAGGGAAGTCGCGATAGAGCTCGACGTCGATCTCGTAGAGCATCTTGGAAGCGTCACCTACATCTACGGAAGTGCTGGCAAGGCAGCTGTCGTTGCAAAGGCGCCGAAGCCCGAGCCGCCGAATGGGGTTGGCAAGGTTCGTCTTGCGGCTTCGCCAGCGGACTGCCATCTCTTCATGACGAACGGAAAAGCACTCCGACGCTTGCATGCGCCGGCAAATTGGAGCTAGTTTTCGAAAGCCTGCCGTGCAGGAGGCGAGGCCGGTATGCACATGCGGGCGGACCACGTAAAGGGCGGCGGGATCAGGCGGTTCTTCCGGAACTCCCGTTCGTTTGTGCTTGGAGCGGGAATCGGATCGGGCATGACTGCACGAGCTGCCGAACGCGCGGGCGCCGATTTCGTGCTTGCTCTTAATGCCGGCCGTTTTCGCGCTATGGGTGGCTCTTCGCCTGCATCAATTCTTCCAATCCGCGATACCAACGAATTCGTGGCTGGCTTCGGCCGTACCGAAATCCTGCCCTCGACGAAATTGCCGGTCTTTTTCGGGGCCTGTACCTTCAACCCGCAGCTCGATATCGACCGCTTTCTCGATCGCATCATCAGGTGGGGCTTTTCCGGAGTCACCAACTTCCCTTCCATCATCCACATTGATGACTACAGAAGGTCACTGCTTGAAATGTCCGGTCTTGGCTATGCGCGAGAAATCGCGTTCCTGGCGAAGGCCGCAAAACGCGGGCTGATGACGATTGGCTATACGCGGACCCAATCCGAAGTAAAACGCATGGTTGACGCGGGCACTGGAGCTATCTGCATCAACTTCAATCTCAACCGCGGCGTGGAAAGCGGGTCCGAGCCCCTGATCAGTCTGTCGGAGCTTGCCGCACGAACGAGCGCGGTTGCGCGTGCGGCTCAGTCCATCGACAGAAACGTGATTTGCCTGCTTGGCGGTGGGCCAATAACCAAGCCCGACGAACTTTTGGATATCTGCCGCGAAACGGGCGTCCAAGGCTTCATCGGCGGCTCGTCGCTCGACCGCGTCCCGCTTGAAATGTCGGTCCTTGAGGTGACGTCGGGCTTTAAGACCATTCACCTACTACGGGAGAAGGTCGATCTCCTTGAGCGCCAGCTTCAATTGAGCGGATTCAGGCACGGCGTCATCGCGCACTCCTCAATCATGAAACGCGTGCTCGAGACTGCAAGGCGCTTGGCCAGCAATCCCAATCCCGTGCTCGTTTGGGGCGAGGCGGGGTCAGGTAAACGACGAATAGCCAGCCTCGTTCATGCCTTTAGCGATCGCAAACACACGAAGCCGGCGCTGTTTCATTGCCGCCCCGGTCTAGCCATCGATATGGTCGGCACGCTCTTCGGCGCCGAGGGCGATGAGAACAGGAGACGCCAACTATCGCTCCTGGAAGCCGCAAGCGATTCTTCGCTCTTGCTGATGCATATCGATCAGCTGTCGAGGGATGGCCAAGAGCGGCTCGCCGACTATCTCGAGACGGGGAGCTTCACGCCGCTGAACGGCGTATCCGCTGCAAGGTCAAACGCCCGGATCATCGCAACCGCCACAGTGGCTCGGGCAGCAGGTTTGGAAAGTGTTCTATGTCCCCGCCTCCTTGCCTTCTTTGTTGGGCTCGATATCGAGCTACCCACTTTGCCAAACCGGCTGGAGGACCTTCCGCAACTCATTCAGCATTTTACGGTCGAGGCCAAGGGAGACTCGAACGCGCAAACGCTGGCGATAGAAAAATCTGCATTTCTGGCGCTGGCGGCTCATCACTGGCCCGGAAATTTGAGGGAATTGCGCCAGATCGTCAACCAACTTGTCGCTCTGAAAGACACGCATATAAGCGCCGAAGTGCTCAAACCCTTATTGAACGCAGCGTTACCTGCTAAGCCCACATCGGCATTCTCTGAGCGCGAATGGATCATCGAAGGGTTGAAACGAAACAAGCTTCACCGCGGAAAGACAGCCAGGTCTCTCGGGCTTTCAAGAAAAACCCTGTACAATAAGATGAAGAAGCTGCGGATCCTGGAATAACCTCGTGGCGCTTAGGTTTTTTGCACTTTGCGCTTCGAGCTCGGTCTGTCGACGAGCGCGAACGTCGGGACTGTCGATTTCCGCGGCCTAAGGCTTGCCAGCTCCATCTCTTCGTCAATCGTCAGGTTGAGAGCTTCCTCCGGTAAATAGATGATGCCGTCGAGATGCGAGCCAAGTCGCCTCTCTGCCGTTGTGATCTGAGGATCGTTGCCGGCGGCGAACAAGATCTTGAACCCCAGGCTCGCAAACCATTCCATTCGCCGAAGTTCGAGCTCCTGTCCGGTGTCAACCGGCACGCCGTCGGTCGACCGCTCAAGAAGGGATGCAGGTGGGAAGTTTATCACCCCCGTCATCCCGGCTTCGTTCAACAACTCGGCAACATCCTCCCAGCACGCGAAGGGATCGATCATGACCATGGCCGCATAGACAGGAGCGCATGTCCTCCGCAGTGCGCGCAAGTCTCGAAAAAGGCAGTCGTTCCAGTCAATGACGGGCAAGGTGGCCATGACTAGCATGGAGCCTTGCGGAAGACTTCGCAAAGACGGTGCATAGATTTCCACGGCCGCGCCTTTTGGTGCGGCCGACAGGCGGGTCGCAACTTTGCCAATAAGGGGCGCTTTCACGGCTTCTACCCAATATTAGCCGTTTGGACATTGTACCAATCTTATACGCGGTTTCAGCCCGGTCTAGATCACCTGGTATTCAGAGCGTTCTGCGGAGGAGGATTCTATTGACCGGGTGCACTGGGGCAGAGGTCCAGGATAAGAAGCTTGTTGAAGCCATATAACTTTGAACTAGCTCAATTCTGTATTGCGAAGCCACTGAGCGCTCGGGACTAAGCATGTTTCAGTCCGACAGCTCGTGACAGGCAAGCCGCCAGGACGAAGCTTTTTTCACTCATGTGCCCCGGGCCGAGATACCGCATTCCGGCGCTGTTCTGGGAAGAGCCCAACGTAGACAAAACGGGTCAAAAGCCTCCCGCGCGCTTCGCAGCGCCAAACGCACCCGCTGGCAGACCGGTTGTCTGCCTCCTCCCTTAACTTGAGCCGCTGTTGGAGAAGCTCCGGCAGCGGCATCTTTTTAGCCGTCCGGGAGCCTCGTTGGCAGCGCGACCGCGCGCGAGCATTACAAGGACGTCGTAGGCATCTTAGGCCGTGCGCTTGTGACTTTCGCCGTGCATCCCTCCTCAGACGCCCGCAGTCGATCGCCGGGGACGCTCAAGGTTTCTTAAGCGGGCAGGGCGCGATTATATGGCTGGCAATTGCCCGGAAGACTCGGACTTGGAGCGGTCGCCGCGGCACGAGGGAGCAACGACGACCCAGTCTAATCTATCGCAGCTTGTCGAAACTCGGCACCCACAAGGAACGAGGTACTCTCCGCGCGGCTCGCTTCTGGTCCTGTTCGTCGCAAGGCCGCAATCACGCAAAGGATCTTATCTGCCTTGGTACTTTGGTGGCCGCTTCTCAAAGAAGGCGTTCATTCCCTCCTGCTGATCAGAGGTGGTGAAAGCGACCCGGATCGCCTGACGTTCAAATTCCACGCCGGCATCGAGGGGCATTTGATAGGCGGCTAAAACTGCAGCCTTGGCAAGCTCCGCCGAACGAGGCGGCTTGTGAGCGATCATGTCCGCGATTTCGAGGGCTCGCGCCTGTGCATGACCGGTTTCGACGACTTCGGCGATTAACCCCGCCTGCAACGCTGTACGAGCCGAAATAGACTGACCGCTAAGGATCATCAGCATCGCCAGGGACTTGCCCGCCACGCGCGTCAACCGTTGGGTCCCCCCGTCACCGGGCAGAACTCCGATGTTGATTTCAGGTTGCCCAAAGAGCGCGCCTTCGCCTGCGACGACGATATCGGCGAGCATCGCAAGTTCGTGACCACCTCCAAAGCACACCCCTTCTACGGCAGCAACAATCGGCTTCGGACAGTTCGTGATGTCGCGCCAATCGTTGCGCCGGACTGGATTGTTAATGGCCTCGAAGCCGCGCAGCTGCATTTCCTTGATATCCGCGCCGGCAGAAAAGAACGCCTCGGTCCCGCAAAGGACGATGCAGCGGACGTCCTCATCTGAAATGGCATCCCGCAAGGCCGACGCAAGCGCCGCAATAAGCTCATTGCTCAGTGCGTTTCGCTTCGCCGGCCTGTTCATGGCCAAGAGACGGACGTGCGGGAGCGGGGAGGTGCACAGTATAAGTTCGGATTTTGGAATCACGAAAGAAATCTCCAGAATAGCTGGGAGAAAACCCAGAACTTGACCTTAGCTTGGATAGCGTGACTTGCCCCCAGCCCCGGGGACCCAGAGCGTCGTATAAATCAAAGTCGCCTCTCGATTTCATCCATCCTTCCGAGCAATCAGGATGAGGCCGGGCGTATCCTCTCGACAACGGACGACGTAGGTGGGCATCAATCGAAGTTTTTGGCCGACCTACCCGAAAGCCTTTCTGCTTCTTGCCTCCTGGATCGCGTGCTCCGAGAAGCCGAAGGACGACAGAACCTCGTTAGTGGCCGCGCCAATGGTCGCCGGATGAATGCGCACGCCCGGAGGGGTTCGGGAGAGTCGGACCGGCAGTCCGGCGAGCGGCACCGGTCCGCGCCCGGGCACTTCGACCTGCCACATGATCCCGTTCTGACTTGCCTGAGGATGGCTGATCGCCTCCGGAATTTCATTCACAGGTGAGCAAAGCAGGTCCACGGCCGCCAAGCGAGCGAGCACTTCCTCAGTCGTCAAGTGCGCAAAGGCGGGCTCACAATGATGTTGGATCGTGGCCAGATTTTCGATCTGCTTTTCGCGCGTGGCGAGTTCGGGTCGCGCACTTATGTCCGGTAGGTTGAGCGCCTGGCATAGCAAACCAAGTGGATTGTCGCGAAATAGCATCACGACGGCAACCCAGCCGTCAGCAGTCCTGACGAGCATCGCCTGGCGTATCCAGTTGGTTTTCACGCCATAGATGCTCTCACTGGCGATCTCGCACAGCTGCATCGCAAGTGAAACGTCGAACAAAGACGTCGACACCATTTGTCCGCGGCCTGATTTCTGCCGCTCGATCACGGCCGCGAGGATGCCTTGGACGAGCGACATGGCCGCGCCATAATCGACAATAGGAGAGTTGGTCAGCTGCGGAGGCTGGCGCTCTTGAAGTCCGCCCCGTGCCAGGCCGCTAAACGCCTGCGCTAGCATGTCCTGACCTGGCCGATCTGCAAGAGGACCAGCTTCTCCGAAACCGAAGCCCGCGGCATAGATAAGACGAGGATTGCGCGCGCTGAGATCGCCATAACCAAGACCCAGCCGTTCCATGACGCCGGGCCTGAAATTATGCATCAACACATCGGCCCGACCGACCAGCGTCAGGAGGATCTCCAACGCGGCGGGGTTCTTCAAATCCAGGGCGAGGGTTCTCTTGTTCCTGCCCATCGCCGCGTAATAGGCACTCATCCCGCCGAGGCGGGTGGCTTCAAAATCAAGGCCGCGTGTGATGTCACCCTGCGGTCGCTCGATCTTGATGACGTCTGCGCCGAGATCTCCCAATACCTGTCCGGCAAGCGGCACCTGCATGACCATGCCGACTTCCAGGACTACCAGGCCGCGAAGGGCGCCCCCGCTGTCGGAGGCAGTAGATTCATCGATCACGTCAGGCCTTTCTCAATCTCAAGGAGCGCCTCGCTACCATTTGACTTGGCCCAAACGCTATCTCGGCCCTTAGCTTGCGTCAACATTATACTATCTCAATGCTAGATTGATATATCCCAATAGCGACCGAGAGGCGGAGGCGGCTTGATCATTGAGGTTTGGAGCGGCGATATGCGGCATGTGAGCAGCTAAGCGGAAGTTAGCTGTGGCAGCCGCAGAGGGCCGGGGGCGTGTAACTGATCAGAGCGGGACGGCGCTCAGTCGTTGGGCGAAACATTTTCGAGAGCCAGTTGAGCAGGATCTGAACCACATCCGCCTGGCTCGGAGGAGGGGCTAGGCTCTTGGCCGGGGAAATATCGCATTCACCGTCGCCATTGGTCGTTGTGAATCCTCTGAGACCCTTTTCGGCTTCACGGGTCTGCGGCTTTCACATAAGCGAGGAGGCGAGGAAACGAAGTCGACTAGCTGGTGACCTTCAGGGTATGCGCGCGTGGTGACGTTGAGTCTGCTCTTCGCCGCCTTTCCGATGCCGCTGACCAAGCGCTACGATGCCGCGCCTTGCTTCGCGTTCCGCTCAATCATCTTTGTCCAGGTCCACCGGCAATTATCCTGATCGAAATTTGAGGATTGATGTCGAGGCCGTGCCATTCGAACAAGGTTCGATTGACCGACGTAGCGAACATTGAATTGAGCGGCATGCGTTTAGACGTGATCCAGAGACTCTTCGGATCTGGATCGAAAAAGCGGTGCACCCGCCCTCAGTGGCATCTCGTTGAGAGCGCGCGAGGTAAGTCCCTTCGCACAACTCAGATGATTGACATACTTGCTTCGTTCCCGACCTCTAATGCGGCCGCGACCTGACGGAGCGCCCATTCGAGATCTTCGATGTTTTCGGGAACGCCGATCGAGATCCTCAGCCCGGAGATTAAGGAGGGCTCAACCAGGAGAGCCGAAGGAGGCGTTGTAATAACGCCGCGCTGCAATGAACGGGCTGCCACCTGCTGTGCAGTGTCGCTTGGCAGGTCCAGCCAGACATGAAAGCTTGCCGGGTGATCTGGACGTATGTGCGGCCTGAGTATTTGGGAGGCGAGCTTCACGCGCTTCTTCGCCTCCTGGACCAGAGACTGCTTCACACGGGCGGCCGTTCCGGACCGGATCCATTCCGACACAATGAAGGACGAGATTGGCGATGCCATCCAGCAGGTTGCGCGCATCGCTTGATGAATCTGCGCCAGGTACGGCTCGGGTACGACGAGCATTCCGATACGCAATCCTGGGGCCAAGCACTTCGATAGGGTGTTGACATAGAAGGTTCGCTCCGGCGCCAACGAAGCGAGTGGCTCGCTCGCCTCGTCAAGAAACCCATAGGCGTCATCTTCGATGATCAGGATGTCGCGCTTCCGGGCGATCCGCACGATCTCGCGACGGCGCGCCGCACTCATGATCCTCGCCGTCGGGCTCTGTATGGTGGGAATGGCGAAAAGCACCCGCGCTGTCCCGCTAGCGGCCGCTTTGTCGAAAGGCCCGGGAAGCAATCCTTCACCGTCCATCGGCAGTCCAATAAGCTCGAGCTTGGCGAAATGCGCGAACGACTTCATACCATGATAGGTGCCGGCTTCGACAAAGACTTTGTCCCCAGGCTGGCAGATCGAACTGAGTGTCAGCGATATCCCGTGCTGCGCTCCGTTGGTAATGACAAGGTTGTTCGGATTGGCATCGAACCCTGTTTCGCGAAATAGGTTGGCGAGTTGCTCCCGGTGTTCTGAAACACCTGAGTGGGACAGGTATCCCACGTAATCGGAAATATCGGCCGTCGGGAACGTTGATGAGCTCTCGGCGAGCACCTTGGGCAGTAATGATGGGCCCGGAATGTTGAGGCTTAGATCGACGACCTTCCCCCCAGCCGCAGAGCTTTGGCGCTGTGATGCGACAAACGTCCCCCGACCAACGTGTCCGACAAGCAGCCCTCGCCGCTGACCCTCCGCATAGGCCTTGATCACCGTGCCGACACTGAGGCCAATATCTTCAGCCAAATCACGCTGGGTCGGTAGCCTCGTTCCGGCGGCAAGAACTCCTGCCGCGATGTCCCGCTCGACAGCTTCGAGTAGCCGGAGAAAGAGGGGAGCGTTGCCTGCCCGCAGGTGAGGGTGCCATTTTTGCATTTCAATTGCTTATCTCAAAATGCCCCTAGATCGCTATGCCAATCTTTGACGTAGCTGATTCCAACTTACAATGGCAGCACCCTGACGATTTCCTGTTGCGCATCCGCAGCGAGGGGGTTGCGCAGCGGCCGCCCGAAGGTCGGAGACTCGATTTCGAACGTGTCGCCGCCCTGTAGCCGGACGCCGGCCGAAAAGCTTAAATTGCTTGCTCCGAAAAAATAGATGTGGATGTCCCCGGGACGCCGAAAAGCGCGGTACTTGAAGTGATGGTGCTCGAGGTTGGCGATGGAGTGAGACATGTTGCTCTCGCCGGAAATAAAATTCCCGGACCAAATAGGCGAGCTGGCCCTCAGCACGCGGATCGTTCCAAAGACTTCGTCCGGAAGATCGCCCATGAGCAGCTCAGGGCCGTAGGAGCACTGCCGCAGCTTTGAATGAGCGAGGTACAAGTAATTCCTCTGCTCCATCACGTGATCTGAATACTCATTGCCAAGGCTGAAGCCCACCCGTAGGACCTCACCTTGTTCGCCGATCACATAGAGTCCGACAACTTCGGCTTCGTCGCCGCCATCTTCAGCGTAGGAAGGTAATGTGAGCGGTTGTTCGGGGGCGACCGCCCAGGAGCCGTCGCCTTTATAGGCCCATTCCGGCTGTACACCGAGCGCTCCGGGCGGCGGCTTTCCGCCGTCGACACCGAGCTTGAACATCCGCATCGAATCCGACAGGTCGGCTGCGGCCAACTTCGCATGCATGGCGTCTCGCGACTCGGCGCTACCGAGATGCGTAAGGCCCGTGACGGCGATCATGCACCGGGAGGGGTCCGGGTGATCGAGAGGCAGCAGCAGCCGCTTCTCGCTGACGATCGCATCGTAGTCGACCTGCTCCCCGAAACCATGGGTCTCGATGCACTCGGCGAGCGAAAGTCGCAGGCGTGCGGCCTCTAACGCCAAGTCGCGCACGCTAGCAGCGTTCTTCACTAAAACGGGGTCCGAATTGCCGGCTGCGAGAGCTGCAACATGGCGGCAACCGTCGGCAGATACAAATTGGATCAGTCGCACGGGGTTCAATTCCATTTCAGAGCGAGCCGCCAATTGCGGCAAGTCAGATTGTCATCCCAAATGGGATAGGTCAATCTGTGGCCAGATGCAGGTCAATTCGCTAAAAATCTCCAGACTGTGTAAGGGTTTAGAGCTATGGCTCCGCTGAGCTTGCTTTCACATTAGACAATGTTAGCGAACATTGAGATAGCCTAATATACAAATGAAATGCGTCATTATTGACATTGCGGCAGCGCTATGTTGATCTTCGTAGATAATTGAGATGCTGCGCAAAGATGCAGCCCATGTTCCGGGGGTGAAATGGATCGCCGCAAGGTTCTTGCTGGATTCGCCACTGAGGTTGGCGCCCTCGTGGCGCCTGCAGTACGCGTCAGCGCTCCCGTCGTGACGTGCCGTCTCCAATCAAATTTCCCGCGCTCGCTCGGCTCGCCTTGGTCTGTCGTGAAGACCCTCGCGGCCTACAAGATGACGCTGAGTGCCAGCAAATTTCGCATTCAATCCCTCTATCCGGTCGACTCGACGGTCGCAGCGATGGTATCGGCGCCCGCGATTGCGCAACGGAGCAGAGGGATTCGATCGAACGGGCTTCGACGTCAGCTCGCATGCGAGAACCGCCACTTGAAATATCTTGATGAAGAAAGGCGGAGCTGCCGCCTGCGGTCGCTTAGGCATCCGTTCGCACCGGTGCCGCCCGAAATCTCCCTGGGCTTGCTCAACATCGCGGGTCTTCTGAATTCACACGTATTGCTCTGGGCTCGCTACGGCCAAGAGTGACTCTCGCGCGCCCCGGAATCCTAAACAATTTGCAGCAACGAGCGGAAGCAGCACATGCAAACAACTGCACAACCCTCCATCGCACTCGTTCACCCCGACAAGCAAGTTACATCGAGGTCAATGACAATTGGCCTCGGCGGAGGCGTCGCCCTGGAGTGGTACGACTGGCAAGTCTACGGTTTCATGGCGGCGTTTCTTTCGCCGCACTTCTTCCCCTCCAATGACCCAATCGTCTCTCTGCTCGGTGGACTGGCGGTGTTCGGAGCGGGTTTTGTGGCGCGGCCCTTGGGAGCGGCTTTGCTCGGTCCAATTGCAGATCGCATCAGCCACAAGCGCGTCATGATGATCGCGGTTACGGTAATGGCGTTGTCCTCGCTGCTGATCTCGGTCTTGCCGGCTCACAAGGACGTCGGAACCCTGGCCACCGTCGTGCTGGTTCTTCTTCGGCTCGCGCAAGGTCTTGCTACGGGCGCTGAGGCGGGGGTCGCTAACGCGATCGCGATCGAGTTGGCACCGCCAGGACAGCAGGGCCGGTACCTTGGTTTGATCAATGGTACATTCGTCATGTTGGGCTCAATCGGAGCCAGTCTGGTCGCATTTTTGGTGAGTGCCTCCGTTGCTCCTGAGGTCATGCGCGAGTGGGCCTGGCGTGTGCCGTTTGCAGTTGGTGGCGTGCTTGGTTTGCTTATCATCTTTCTTCGCCAAGCCATCCCGGAAACCTTGATCGCTCGCGCGATGCACCGCGCGGACGAGATGTCGCGCATTCAGGAAACGACAGGCGGCGTGTGGAAGACGCTCTGGAGCGTTCGATTGTCGCTTCTCGCTGCTATTTTGGTGGTCGGTTCCGTGCAACTTGCGAACTACACGTATAATTTCGGTCTGCCCAACATCGCCAATGGGGTGTTTAAGGAGAATAGCACCTGGGTGTACGGCATCCTGACCCTTATGGGTTTTTCCTGGATGGTGTTCTCACCGTCCATAGGCGCCTTTGCAGACAAGGTGCGGCCATCGCGCGCATTCATAATGATACGTCTGCTACTCATCCCATCTTTTTTCCTGACATTGCTCTATTCGCAACAGAGCCTTTTGACCTACTCCATTGTTATGCTGCTCGGGGGAGCCATGGTGGGCTGCAACATGGCGCTGTACAACTTCATAGCCACAACATTAATGCCGCGCACCGTGCGAACTACCGGCGTCGCGCTCGGCTATGCAATCGGAGCCACGTTGTTCGGCGGTACCACTCCGTATCTCCTCGTATGGTTGCAGCGCGAGAATCTGACTTGGATGTTCCCTATCTACGGATCGTTCATCGCGCTCTTGAGTGTGGTCGTCTATCAGATCGCCAAGAAGAGAGGCTGCGTCTACATAGGCGAATAGCTCAGTCTGCCCGCTGAACTCCCAGGGATGCCTGCCGTGTCAGTGCCGCCCACTCCGTTCTGGGGAGGGCGGCGCACCGCGCCGTTGAGACATCCGCAACGAATCCAATGGTTCGGAATCGTCCTCACTCCAGGTTCTGGCGCCTTGCATAACGACATCTAATGTTAATACGCCGAAATAGATCCTCCTCCTTTTTGTTCGCGATGATTCGAGCCAAACCAGCCAAGCTCGATGCCTGCTCGTCGAATCCCGTCAAAATAGACCGCGACAACTCGACTTTTGGCGGCAATACCGGTTGCCAGACCGAGGACCGCGATCATTACGGCCGACGATCTGAAAGCGCTGAGACTCTCCGATTTGTCGCAGCCGCGCGGGTCGCCGCCGCATATTTCCACCGCCGACATCTATCCGGCGGTGTAAAATGGCACCATCGCCACGGTCGATGAGTCCATACGATGACAGAGCTTTGCCTCTATAGCGTCGCGCTCACGCCGCACTCAATAAATTGCGATCTCCGGCCCGCGGCGAGTGCTATTCTAGATGTCCGGAGGCGGCAATCTGCCACTAAGCAAATGGAGCGCCTCGAATAAATAGTAGCTACCGAAAATGAGTTCCGCATTGCTGACGTAGTCCGCGGCTCGAGAATCCTTGCGCTTGTTGAAACATCCTTCGACCAGCATGCCAGGCAAACGTCTATCGTTCTTGTCGACCGGAGTGAGATAACGTTCGACGAGCGCCAAAGCGGTCCGTTCTCCGGCTTGCCGATATAGTTGCCGCTTGCTTTCAGACGGCGCAATCGAACTCAACTTTAGAAAAGCCGAGGCCATGAAGGCGGTAGCGGCAGTGTCTCGCTCAACGTTGGGGGCTTGCGGATCGTCAAAATCCCAGTATGACACGCGGTCAGCTGGCACATGGGCGATCCACCAGTCGGCCCCCTTCATGGCGGCCTGAAGCCACCGCTCTTCTGGGCCGCCGGACAAGTAACTAATCGTCGAGCAAACGACCCCCCACGCCTGTGCTCTCGCCCAGACGCTGCTCTCGCTGTAGCCTTTGTGCGTGTAGCGCCGTAAGATTTCTCCAGTCGCGGGATCAAGCGATGAGGACTGGACGAATGAGCCGTCCTCGCGCTGATGAAGTCCCAGCACCTTGTCGGTATGATTGGCGGCCACCTCACGCATTTCTCGGTCATTGGCGGTTCGAGCCGCCCAAAACAGCAACAGTGAGACGACCAAGCTGTCGACACTGCTTGCAGTCGCTCCTACGTCCGAGCCCTCTTCTGCATTCGCGCCGAGGGGCACCAGACCTAGCTTCGGATTATACCGCTGCTTGAGGTCTCGCGCCGCTGCGAGGCCGAGCGCCCGGGCGTGCTCGCTGCCGGCGAGCAGCGAGCCGAGTCCAGCCCCATAATAGAAGGTTGCGGCCTTGAACGCGGTGTCGGCCGTGACGCGCGGCTCAAGGCGCGTGCAACCCTGCTCCGCGAGAATCCTGAAGCGCTCGCCGCCATTCCCGCGAGAGGCAAGCCAAAGCATCCCCAACCAATACCCGCCGGTCCAATCCCCGTTCGCAGTTGTAGTCCAAGTGCCGCTTTCCGGGTTCGCCCAATGTGGATAGGCGTCCCCTACCTGCCGAGCCGTATCTTCGATACGCCCTACCATACGTGCGATCGGTTCTTCCCAGTCAGTCCTCATCAATACTCCCCATGAAAATTCAGAATCCAGCTGCTCGAAGCTGGCGCTCAAGACAGAGTTTCATGAAGATTGATATATAGCAATAGAAATTGAGCTAGTGCATTGGTTAGAGCAATCTCGTATTTGGTCCATTCTCCGCTAAAGGTGACCAAAGGCCTCAAGTCTGGACTTTGTCATCCATGGGAAGAAGTTATCGAGAATCCTCGCTCGTGATCTCGAAGAGCCGCAAACACACAGTCGTCATCGTGGATTTACGAGATTGAAGGCCTCGATCCACGGCTTCAGGCCTTCGCCGAAGGAGGATCGAGAAACCCACATCCTTGATCATGGACTTCACAGGAAGCCATTTGCTTGCCGATCGAAACAGGCAAGTGGCATCACTGCCGGCGAGGGATGGAGTTCGCTGCGGACCGTATCGAGTCACGACCGAGCTCGATCGGCGCTTCTCAAAGAGCGTGTTGAGGATGAGCAGGCGAGCACTTGGATCTGCGCGGTTTGACCGCAGGCCTTCGTCGTCGACGTCGCGGACCCGGTCGGTCGGCACCACGTCGAGATCGTAGCGTCCGCCGCCGTCAGGGAACTGGATCAGCACAAAGCGGGCGGCACCCAGCGATCGTCGTCTTGGTCCTGAAGAGACAGCAGCAACTCGGCTGTGCTCGCCAAGCCGGCGTTCGCCACCATTCCCAATTCGGCCGTGCGCACGCGCGCGGCATTGGCAGGCTGCTACGCTGCCTCATCAACATTTCCCGCGTCCGCAAATCATGCCGGCGGCTTGTTGTTCGGCAGATTTCGCCGGCAGGAACCGCATTGTAGGCCGGGTGACGGATCCACAAATCGCTTCTGCATCCGCGGCATCCGATTTGTTCAGCTGACATAAGGCTTCACGCAGCTGGCATCATGCGGACCAGGTGCCCAGCGAGGTGATGCCCAGAGCCGGCCGTGCAAAAGCCATGGAAAACATTCCGCCAGAATCAACGAATCCGTCCCTGAACCATTCTGCCGTGGCTAGCGTTGTGCTTCCGCTAGCAATACATTATTTGGGGACTCAATGCTCATATGTTCTAGTCGGGTTCGCCGCCTTGTAACAGGGGGTCGGCTAACCCAATGATCAAAGCTTGGCTAGACTTTCCAATATTTGAATTGTTCGCAGTCCTCTTCGCTCTTTACGCGACGACTGGCGCTGTCATCGTGATCGCGAGCTTCAGCCCTGTAATGATCCTGCCGGTGCGCCGCATAGAAGGCGTGGTCGCTCCGTTTTTCGGAACGGTCGGAGTTTTGTTTGCGTTCCTGACCGGATTTCTGGCCAACGATATAACCGATCGCAACCGCCAGGCGACCCGCGCGGTACAGTCAGAGGCGGCGGAACTGCGCAACATCTATACTGTCAGTATCGCATCCACCTCGGACATGGGCAGCCTCCGCTCAGTACTCGCGAAATACGTCGCCGCCCTCGTGGACGACGAGTGGCCGGCGATGGCGCAGGACCAGGAGGCCAATTCGGTTAAGTCCGCCTATGACGCCTTGCTGCGAGAGGTGAGCGATCCGCGGATCGCGCAAACAGCGGGCGGGGCGGTGCAGACTGCCTTGTTAAATGCCGCAGTCAGAGCGGGCAGCGCACGCTCCGAACGGCTAGCGTTGGCCTCAGACCGCACGATCGATGCCAAATGGATTCTCGTCCTGATCCTTGGCGTGGTGACACAGATATCCATCGGGTTGGTGCACCTGAAGAAGGCCGGTGCGCAAATTACGGCGCTAAGCGTGTTCTCAATCGCCGTCGTGATGGCGCTTGGACTCATTGGTCTCCAAGAGCGTCCTTTTTCTGGTGATATCCGAATAGAACCGGGGCCTCTGGCAGAGGTCGCCAAGATCCCAGCGGAATGATGATGCATAATACAAAATCTTTCCCGTGTGTACGTAGCTGGGAGAATCTCTTGTCCCCGCTCTGGGCGCTTGAGCGCAGCAATCATAATTGTTCAGGGGAGCGCCGCGCTCGGCCCTCGGCACCAGGGCGCCGGCGACTACGATGACGTCGAAGGCAGGGCGCGCTTTGCCGGACGGCACAGGTCCCACCGCGAGGTGAGTTCGATGTACAGATCGGACATGACCCGAAGGCGCATAGTGCTACTCCTCGGTCCGGCGGGAGGTCCGCAATGCTGAATTGACTAAACCAGTAGCTGTTTCATGTTCATCGCGGGGTCTGCGAGCGCCTCTGCCTTGGGTCTAAGTCCGCGGCTTATCATCATCTCGGCAAAACGCACTTCCCTCGCTACGGTGCCCAGGCTCCCGAATCCGCATGCGGCCACCAGACGGCCGTCGGCGGCGAGGTAAAACAGGAGCTGTCCCCTCGTGCCAAGGTTCCTAACTACGGGGATTTCTCCGTCCGGGCACAGTCCGACGATTTGCAGTGTCTCGTCGTATTGATCCGACCAAAACCAGGGAACGTCGTCGAAAGGACGGTTTTCGCCCAGCATGTTCGCTGCCGCCACCGCACCTTGCCGCTGTGCGTTGCGCCAGGCCTCCAGCCTGACCCGCTTTTGATAGAGGCGATGCGGAAACGAACAGCAGTCCCCCGCCGCGAAAATGTGCGGATCCGAAGTCGCCAGCGTCTCGTCCAGAACGATGCCGTTGTCGACAACCAGTCCTGCCGCTTGCGCAAGTTCGACATTCGGCGTCGCACCGACCCCAACGATCACCAGGTCGGCCCCGTGTGAGCGACCACCGGTTAGCACCACGTTGGAGCGCCCTTCACTGAAGTCGACCCGCTCAACGATTGCGCCTGTCTCAATGCGCACCCCGGAACGTTCGTGCTTGGCCCTGATTAGTTTTTCCATAGGAGGTGGTACTGCCCGCATAAGTAACCGCGATCCTGCCTCGAGTACGACCACCGAAGCCCCTCTTAAGACCGCGCTCGCGGCAACCTCGAGCCCGATAAAGCCGCCGCCGATCACAACGACCTTGCGTCCTTGGCCAATAGCGTTGCGGATGCGAGTGGCGTCCTCATACGCCCGCAGGGTCGCGACCCTCGTTCCTTCAGCGAGCGGAACACTCAGTCTCCGAGGTCGGGCTCCCGTGGCTAGGAGGAGTCGGTGATAGGCCATCCTTGATCCGTTTGAGAGCGTGACCACATTGGCCGCGCGATCAATCGCAATCACTTCGTTTGCCTGGAGATAATCGATCTCCAACGCGGCGAGACGTTCTGCCGTCACAATCGGCTTGGGTCCCGGCCTCATCTCGTCGGTCAGGATCGCCTTGGATAGAGGCGGGCGCTCATACGGCAGCATAGCTTCGTTGCCGATTAAGGCCACGATGCCTCCCCAACCGCCTTCGCGCAGGGCGACGGCAGCGGCCGTACCGGCTTCGCCCGCCCCAACGATCACCATTGTGGATTGGTCGCTCAAGCAGCTGAACCATTTCCGAGCGCAGGCTGTGCATCGTTTGCCGCGCTCTCGAACAGGCCGCGCACCAAGGATTTGAGTAAGAGAGCCTCCTCCCAGCGATCTGTGGTGTCGTTGCCCTGGCGATCGCTAATGGCATAGGGTTGCGGGCCAAGTTCGCAAGTAAAAGTGAGACGGGCACCCTCGCCGGCGCGCCTTCGCCAACTGTCGAAGCCGTATTTCCACCAACCAAGAAACAGATCCAGCCAGATTTTATGCTGGGGGAAAGTGATCTCAACCTGAATTTGCTCGCGAGACGCCACACGGCCGTGAAAAGCCCAGGTACGATCGAGCACCTGCCGCACCAGTGCTTCGTCTTCATCCGAGATCGGATACCAGAATTCGCGGCCCAGCAAGATGTGCGAGAGATCGGCAAGCATGCGCATCCCGGGAACCTGGTCCATCAGGTCGAGTGTGAAGAGGAGATCCGTCGTCATCCTGTTGCGATGCGTCTCGAAGTAGATCGGCATGCCCGCCTCTTGCGCGACCCGGATCCAGCCCTCCAGCAGGGGGATACAGTCGATGACATGGCGCGGGCGGATGTCAGGCTGGACGTTGAGATGCAGGGCGTCGAGGTGATGAGCAAGGTCAATGGCCGCTTTCAAGTGATCGGTCGTCTGCGGGAAGCACATACCCTCGACTGCCAGTCCTGACCCGGCCAAAGCGCGCGCAATCAGGGCAACACGTGCAGGATCAGCGCAGGAGGTGCTGATGCCGTCGAAGCCCGCTTCCCGGATCATCGCTATGTTATGATCGACAGAACGCTCGACCCCATCGGGTTGGCGTCGTTCCATCGCCCACAGGGACTGTAGTATGAGCAAGCTCTGCTTCGACATCATCGTGCTTTTGACTTCAGAGCTTGATGAAGACGGTACCGTTCTCGACTTTCACCTCGTAACTGCGCAGGTCAACACATGCAGGCAATGCGCGCGACTCGCCGGTGCGGTAATCGAACGTCCCGAAGTGCTTCGGGCACTCAATGATCCCCCCATCGACAATGCCGTCCGCAAGATGGACTTTCTCGTGAGAGCAGTGGCCGTCAATCGCGAAGTAGTCTCCCTCCGGAGAGCGAACAATTGCAAACGTACGGCCGCCGTGATCGAGGCGAATGATCTCTTCGGGCATCAATGCGTCAGTGGCGCAAGCCGCTACCCATTCATCCTGACCAGTCATTTACATCTCCTCTGAGTCAAACTCGCAGCAACTGCGCCGATGCCGTGGCAAGATCCGCGGGCCGGCGGCGCCAATGTTGCTGGTGGGTGGAAGGGAAGTTGCCGTATGTAGCCATCGTCCATCAGAAAAGTCGGAAAGACCGTCCGACCTGGCTTACCAATTCCAGGACTAATTGCCGCGCGCCCACTTCTTGGCCTTTATGCGCTTGTACATCCTCTCGTCGGCTTCGGAAGAACCGTCGTGAGCTGTGCCGAACCACTCGTCGAGCGGGATGCGCCGCTCTCCATAGTTCACTTCAAAATACTTGTGATGCAGGTAGTGATAAAAGTTGTCTGTGCTGATGGCTTTTGCATCGTCCATGACCACCCGGTCGAAACCGGTGTGAGACTTCGCAGGCGACAACCCCGCGTGCATGAGCTGAAACATTGCATGCACCGGATGGGAGGGCAGGACGAAATGGATCAGCACGCCGGAAAAATAGCAGATGTGCTCGAGTGTAGATGCTGACAGGCCGGACCAAGGTCCCGGGTTAACGTTCTTGTGGTGTATCTTGTGTACGATGTGGTACAGCGGTCCCATATGAATGAGCCGGTGAATGAGATAGAAGTGCAACTCGCGCCAGGCCGGCGTCACCAACACAAGGGCAGCGCAGTACGCGGGGTGAGTTCCGAAATCGACGTAAGGCAAATAGCCGTTAGCGTACATCCACCAGGTAAGAGCCTCGTATGCGGTCCATACCGGCACGCCGCTACACATAGTCCAAAATACGTTCTCAGCTGTCTGGCTTCCGAACAGGAAGGTAGTGTTGTCGGTGTCGGGCCACTTTGCGTTATATTTGAAGTTTGTTTGTTGACGTCTTTGGACATAAAGGATGAAGTGGAAGGTGCCATAGACAAGGACCGTTAGCCCGGCATTGCGCAGAAGGATGAGCGAAAGCCATTCAGTGTGGAATTCCCGCATTGTATCAGGCGCGGGTGTCAGATAGATCCACGATACAAGCGAGATCGCGAAATAGAGGGTATTCCAAGGCAAGAGATACCCCGGCAACCAACGAAGAATTTTCTTCGGCTGCGCCGGCCATACGAAAATCGGCGCGCGTTCCGGCCTCTTGTTCGGCGTCCAATTACCGCGTTTGTCGCGTGTACCGTATAAGATGTCATCCATATTTGCCTCCGCTCCGCCGGACTTTTGGACGTGAGATGCTTGCCTACCTGAGCGAAATTCGTCAGGTACCGAGAAATCGTAATTTCGTCTGATGTCGCTCCCCCAGCGTGCCAGCGAGGATCAAAAACCTCCTTGCTCCAGCGCTGACAAGAACGCTGCGAATTCATCGTCGTCGATCTGCGAGGATTCCTGCGGTCCCGGAAACGCGTTCGCATTGACGTCGGCGCGGAATGCACTGAGAGCTTTCACACGCTCTTGTTTGAGGCGTTCTTGTATGGCCTGCAGGTTTCCATAGGTCCGAGCGTGCCGGGGACGCCGGCCTTCCTCGCCACATATGTCTGCGGTGAAGAGAAAGATCACTTCTGCATCAGGTCCGGAGCCAAGCGAAATCGTGACCAGCCCGCTTCGCCGGCGGATCTCTGCCATGACTCTGGCCGGAATGACCTCGCATTCGACGGCAAACGCGCCGGCCTCTTCTAGACGGCGGAAGCGATGGAACAACTCCAAAGCTTCATCTGCTTTCTTGCCGAACGCACGAAGCTTTCCAACCCAGGTCGATTTCCTCGGAACTAGCCCAAGATGACCAACGACCGGAATATCTTCGGCCGCGAGCATAGCGACGGTCGCCATGCCGCGCGCTGTGATCACCGCATCGGCGCCGTCGGTCAACGCCTTTAATGCGGTGCGTAGGATATCGTCCTGGGTTGCGGCATCGGCAAAGCCGAGCGCCGCCGTGACGAAAAGCTGCTTCGAGCCCTTCCGAACGGCCTCCACGTTGCGGGCGCGGGTGACCAGCATCTCGATACCAGATTGTTCCGCAGCTGCTGCCTCGTCCGCCGTCTCAGCGGTGACTTGAGTGTAGCGCTTGCCGGAGTCTCTGGCGCCGCGCAGGCCGGCCACCGTCACCGTGCGCTGAGCTTCGCGTGCGCCCCAATCGTAAATTCGTGGCATCTTGCAGTTCAGCTCTCTAGCGTCCTACCAAAGGTCCAACGCTCCGTCTCCGCGCTGGTCAAAGAATTCCGGACGGAAGAACTGCTACCGGGCAGGGGCGTATCGTCCTTCGGCCGAGTGCCCAAAAGAGTCGCCGAGCCGCCGGTGGCGACCCCGCACGTGGTGCGACGTGCGGGATGCCCTGCAGCGATGGCAAGATCAGGGGAATAGGAGCGCGGCAGGTTTGGGCATTCTGGCTTACAGACGATCCTCACCTCGCTGCGATCCCTCTTAACGAAGGCCCAGGCAACTCGACATCCGGAAGCTTTGTGGTTCAGGTCCATCCTGTTTTCCTTCAACTCAAGGCGGAGAATGTACGATACATTTCGTCGGCTGCTCTGCGCGTTGCCATGCCAGGAATAACCCCGAGCTTGGTGCAGACCAGGGCACCGCAGCAAACCCCGAAGCGCGCGGCCTCGATCACATCGCGGCCTTCGGCCAGAGCCACGGCGAAACCGGAATTGAATGCGTCGCCTGCGCCCGTCGTGTCTACTACGTTGACCTCGGCAGCCGGGATGGCCGCGTCGATCGCATCGGTAACGACGAGCACGCCGCGGTCGCCAAGGGTTACAATCACATTGGCGGCGCCGCGTTTGCGCAGTATCTCCACGAGCTCGCGCGAGGGCCGCGGATCGTCCGGCCGCAGACCGAGCAGAATACGAAGTTCACTTTCGTTCGGCGTCAGGTAATCGACCAACGGGAAGATCTCATTCGGAAGCGGCGCGGCGGGGGCCGGATTGAGGATAGTCGTTTTGTCGTGCTTGCGGCCTAGCTCCATGGCTCGCATTGCTACCTCGACAGGAGGTTCGAGGACCGCCATGACGACGTCGCTTTCCCGAATGCGGCCTTCGGCGCGATCCACAAAAGCTGCATCCATGGCGTTGGTGGCGCCATAGTCCATGATGATAAAGTTCTCACCACGCTCGTTGAGAATGATGAAGCCCACCGCTGTCGGACTTTCGGCGATTTGGTTGACATGGGTGGTGCCAACGCCTTCGGCCTTGTAGAGGTCGGTCGCGATATCGGCGAACTTGTCTTTGCCGATGATGGCTACGAGCGACGAATCCGCGCCTAGTCGCGCAGTCGCAACCGCTTGATTCGAACCCTTGCCCCCAGGCCCCATATCGAAACTGCTGCCCAGCATTGTGACGCCGAAGACCGGGATGTTCGGAGCGCGAATGGTAAGTCCCACTGCGAAGCTGCCGACCACGGTGATTCTCGGTTTGCTCATCAATTCCTCCCCTGAATGTGCTCGAGACCAGCGCGATGGTGCCTTCACGATATCGGCAGCGGAAGAGAAGAACATCCTTGCTCGGCGTGTTGGCGCAGTTCGCGGGCGGTGAGTATCGGCACCGGCTCCCCCCTGAATCCTCGCAGCAATTACTCAGGAATACAAAACGTGCATCCTGTATGCTGATCGGCGAGTTTGATTGTTAGTCGTTATATGCGAGCGTAGGCGTGGAATTCGCGGGTGGAAATGGACAAAGCACGCTTCGGTTTATATAAAACACGCATGGCATTATTACCGCAGCGCACAGTGTTTCCGGAAAGCCATCAGTACGTCCTTCCTGACGCCGCCTGGACTCGCTGCGCCTTTACGGTGCTTAGGGCTGGCAAAGCCATCACTGCGCGGGACCACCACATCGCGCGAGACAACTATCCGGGTCAGGACATTCTGTACTGCACAGCGGGACGTGGCTTCGTATCCAGCGAGGGCAGGACATCCATCGTCGGGCGCAATCAGTTGATTTGGATTGCCAACGAGACGCCACATGCGCACTGGCCGGACGAGAGCGATCCCTGGACCGTTCTATGGGTAAGGATCGACGGACCGAATACGCCGGCTATTCGCCAAAAAGTGTTCGGCACCGGCGTAACCCTTGCAACGATATCGGCACCGAAAGACCTCGAACGGTGGTTCGGAAACCTGTTTGATGTCTTGCGCGCCAGAGATGATAACGTTGATTTGGCCCTCAATCGCCTCGTGGCGGAACTGCTGCACCTCATCGCAGCACCTTCGTCTAAGCAAGGTGATTCCCGTCTCCCCGCTCCATTGCGAGCCATCGTCTCAAAGATGCGGCAGGCACCGGAGCGATCTTGGCATGCCGACGAACTGGTCGCGGTCACGGGCCTGAGTGCCGCACAGACGCGGCGGCTATTCCAAAAGCATCTGCAGATCAGCCCAAGGCGCTGGCTGATCCGAGAGCGCATCATGATGGCGCAGAAGCTGCTCTTGGAAAGCGACGCCGGGCTCGGTACCATCGCTGAACGCTGCGGTTTCTGCGACGTCTATCACTTCGGTCGTGAGTTTAAACGTAGCACCGGCACCAGCCCTCGAACTTGGCGGCGCGCCGAAGGAAGTTGAACTGGCGTGCGCACAGTTTTCAACGAAAATATTATATATTCGCGTCTTTGTCGTTTCGTGATCAAGCGCTTTGACGGTGTTGTCGTCTTTCTCTGCTGTGAATGCGTCTAAGCCTGCTCGTTGTCGCGATCTCGTGCTCAATCCGGTCGCAACTTTGACGATCAACAGAGGAGATCGTTAGGCCCAACTTCAATGTGCCTCCAATCGCATCCCGATGAAACGGTTCGTCTGCCGTTGACAGTTCGGCGACGCGCTAAAAAATCGAACGCGGTTGGGCGTTTGTATGCCGACTTGTCAGAATCACGACACTCGGTCGAACCGGCGACAGAGGCTTAATAAGAATACGCAAAAGAAATCATCACTTACGGTTTGGCACGCGCTTTGAAATGCCGTCCACTATCTCTGGGTCTCTTCCAAGAACAGGTGATGTTGGAATGAACGTGCCGAATTTGACGAAGCGAGCAAATACCCTAGGAACCGACAAGGGAGACGAGGTTGGCGACGCACATGGCTACACCAGCTTCTACTCTTTTCTATTCGAGGAATTCCGCGACGAACCTTTCACGATGGTCGAGATTGGATTGCAGCATGGGTACGGCTCTCTCGATCCCGGTGCGTTGCTCGCTCGCAAGGTCTACGACATTCCGTCCATCAAGATGTGGCTGGAGTTCTTTCCCAAAGCCAACATTGTCGGCTGCGACATCTCCGATTTCAGCGCCTTTGAATTGGACCGATTCCGTTTCGAGCGCCTTGACATGGGAGACGCGCTAGCCCTGGAACGACTTGCGAACTCACTACCTCCCGTAAGGATCATCATCGAAGATGCTTCGCACGCAGCTTACCACCAGCAGCTTGCTCTCGGAAAGCTGTTCCCCATCGTTGAGCCAGGGGGCTTTTACTTTATCGAGGATCTGCATGCCACGCACGCGATTGCCGCAAGGCTACCGGTCTGCGATCCGACTGAGGCCGTGGTTGAGAAGTTCAAGCAAACGCGTCAGTTCGACATTCCGTTTCTGAGTGGAATCGAGCGCAGAAATCTTGAAACCTCGATCCGGAAAATGTTCATCCACCGCAACGATAAGGGGGGCGTCAGCGACTGGACCATGAAAATGGTTGGGTTTGAAAAGTATTAGAGATCGAATTGCGACCTTACGTGATTCAAGGTGATTCCCTGTCATTGATCGCCGGCGGAAGCAATCTCGTTTGCGCCGGCATCTTTCAAGAACCGAGCCAAGATCGTCCGCGAAACTTTAGTCATGACAATCGTGTAGGCGCATTCTGCTTGCGGATGCTACGCAAGCTCGGCAGTCGTAGACTACACTGAAGACGAGCATGGGGCTTCAGTGGGGCTGCGAAGATGGTGCATGCAGACCAGCGACACGTCGTTGGCAGGAGCTGCGCAGCACCTTCGCTGCCTCTACCCAACCTTACCCAACTGCGCGCTTCACCAACCTTATAACCGGCCTCCGCCCGGTCTAAGAGCGGCTGGTTTAAAAATGATCCGGGAGGAAGATCGTGGCTCACCATTGCACGGACGACCAGAGGTCAGTCCGGGATGGTAACCCGTCCACGCTGCGCGCGGTCGCGATCGTGGCAACGCTGGATACCAAGAGCCGCGAAGCTTCCTATATCAAAGATATCGTCGAGGCATGCGGCCGCAAAGTCGTCCTGATCGACATCGGCACCTCCGGGTCGGCTGCGAGGACGAAACAACCCCATCGTAATGCCACTCGTGTCGCCTCGCCGGCCGAGCTCCTGAAGGAGATAGCCGCAACAACGAGCGAAAGGGTCCGTGTCCTCCTGGCAACGGGCGCCATCGGCGCGATTGTCGGAATTGCCGGTGGCAAGGGGAGCGCAGTTTTCGGCGAGATCGTGGCTGATTTGCCTTATGGCTTTCCCAAGCTGCTTGTGAGCAGTGCAAGGCCAGCGCTGCTCGCTGAATTGGCCGTCCATAGCGACATTATCCTCTATCCAACGCTCGTCGATCTTTTCGGGATCAACACCTTTACCGAACGGGTATTGGAGAATGCGGGGAGGGCCATTGCGGCCATGAACTATGCGCCCACGAAGTATGGGCGGAAAAGGAAGGTCGTTGCTATCACGGCTTTTGGCGTGACGACGCCTGCGGCAAATCACTGCGTGGCGCGCCTTGCCGAGGCTGGCCTCGATGCGGTTGTCTTTCCTGCCAACGGGGCCGGCGGTCGCAAAATGGAGCAGTTGATCGCGGCCGGCGAATTCGACGCTGTGATCGATCTGACCACAACGGAGCTGGCCGACGAGATTGTTGGAGGCGCCGCCAGCGCCGGTCCGGATCGACTCAAAGCAGCGTCGCACATCCCGCAAGTGATCGCGCCTGGTGCGGTCGACATGGTGAATTTTGGTCCGCCATCAAGCGTTCCTGATCAATTTCGCGGTCGCCAGCTGTACTCCCATACACCCTATACGACCCTTATGCGTACGACTCCTTCCGAAAACGCGAGCATCGGCCGGCTCACGGCCGAGCGGCTATCGCAGGCAAAGGGGCCTGTAATTGTGCTTTGGCCGGCGGAAGGTGTTTCCGATTATGACCGCGAGGGCGGCATTTTTTGCAATCCCGACGCTGACAGGGCTTGGCTCGAGGCGGTCAAGGCTGGTCTCGCGCCGAACATTAGGGTTCGCGAACTGAACTGCCACATCAACGATCCCGAATTTTCCGAGAACGCCACGACGTGGATCCTCGAGCAGTTGGGGCAAGGGGCTCATTGCGATGCGCATGTTTGAGCGAGCCGAAATCCTTTCCAGGATCGGCCAACAGGTCGATCAAGGAAAAGCGGTTCTTGCCGCCGGGAGTAGCTGCGGCCTGGTTGCAAAATGCGCAGTCCTGGGAGGCGCCGATATGCTGGTGGTCTACAGCACCGGGCTGTCCCGTCTCATGGGACTTCCCACGAGCCGGATCGGTGATTCGAATGCGCGTACCCTCGATCTCGCAGCAGAAATCCGCAACGTCGTTTCTTCCGTACCTGTCATCGGCGGCGTCGAAGCGTGGGATCCTCTTCGCCTCGACCTTGATGCCCTTCTGGACAAGTTTTGGGCGGCCGGCTTCTCCGGAGTGATTAACTATCCGACCATCTCCACCATGGGCGAAAAATGGCGTGACCGCCGCGGCCGGGTCGGGCTTGGCTTTGAACGTGAGCT
Source organism: Bradyrhizobium sp. UFLA05-125 (assembly GCF_059803515.1). Lineage (NCBI taxonomy): Bacteria > Pseudomonadati > Pseudomonadota > Alphaproteobacteria > Hyphomicrobiales > Nitrobacteraceae > Bradyrhizobium > Bradyrhizobium sp. UFLA05-125. Next base: position 37,167 of record NZ_JBANBJ010000027.1, on the reverse strand, counting down.
CGAAATGATCGCGACTGCCCGCAAAAAGAACCTCTTCTCGCTGGCCTATGTCGCAAGCCCGGAAGACGCCAAGGCCATGGCCAGCGCAGGAGCCGACTGCATCGTCCCGCATGTTGGCGCGACCCGTGGCGGGCTCGCCGGGCATGAAGAAGGCCAGTCAATACAAGAGGCGATCAGGCGCATCAATAACATCAATATCGCAGCGAGAAGAGTGCGCTCGGACGTTGTCCTGCTTTGCCATGGCGGGGCAATCGCAGAGCCGCAGGATACGGTCGAGGTCTATCGGTCGACGAAGTGTGTCGGCTTCGTTGGCGCATCCTCCATTGAAAGAATCCCAATTGAGCGGGCAGTGAAGACGGCGACAGAGCAATTCAAAGCTGTCTCGCTTCCACGAAATCACTGACGCTCATGGGCAAAGTTTGGAGCGAGGCCGGAATGAACGAGCCGACCCATCAATCAATCAGGCATAAGACGGTGGCATTCCCGCAACGAGGTAAGCCCGATCATGATTGGGAGACAGATGTCCTCGTAGTCGGTAGCGGTGCAGCCGGACTGTCAGCGGCGCTCTATGCGGCAAAGGCTGGACTGCGCGTTACAGTTTGTGAGAAATCGCCGCGGCTTGGCGGGACGACGGCGCTATCGAACGGCATGATTTGGGTTCCTTGTTCGCCCCAGGCGCAGTCCGCTAAGGTTGAGGACTCGCTTGCGAAAGCGCGCACGTACCTGCAGCATGAACTTGGCAACTACTATCGGGCAGACTTCGCAGAGCCTTATCTAGAGGACGGTCCAACCGCGCTCTCAACACTTGAGAGCGGGACAGAGGTCAAATTTACCCTTGCGTCTGCCCCCGATTATCACTCGAACCAGGTCGGCGGAGTTGACAAGGGCCGGGCACTGAGCCCCGCACCCTATGATGGAAGGCGTCTCGGCAGCGATTTCGACCTGATAGGCGACCCGATTCGTGTTGTGCTTGGGGGAATGATGATCTCCTCCGCAGAGGTGAGAAGCTTTTTGAACCCGTTTCAATCTTTCGCTTCGCTGAAGCATGTTGTGCGTCGGGTCAGCCGCTACGCGCTGGATCGGCTGAGTTACAGACGTGGCACTGAGCTCAGTGGGGGTAATGCCTTGATCGCGCGGTTGCTCGTGAGCCTGCGCAAGTATGGCGTAGAAATCTGGCCAGAGTCTCCTCTCATAGAACTCATCAAGGATGAGGGGCGCGTCACTGGAGCTGTCGTCAAGCTAATCGATTCTGAAATTCAAGTGCGCGCCTCGCATGGTGTCATCCTAGCAACGGGCGGCTTTGCCCGTAACGCGCGTTTAAGAGCGGAGCTTAGCGGTGCGCATCAGCACAACAACACGCTGGCCCATCCCGATGTCACCGGTGACGGCATTGCCCTTGCGTCCAGGCTAGGTGCCGCGATTGACAGTGATGTCGCCTCTGCCGGTTTCTGGACCCCAGTGTCGATCCTGAACAGCGGCAGCCGCTCGCAAGTCGTCCCGTACGGCTGGCTAGACCGCGGTCGCCCCGGTGTCCTCGCGGTAGGGCCAAGTGCCAGACGCTTCGTCAACGAATCCAATTCGTATCACGATATCTGCCTGGCAATGTTCAAGAACGGATATCCGGCAGACAAGCGCTTCTACTTCATCTGCGACCAGGACTTCGTCCGCCTCAGAGGCATGGGACATTTGCTACCATGGCCCTGGACGTTAAGCATCGGGAAATATGAGCGGCTAGGCTACATCAAGGTAGGCCAGACGATTCGAGAACTCGCGAAGCAGATAGGACTAGACGCCGCAGAGCTTCAAAGGACGATCGAGGAACACAACGCACACGCTGCCGCGGGACGCGATCCGCTCTTCAACCGCGGTGAATCGGCTTTTAATCGCACGCTGGGCGATCCGGTCGTGGGAACGAAAAATCCAAATCTTGGACCGATCAAAAATGGCCCGTTTGTCGCGCTGCCGATCGTTCCCGCAACGCTCGGCACGGCGACTGGATTGGCAACCGATACTTACGGAAACGTCTTGGACGAAACGGGCAGGCAGATTCCAGGTCTGTATGCTTGCGGGAATGACATGACCTCGCCAATGCGCGGAATTTATCCCGGAGCAGGCATCACGATCGGTCCGGCCATCGTGTTCGCGTACCGCGCGGTCAACAGCATCCTGCTATCGGCTCATCATGGGCAAAAGGCTGCGGCTTCCGGAGCTTGACGGTCAAGTTCGCCGTTTCCGCTGGCAGACCGGTTCGTCTGCTTTCTCCCTAGACTTGAGCCGCTGTTGGAGAAATCTAGCAGCGGCTTTTTTTGTTGTCCGACTGCCTCATCGGATCAGCGTGGGCACGGCGAGCGGTACCAGGAACGGCGTCACAATGCATTCATGCTCCTGCCGAGCCTCGAACAGACGCCGGCGATCTCGTCCACTTGGAAGGCGCGCGCCGTACTGATGCCGTGAACGAACAACTTCTTTGGCTCCGTCCTCCATTTCCCTGTACGCGTGGCTTGGCTCCCGCCTCGGCACCCCGCCGGTTCGCACGGGTCGGGCCTGTACCCGTTTTGGTCTCATGTATCAAAAATGAATACACGCCAAAGTTTCACGACCTGTTCTGCTCTTTAGCATATGTTCAGGGGATTGATGTCAGGACGCGTGCACTTCGGCTGGCTCCCAGGGCCTCCCCAGCGTGCTGGCGTCGACGGCGATAAGCGAGTCCTTGGCTCCTTGAACTCTCGACAACTCGTCGAACTCAGATTGCTTGGGTGTCGCGGCCTTCGGCTACTCGCAGTGGCAAGGGTGCGGACCGATAAAGGTCGTTCACAAGTCGCGACGGCGGCGGACCGCTGACCAGGAGCTTCGGATGGAGAGTTTGGCGCCGGTCGCCAGGGTTGTCGCGGTTGCGCGCCGAAATAAAATTCCCTCCAATTGGCGACGGCAGGCATTGGCCGCTTTTTGGACTTGGGCGCAGTGCTACCAATAAACACGCAGGCGGGGCGCGGATGCGGATCATGGTGTTCGTCACCACCCCCCAGGTACCTTGCCCCCTTGTTGTCGGGTTTGTCGCTTCCAAGACACAGTGATGCTCGGCCGACGTGCCGTGCCCCGCTCGCAACTAAGCCATTGAATAGGATACAGAACGAGCTTCTCTGGGGCATTTCGCGCGCTTGGCACGACTCTTGAGTTTCTCTCTTTGACGCGGCGGCAGGAGCGGCCGAGCGGCACTAGTCGTTAGTTGAGGAGTTCATGACCTTCAGGTCATGCACGACGACCGAGGGGTTAAGTCATGGATCGTCTGGAATTTCTTCGGACGAAGATAGAGAAGAAGGAGCTGCCAACATACGTCTATGGCTATCCTTCGAAGCGCGCATATAGGGCTTTCCCTCAACCACTCCGCATAACCGATGTTGCTGAGCAGGTTAGTCGCTCAAAGCAAATCAACATCTATATCCATATTCCCTTCTGTCGCTACCGATGCACCTATTGCACTCTCTTTCTTACAACCCGCAATAGACGCGGGAGTGAGGAGTCTTATGTTGGTCGGTTGGTGGAGCACATTGCTCGATATGGAGAGTACTTCGGAGATCAAGAGGTCGTTAATATCTATTTCGGTGGCGGCACTCCGACGCTGCTAACGGAGCATCAATTCGGCGAGCTATTCGCCGCCCTCGATACTGCATTTCCAAAACGAAGCCGGCGATGCGAGATTACCGTCGAGGGTTCACCGGATTCTTTCGACAATAATCTTATGGATTGCTTGCAGGCACTTGGCGTTAACCGAATGAGCATGGGCATCCAAAGCATGGAACCCGGCGAGCTTGCGCACTCTGGTCGGCCATATTCGATTGAGATTGCAAGAGCGGCAATCGAGGCGCTCATCAAGCGCTTTTCCCACGTCAATCTTGATTTGATCTACGGCCTGCGTGGTCAAACCCGTGACTCTTGGCTCTTTTCGCTTGGTCGCGCGCTCGACTATGAGCCGCAGACGGTTTCTCTCTATCCCGTTGTTGTTCGTCCGATGACGAACGTCATTACCTCGAAAATGCGTAATCCTGAATTATTCTTCTCTGAAGCGGAAAAGTATGAAGTCTACGATCAGAACGTTGCTTGGATGGCGTCCAAAGGCTACCGGCAAGAATCCTTCACACGTTTCACAAGGATGACTGGCGACCATGCCTACCGGCAGGAAGTGTCGGATTTCGAGGGAACGCCCCTGCTCGGATTGGGAGCTGGTGCCAGAAGCTACTTCGGCCAATATCACTACGGCACGGATTATGCCGTAGACGGGGGCGCGGCTTCGCGCATCATCGACGCATTCTCGGATCGTCCGTTCGATCCTGAGGCGATAGCATCCCACGGAATCAAGTTGACGTCGGAAGATGTTGCGCGTCGTTACACTCTGCTCGGCCTCACATTGTCGGCTTTAAGCAGAAAGAATTACGCCGCGATATTCCGACGGGCACTAGCAGACGATTTCGGCGAAGAACTCAAGGCGCTCGAGTCTCTGCAACTCATCGATTTGACCGATGACGATGTTTGTCAGCTTACTCAAAAGGGGTTCAAATATTCGAGCATTATAGCTCGGATGTTTTACTCCGACGCGATGGTTAGACTTGAGGAACAATATCAGGCGGCGTGAGGTGAAGTATGGAAGAGGTGGCGAATTCACCTTGTTGGTGGGATTCGGGCTACGCCGACCCCAACGTTTCGTCTATGGGTGGTCCTAGCCCTGAAATCTTCGAGATCGCGCCAGCTCTCCGCGCGAAGAGCGTGGTTGTCGAGTTGGGTTGCGGCGAGGGGCGCAATGCTCTCTATTTGGCCCATTTTGATCATCAGGTGATCGCCAGTGACATCTCTGAAGCCGCGATCTACAAGCTGAATAGGCTCGCAGGCGAGCTTGGCGTAAAAATTACGAGCGGTGTGGTTTGCGTTGAAGAGTTCCAGCCGCCTGCTTACCTCGACGTCTTTATAGCGCATTCCGTACTGCATTTCACGGAACGGAGCGTCTGGAAGCCGCTCGTCATGGCCTTAATCGATCGGACACGGCCTGGAGGATTTCATTGCTTCACGAATACTCTCGATCAACCAGATCATCCGATATCGAAGGAGAGTTTGGCGTCCGGTCACAAGAAGTCCTTCTCGCGTGGAGAGCTTCAAGCCATCTATGCGGAAGCAGGCTGGGAGATTCTGCGGTCTGACCATTACATTAAATGGGACTCGCATCCTGGCATTCCGATTCATTCGCACTGCATCGAGAAAGTTGTGGCGCGTAAGCAAATTGGATCTGAAGATCTCGCGCCAGTGAGAGCTGAGCCCATCGAAGCGGCCGGAATGATTCCTTCCGAACAATTCGATAACTTGAAACTCGGCACATCACACGATGCCATAGTTGAGATGCTCGGCTCGCCACCAGCCAGCCATGGGGTGGCGACGACCCGGAAGACGGTCGGCGGCAACAATCAAGAGGCCATAGCCGACAGCTATGTGCGCGAGGATATGATCTATGGCGATCACGGCCTCCAGTTTGTTAACGGAATGCTGACTGGCAAATATCGATATTTCACGCCCCCGAAGCGCTTGAGCATTCGGTAAGCTTAAACTCGGACGAAAGTTCTGATTAGGTGGCCTGCTCGCCGAAGCACGTCTTTGGTCTGCCCACTTCCAACGTGCCATCATGGCGCCCGCCGCCCATGCACAGGACTATCCAGGCCGCCGTGGCTGAAAACGCTCCATGTCCTCTGTGGTGAGGGGCTAGACAGGCAAAAGCTTGCAGGAATGCGCGCAGTAGCTCCAGCCCAGCTTAGGCACGCTGCTTGCTTCGTCCGAGGGAGCATTGCCGAAACTCCCCCCGGTGATGCAGGGGCGACCTGGCGCATCTCATCGAGGCGTCGGGGCGTCGGGCCGCCCCGCTGCCTCGCTCTACTTCTGACACACGTCAGTAGTAAGGTATATGAAGGTGCACGCGCGGGGAGCCGCGGCTGCGTCGGCTTACACGCTGGGCCGCGCACTTCGATCACGACACGTCATCCAAGTTCTCTGTGAAAGTGACAGGCGGTGAAGGCCGCGTCTACGACTGCAATGCACATACAGCGCCTGGCCACGCATCGTCCCGGGCAAGCGCTCGCTCTTGCTCGGTCCCCGATCGCGGTGCCGTTCCGGCGATTTGACAGAAACCGAACCCGCGATTGTCGTATCCGCGACAATCTCGAAGGACATGTTGGAACGCGCGGCTTCGCCGTAGTTAGCAGAACGAACCCATTTTGTTTGAATATATGAACCCGAATTCCCGATTGGCGCGTAGTTTGCTACGGACCCCCGGTAACGGGCCCCGCCCATGAAAGTCGCTGCTAAGATCCAGGATCAACCCGCGCCGAGGCTCTTCGCATTGGTACTCGGCACGAACGAAATCGCTTCTGCTATCGCCACGAAGCTCACCGAAGCGACGTTTGCTGTCGTAATGAGACACGATGCCTTTCCACCGGTGATCCGCCGCCGCATGGCATTTCACGACTCGCTGTTCGGCGAGCCGAGTGAAGTTGAGGGCGTCGTGGGCAAACGGGCCGATACGCTAGCGGAAATCGCAGAGATTCACACCGAACCGAGCAGCGTGGCAGTGACCGAAATGCACTTCTCCGACATCATCGCCTTGCGCTCACTATCCGTGATCGTGGATGCACGCATGCAGAAGCACCGAAGACCTCCCGACCTGCGCGGCTTCGCGCGGCTGACAGCCGGAATCGGGCCCGGCTTCGAGGTGGGCGTCAACTGCGACACCGCGATCGAGACCCATCCGATTGAGACTGGTGCAATAATCTCGCGAGGTGTCACCAAGCTGGCCGACGGCCGAGCCGGCGAGCTCGGCGGCGCTGGACGCGAGCGCTTCGTGTACTCGCCCCGCGATGGCATCTGGCGGACAGGCCTCGATATCGGCACGCTGGTGTCCAAGGGATTGCTGTTGGGTTGTCTCGGCGGCAAACCGGTCCAGGCTCCCATCGGAGGAGTGCTACGCGGTGTTGTACGGGACGGCGCGCGCGTGCGGGAGGGCGTAAAATTGCTCGAGGTTGATCCGCGCGGACGCCAATCTTGCTGGACTGGCATGGATGAACGAGGGCGAGCCATCGGATGCAGCGCCGTCGCGGCAATCGAGAAACTTATTTCGCCCCGACCGAACGATCGTCGATAATTTCGCCGATAGTTAGAGAGAGAGGTTACTTTCGGCGCGCTCTTTGGCGTGAACTGGCGGTGTAGGCACCGGACAGTTCCGTGCAGCAGGTAGCTTAGCACATCAATATTTTCCGCATCCGAAGGCATCGGGAATACGGATGCTTACCCCCTGCCGCTGCGCAGAACACTGAAGTGCAAATCGCAATGCTCACAATCTTCTTCGCTATCATTTCCCTCCTTTACGCGACGGTTGGGCAGGCGGGTGGTACCGCGTTTCTTGCCCTTATGGCCTTTGCATCGTTTCCATCAACTCAGATGCGACCGACAGCATTGTTACTTAACATCGTTGCTGCCACGTATTCGACATGGCTCTTCAATCGCGGTGGTTTTATTGATTGGAAGAGGTTGAGACCTTTTCTAACCGCCTCGGTGCCAACTGCTTTGATTGGAGGATTCACAATCCTACCCCCGCATCTCTATGATGCTATCACCGGCGTTATCCTCCTTTTTGCTGCTGCCATCTTGTTGATCGGGCGAGCCAAGAAAGCTATCCCTGACGGTGGCACGCCGTCATGGGGCGCAATTACAACAGGAGCCGGCATCGGCCTGGTCTCGGGGCTTACTGGCGTTGGTGGGGGCGTTTTCCTCGCGCCTATTCTTATTGCGATGCGGTGGGCTTCGCCCAAAGAGACAGCAGCTTTGTCCGCCCCCTTCATATGGGTGAACTCCGCAGTTGGATTGGTCGGCGCGATTTACGCCGGACAGTTGCCTTCACCTCAGACATGGCTATACGCCCTGGGGGCTGTCGCAGGGGCGATGGTAGGGACCACGATTGGTCTTCGTTGGCTGTCGGAGACCACAACGCGCTATGTACTTGCTGCCGTACTTGGCGCCGCAGGGATGCAGCTTATGATCTTTGCAACGAGATAACACGATCAGATCGGTTCTTGGATCCTTCCGGGACGTCGACTGCCCACGAGGATGTCTCTTCGTGGTCGAGTTTTGACGAGACGCATCCAGTTTACTGAACGCGCGCACCGCGCACGAAGCTCTCGGTTCGCGTGATTGGCGCAAGCGAGCACCCAAAGTACTTTTGTGCCTTCCTTCGTTGCGCTCCGTACCGCACGATCGAACCTCTAGGTTACCGTCAATTCAGCGAGGTCCACGCACCATGCTAGCGCCAATCCACAAATGGTCGGTGGCGGTGATCATCCCGAACATCATGCTTGGGCGATGTCTAAGCGGAACGGCCGCTATAAGCTCGTCGTGCAATTGGATGTGACGGCGAAGAAAAAGGAAGGAGCCTGGAACGGTATCGCCAGCCGAAGTGCTCGCGGTTAGAAAGCGGTACGTCCAGCTGGCGCCCCGCAGAGCCTGGGGTGAAACTCCGGGACGTCACCAGCGGTTCTCTGACCAGCTAATGGTTTCGTGGTTAGTTTAGCCTGAATGAAAACTGTCGGCTTTTGATTTTCGCATCTACTGACCAGCCGTATCAAAATCCTCTCACCTCGTGGAGTGAATTCAATCCAATCGAGAATAGTGATGCGCGCATCATCTTTTGGTTGCATCGACTCAAGTTTAGTGAGACCTTCGCGTCTCGAACCTAATCAACCTTTGCCTCCTGAGCTTAATGAGCGGGTAAGCGCGAGCAGCCAAGCAGATACTCGGGCATTCCAGCGCCTAGCATTGTGTTCATCAAGTACGAGGACGGCGTATTTCGCTCGTAAGGGCGTACAGTTGGAAAACAATTAATTTTCGGGAAGCCTTTCGCTGACACCCGTGGGGAGCCATGTCGACAGTTGCCGGTGCAGTTTACCGCCTTTGGTGGAGACGCTTTCTTATTCTTCTAGCCATCACCGCAGTCGTTGTTGTGATCGCTGTCCTGACTAGTCCGCAGGTTGGCGCGATAATCGAAGCTCTGGAGCCGCCAGGACTCCCTGAACCGGTTTCCGTGAGCGAGCAGGTTTCGCTTGATCAGGGCTGGGCCCCCAAAGACTCCGACCGATTCCATCACGAATCCCAGGGCACGCACACCTTGCCGATTCCGCTGCCATGGTTTCTCGCGCTGGAAGCGCCGCTGGACTCGACCTTCGCCGTTCCCTTTTTCAAACGCGAACGGTTTGCGGATAACCGCTATTTGCTCCGGTTCGGATTCATCAGCTCAGCCAAAAGCAAGAACAATGAATACGGTTTGCCCATCGGCTTTGCATATTCGCCATTTCAGTCGATCAAGGGACTTTCCCGCAAGGAGACTGCCGTCGGATTGACCTGTGCCGCGTGCCATACCGGCCAACTGGTCTTCAAAGAGAAGCGCTATGTCATCGAAGGCGGGCCCGCGGTGACCGATCTCGGTCAACTGACCTATGCACTCCGCGCCGCGCTCGGACAGACCGCTTTATCGGCAAAGCTGCCCTTCTTCGACGGTCGCTTCAGGCGGTTTGCGAGGGCCGTCCTAGGAACCGAGTACAACGATTTGACGCGCGTCCAGTTGTCGAAGGAACTCGATGGAATACTTGGTGCGCTGGTCGATCAGCCTGCCGGGATCGACGTCACGGAAGGATTTTCTCGCCTCGATGCGCTTAATCGGATCGGCAACCAGGTGTTCGCGCTCGACCCCGAACGCTACGGCAATTATGTCAACATCAACGCTCCTGTCACCTACCCGCACATCTGGACTTCGTCATGGTTCGATTGGGTGCAGTACGACGGCTCGATCATGCAGCCGCTGGTGCGCAACGCCGGCGAGGCGATGGGGGTTTCGGCGGAGCTCAACTTAACCGCCTCGCCGAAGGAGGGGCGCTTTGCGAGCTCCATACCCTTCGATAATCTGAACTGGATCGAACAACAGCTCGCCGGGAAGGATCAGCCGCTGGTGGCGAAGGCCTTCACTGGCCTGAACGCGCCGACCTGGCCCGAAAGCTTTCCTGCGATTGACAAAGCCAAGGCCGCGGTGGGAGCCCAGCTCTACGAGAAGCACTGCAGCAGCGGCTGCCATCTTCCGGCGCTGACGCCGGACATCGTACACGGCAAAGCGCCGGACGCGGAGTTCTGGAAGCACTTTGGCCCTATCCGCTGGCGCGGCCGGGATGGGCAGGAGAGGCAGACGACGGAATCAGTACTCAACGTCAATATCATCGAGCAGAGCCATATCGGCACCGATCCGACCCAGGGCAACGTGCTGCACAATCGCACCGTGGACACCGCCGGCCGCGAACTGGCCCGCGCCGGTCAGACCAGCCCCGGACTCGGGCTCGACATCGATGTCTGTCAACGGAAGGCTGATAACACGCTGGATACGATCCACGTTTCGGACCACGCGATGCAACTCTACGCGCTTGCGCTCGGCGCCGTGGTTCAACTGGACATCGACGAATGGCTTCGCTCGACCGGGACGGACCACGCGAAAATCGAAGGCGATCGGCCGAACTGTCTCGCGGCAGGTTTCGGCTACAAGGCGCGTCCGCTGAACGGCGTATGGGCGACCGCGCCGTTCCTGCACAACGGCTCGGTGCCGACGATCTACGATCTGCTCAGCCCGGTTGCGGAGCGCCCTAAAGCCTTCCTGCTCGGCGATCCCAGCTTCGATCCGGTGCGCGTCGGTATCGTGACGCGGACCGTCGATCCCAAAGGCAGGACCTACGACAGCCAGGGCTACTTCATCCTCGATACGTCCAGGCCCGCAAATCATAACACCGGTCACGAGTTCTCCAACGACAAGCATGAGGGCGTTATCGGCCCTGCGCTGTCTCCTGAGGAGCGCAACGCAATCATCGAGTTCCTCAAGTCGATCTGAAATCAATAGGATCAGCTTCAAGTGGAATAGTATCGAAGACAGCCTCCTGCAGGACAGGGCTGGACGGAGTGCTCGGACCGATTGATCCAGGCGAAACTTTTCTCGAGCAAGGGGTCCGGCAATGGCGGAGCAAAAGCAGGGTCTGGTGGCGAAATTCCTGAAATGGATGATCGCTAAACATCCGGATACATTGTTCGCGATAATCCGGCATGTCAGGCCCAACTTGGCGTTGGGCTCCGAAGGGCCGGTGTTCATCACCCGGTTCCCGGACGTGCAGGAAGCGCTCCGCCGGCCTGACATCTTCAACGTCACCTATGCGCCGATGATGGACCCCTCGGTAGGCCCCTACATGCTCGGCCGCGACTGCACGGAGATAAACCAGCGCGACAAGGGCATCATGCGTGCCTTCATGCGCATGGAGGATCTGCCGGCCATTCGCCAGAGAGTGCGCGGTCTCGCCAATGCGTCCGTCGAAAAACAACTCTACACCCAGAACCAGATCGAGGTGGTCAGCACGCTGTCGCGCCTAGTGCCGGTACAGTTGACCGGAGAATATTTCGGCTTTCCCGGGCCCGACCTGGCGTCGATGTTCCGCTGGTCGCGCGCCACGCAATACGACATGTTCCACAACCTGGACAATGATCCGAAGGTGCACCAGGATAACATCGACGCCGGGCGGGAGATGCGCGCCTACCTGACACAACTGCTTCCGCAACGGCGAGAGCAGTTGAAGAATGGCCTCCCACTCGACGACGTGCTCAGCCGCCTGCTGAAAAGCCATTTTGACGATTCGATCGGCTTCGGCGACGAGCGCATCATTACCAACATGATGGGTACGCTGGTCGGCGGTATCAAGACCACTTCGGCGGCCATCGTGCAGCTGCTCGACCAGCTGTTCAAGCGTCCGAAGATTTTGAAGGAGGCGATCGACGTTGCCAGCCGCAACGATGATCATCTGATGTATCGCTATTGCTGGGAAGCGCTGCGCTTCAATCCGATCAATCCGTTCGTGGTGCGCCACTGCCGGTCCGATTACCGGATCGCCAAGGGCTCACTGCGCGCGGCGACGATCAAGGCCGGCAGCACCGTGCTGATCTCGACCCGGTCGGCGATGCGCGACGGTTTGCAACTGCCGGCGCCCTCCAGTTTCGCCATCGACCGGCCGGAGTCGATCTACATGCATCTGGGCTACGGGATGCACACTTGCCTCGGCGACCAGATCAGCCGCATCCAGGTTCCGGAAATCGTTCGCCGCATCCTGCAAATTCCGGGCGTGCGTCCGGCCGCGGACATTGACTACGCCGGAGGGCCATTTCCAGAGCGTTATCTCATCACCTTTGATAGGCCGGCCTGAAGGACGGACTTCCCAATCGCTTCAGCGTCTCATCGGTCATCGCCGCGCCAGAGTCTGTCGTCCTTGGCACAATCCGGAATCTGATCCTCAACTGCTCAATTGACCTGTTGCCTCAGGCGACTTTCAGCGTCTCGCCGCCGATTTCGCGATTGCAGGGGCAGAGCTCATAGGTCTGCAGCGCGTCCAGGACCCTTAGCGTGTCCCTCGGGCTTCGGCCGACATTCAGGTTGGTCGCATAGACATGCTGGATCGTATTCTCCGGATCGACGATGAACGTGTAGCGATGAGCGACGCCCTCAGGCGAGCGCACGCCAAGGCCATCGACAAGGTTGCCTTTGGAGTCAGCAAACTGCCAGATGGGAAGGTGATGCAGATCCTTGCGCTCGCGGCGCCAAGCGAGCTTGCAGAATTCGTTGTCGGTTGAGCCGCCGAGCACGATTGCATCGCGATCGGCGAAGTCCTTGGATAGCCGGGCAAACTCGGTGATTTCGGTCGGGCAGACGAAGGTGAAATCCTTGGGGTAGAAGAAGATAATTTTCCATTTTTCGGGAAAGCTCTCTTGAGTCAACGTCTCGAACGCGCTCTGCCCCTTCTCTTCCTGCAGGTGAAATCCTGGCTTCACGCCCGTGACTTCGAACGACGGCAACTTACTTCCAATTCCAAGCATGTGTGTCCTCTCAGGGTTGCTTCGCGTGGAAGCGGTGCTCCGGCTTCATCGAAGCAATCGGCATGCCACTCGATCTTGCGGTTTAGACTGGCGGAAATGCAACACAGGTTCTGATTTGTTTGAGAGTTCCGGAGAATCGATCGGGGAGGGACCAGCATTTCGATGCTGTGGGGCGAGCCGCGTTGGCCGCCTGACGAAAACCTGCACATTCGAACGTCAACATCATCTGGTGAATGGAAGGCAGAGGCCACCGCGAAGCGCCGTTGCATTCCCATTCGGACGCTTGATGGGTAAGGATTTGGAGGCCATGGCCTGCGGCATGTGCTGTCTCCTCATCCTCTTTCGCTCTGGCAAAACCGCTTGCTGCGATCTCGATGTGCTTGGACTTAGTCGAAACGACTTGCTCGGGGCCGCCTAGCGATCCGCGAGAAAGAAACGCTCCGCGAGGCTGTCCTCGGCGTCGGTGATCAAATCGTCGCAGATCGGTGAAGCTCGCGAGCGGACTTCAAGCGCGGCTGCAGGAGTGTGGCACAGAGTTGTACCCCACCAAAACAAGGAGGCGACAACATGCTGCTTTGTGTAGCAAGATGTTTTTCGAGCGCTCGGAACGAACTCGGCTCGGAGCGAACTCGAAACGAAAGAGTGTCCCACACCGCTCGTGATTCCGAGCAGTTGGATGATCACGCCGGTTCGACGGAACTGGAGTCCCAAGGTATTGTTCAAATGCTTTGACGCCGGCGATGTTTGCCGCCGAACCGTCTGTTGTGCGCGCGTTGGGACAAGTTGTAGCCGGATTTGTATACGGAATATGACGCGAGGCATTTGAAAGAAGAACTGTCCATTCGTAGCTTGATCGTTACCGACGAAGCTGAGGCATTCTTTGACGCCTGGGCTCTTTGCGCGCACACTGCCGACGGCAACGTGCGCGTGCCGCTCGCTCGACTGCGTTAACTGGTTAACACCACGTCTCGTCCGCCGGCTATATCCTTAGGGCGCGCAAGGAGCGAGCGCTGAAACCCAATCAGGGAGGATAACGCGTGAACGGCAAGCGCATTCTAATGATCGTCGGGGATTTTGGTGAGGACTACGAAACAATGGTCCCGTTCCAGGCCCTGCTCGCCGTCGGCCACACGGTTCATGCCGTCTGTCCCGGCAAGGCCGCAGGCGACACAATCGCAACGTCGATCCATGATTTCGAGGGCCAGCAGACCTACAGCGAAAAGCGCGGCCACAATTTCACGATCAATACCACGTTCACCGAAATCGATTGCTCAACTTACGACGCGCTCGTGATCCCGGGGGGCCGAGCTCCCGAATACCTTCGCACCGATGAACGGGTGATCGAGCTGGTCAGATACTTTTTCGATGCCGAGAAGCCCGTCGCCGCAATCTGTCATGCGGCGCAACTCCTTGCGGGCGCCGGCGTGCTGAAGGGGCGCACCTGTTCGGCCTATCCGGCCTGCCGCGTCGAGGTCGAACTTGCCGGCGGCGTCTATGCCGATATCCCAATTGATGGCGCTGTGACAGATCGCAATCTGGTCAGCGCGCCGGCTTGGCCGGCTCACCCGTCGTGGCTGTCGCAATTTCTTGCCGTTCTGGGGACGACGATCAGCCATTCCGGCCTGCGCCGCGCCGCATGATCGTCCGGCCGGACGACGCCTGCCGGTGGGAATGAGCGTAGGTACAGGCGCAGGGCAGGGTGATAGGCTGTGACCCGGCTGGTTCTGTTGCCCGAGGAGGTCGCCCATGTGCAGGCTCTTTGTCAATGCGGATGCGGAGCTTTGGCAGGCCCGGCTGAAGTCCGTGCGAATGCGCGGTTTCTCCACCAGCATCCGCTTGGAGAACCTTTACTGGCGAATTCTCGAGGAGATCGCGCAGCGCGACGGCATGACACTCTCGCAGCTCCTGGACCGGCTGCATGAAGAATTGCTGGAGGACCGGGCGAACGTGGAGAATTTTTCCTCGTTCCTCCGCGTCTGCTGCGGCCGGTATCTGATGCTGCAGCTCTCTGGCGACATCCCGCGCGATTTCGCCACGCCGATCAGATCGCTAGACGCCAACCGCATCCTCGAGCGCGAGGCACGACGCTTTGCTGCGGACACCGGGAGCACGAATAACAAATCGAGGGTTTCAGTCGCTGGTTAGGCGGAATGGCGTCAGTCGATGGCTGTTGCCGTAACTCGTCTGGCACAACAAGCTACTTTCAAATGGCGCTCCTGACACGATTTGAACGTGTAACCTTCGGAACGCTATCCAGCCGGGCGATGGGCGCATGCTTACACGCGCTTCTTGCAAGTTGTTACGCATCACACATCGGCATCGAAGATAAGCTGACGCGGGCCCAGTCCGCACGGCCAAGAGACTGATGCAACCGTAAGTTCGCATCGCGAACGTCTTGAAGCCGCATCTGCAAAGCACCGTATTTACGTTCTTGAGCGTCAGACGAGCCAACGAGAGATCCAGCGGCTGACGGAGACCGACCGCAAGACGATCCGGCGCTACCAGGCGATTTTTCGTATACCAGCGAGCGCGGAGGCAAATATCCCCGGGGTGACCGCCGGCTCTGAGGCTACCGAAGGCCAAACTCCCCCATCTCCGCGAGCCCCGGCTATCGGAATGACGGTGGCCGTCAAGACGTTTGATTTCGCCTGCTCAGCCTGTGAACCGCAACGAGAATGGATCGAGCTGCAGGCCCGCCTGAGGCGCAACGCGCAGGCGATCTATCAGGATCTGGTTGATTAGTTTCACTGCCAGCTACGAGAGCGTCAAGCGCTTCGTGCGTGCCTTGCGCCACATCGATCCCGAACAGTTTGACCGTATCGAGTTTGCCCCCGGCGAGGAAGCCCAGGATTATGGCGAGGGCGCTCTGACCGATGACCCGAAGAGCGGTCATCACCGCCGGCCGGGCCTGTTCGCCCCGGTTTGCTTTCATGATATCATGAGATATGAGCATCAACTCGTGATATCACGAAATCAGCAAAGAAGTCCGAAGCCGGCGAGGCGGTGCTGGTGTGGCTTCAGCCAGAACTGGCAAAGCCGCTGGATGATTGGCGCCGAGCTCAGGACGACCTTGCCGGACGGCCAGAGGCGATCCGGCGGCTCGTCGATATCGGACTGAAGGCGAAATAAGCTTTGGGGAGGACCATGAAGCCGCTGATCGGACTTGTCGCGCTACTGCTTACGACCAGCGCGCTCGCTCAAACCGCTCCGCCGAGAGCCGCTAAAAGGCCGCCAGTTCAGGCAAAGCAGCAAGCCCCGATGGGTTGCAAGTTGGTTGGCACGGTCAGGGGCACTAAACTATGGGCGGGCGCCTGTACTGCTGCGCCGGAAGCTCCGCTGCCCGCATCGCCGGCTGAACCGCCCAGCGACGCCCCCGCAGAGAAGCAATGATCGGCATCGTGCTCGCTGGTGCAACCCATTGTGGTGGGGATACCCATAGATGGTTTCTCGGTTGCCATTTTTTCCCGATATGGTTTGCGCTCAGATAGGCGCTCTAAGAGCGGGCGGCTCCAGCGTCGCCAGCACCGCCGTCTGCTTTGCACGCGCTGTTAACGTGGCTGGCGGCGAGGACCGTCAATGGATTTGCCAGAACGCCTCTTGATTGGTCTGGCTACTGTAGCCGGATTGTTTCTATGCGCAGTCGTTTCCGCGCTTTGGATGGTTGGCTTGGAGGTAACGCGCCGATGTCCGATCGAGAAATCGACCATGAAACCGCCCTGAAGCAACTGCTAAGGAAGGCAGCCAGGCGAAGGCGTCCAAGTCAGCTCTACTCCATCGTCCCGCACGGCCAAGAGACTGATGCAAACCGTGAGTTCGCATCGCATCGCGATCCGAACGCCCTCGTATGGTTTTTCTTATTCTTGCCAGCGTTTGTGATTGCCTACGCAATTTGCGTGAAGATGGGCGCGATTTAGAATGACCATCCCGCTCGAGCGAAATTCATTATTCGGACCACAGCCGTCGTGTTCGAGGACTGCAAAGCAGGTCCATCCTCAATTGCGCCTTGTCGGCGCTCATCCCGGGTTACGGGTTCGTTTATTTCGTCGTGGGGAAGGCAAGACCTCCGCGGATTAACGAAACGGCATAAGCCGGCCCTAGGCGTAACTTCCGCGCAATTGATGGCAGCCTGCGGCGATCAAGGCGGGCCGCGGGGGGTGGGGAATGACAGAGTTGGAAGTGTGGCACTGAACCTGCGTGTCAACGTTGCACGGGCGGCCTCCGTTAGGGCATGTGGCGCTTTCACCTGAAGCGCTTACGGTTTTGATGCTGAATATCCAGAAGCGCCACGTCATCGGACATAATCTTGGCGTTGCGGATGCAGCTTCCGGCGGAACGAATGCGCTGGCGCAAGAGCTTGCTTTTGCGGCTGCCGGGATTGACCAACAGCCACGGTCGGTACCACGGCATCTACCACCGCCGGTACAAACGGCGGATCGTCGGCCATCGGCGTCGGCAATTGACGTGCTTTCCGGCGCCAGGTGACCGTGTCGCCGGGTCTATCTCGAAAGCGACCGCGCCTGGTAACAGCGTCTCTTCGACGCTCCGGCCTTGTTGTCCTTCGAGAACGTCTCCGTGATCGCTTCCAGCGCCGTCACGTCCGCTTAAGAGTATGGTCAAGCATAGGCACAAGCCGATCCCTTCAAAGAGACTTTCAGCTTGGTGTCGGGCCCGGTGCACCAGCGTACCCGATCCGTCTAACGAATAGCGCTCGCGCCCGGCTTGCCGTTCTGGTAGCGCCGCGCGATCTACGCCAGCAACTCCCGCTGACGCGCGTCTCGCTGCGCTTTGAAGGCAGCGATGAAGACCTCAAGGCCGGAGGAGGTTAAACCGTTCTCGGCGACGAGACCCATCCGCATGAGGTTGACCGTCTCGATCAGGCTGTCGCCATGCGTGGAGCCTCCGCCGAACAGCTTAATAATTCTCTGCTCCCTGCGAGTTAGCTTGTTCCAGATCGTCAAGTTGGGCATCCCAATGCCTCACGCGAATCGCTGCATGACAATGATGAATTAGCGGATCGCCCAGGCGAAATCATGGCGCCGGCCTCAATGCTGCGAGTAGAGGCAGATGGTTTCGGTATCGTGCGGCGGAACGCAAGTGATTTTCACCTCCAGCGCGCAATAGGTCTCGTATAGCCCTCAAGAATGGTCATGGCGTCTCCGGATCAGACAGATGCAAGTGGCCGCCCCGTCAGCTTCTCGTCAGGTGGATGCGGCATACCCGACAAGCTGATGCTCGTTGAAGAGGCGGCCCGTTTCGGCAAGCGGGTTGCCCGCGCACTGGTACGAGCTTCGGCGGCACGCGGTGCGTGTTCCAAGATGCACCGCGTGCCGATTTTTCCACCATTGTGGCGGCACGACCTCTCGAATTGCAGGGTAGCTTGAGAATATTCCGGCTTGTGAGATCTATGTCCGTCGCCGGCGGAATTTGGCAAACGGTACCGAACACGTCTTTTTCCAATCCGCCAAGCAGCGCATAAGCGATTCTCAAAGCTTCGGACGATGACATGATGATGAAGAGCTTGGGCGCTTGGTTTGGGAGATAAATGGTTTTGTTGCACTGATACAGCCGTTTTGAGAGTTCTTGGGCAATCGGCAGCCAACCTCGGGACGCTCCTCGCCCGCAGCCACAAACGCTGCGCGGGTCAGCTTGAGCACCACTGCATGTTCTAGAACGGTTACGGTTGCTGCGCGTGGCAGCGACGGCTCCAATTGCCGCCATCTCTCCGATATGTTGCTCGGCCGATCGGAGGGCAACCTGCGCGCCGTTCACTATGACGGCGACCGTCCCAGTCACCAGCAGATAGATGTCGTTATCGACAGCATGTTGGACATGATGTTTTCGCCCGGTCTGAACTCGATAACCTCTCCCACGTCGGCCAGGGCGTTTGCAATCTCCAGCTTGCCTCCCCAAGATCCCGACGGCGCAGGGACGCAAAGAGCTGAGGGTGGTTTTGCTCTCCTTCAAATCGCTCTTTCATCGTCACCTCAAAACTTCGAATTGGATAACCTGGTGCGGGCGGCCCGACTCGAACCGGCACAGGCCTTGCGGCCCCATGGATTTGCGTACCACTTCGGCTTTCGCCGCCGCCATTAGGCGTTCGTGGTCTGGACTATCCCTTCACCCTGGCGATGTCGCTGTAGGTGCTGCCCGTCTAGTCTTTACATCTTCCCCTGGCGGAGGCTTGGCTCGTGATTGCCGGTGAAGGTTTCCCGGACTTTGAGCAGTTCTGCCCCAGGGTTTCCCCTAGGGCACTCGATGGCTTAAGTCCGATGCATCTAGCAGTTCCGCCACGCTCGCATCGGTGCTAGTGGTTGTTATACTTTGGGAGATTCATTGAAAGTAGTTTTGCATGCCGTGGCGAGCGATGGAGCCCGACCATCTTCCTGGAGTTCGTGGCATCGCAGATCGCGTCCATCTGAACTACCCCGAGGATGCGGCCGTTTTCTCGGAGCGGCTTGAGTTGTACCGTGAGGGATGTTTCGTGCTAGAGCGCAGGCGGGACGGCCTGGCCGGCTACATCGTCAGCCATCCCTGGCATTTCAAGAAGCCTCCCGCACTAAATGTCCTTTTGGGCGCCGTCGCCGAGCCCGCGTCAACCTACTATATTCATGACATCGCGTTGCTGCCGGAGGCGCGCAGCGGTGGTGCGGCTTCCGAGGTCGTGCTCAAGCTGGTCAGGCACGCGAAAAAAGCCCGGTTTCCCAACCTCTCGCTGGTGGCGGTGAACAATTCAGCCAAGTTCTGGGAGAGACATGGTTTCCGAACGCTGGATGACGCAGATCTGAACCAGAAGCTCGCAAGCTATGATGCGCGGGCAAAGTATATGGTTCTTGAGTTGACGTGATACGCAGGCGGTTAGATGGCCATCGCGCAAGGCTCAAGCGGGTGAGTGTTGCGGCTTGTGCCGAACGTAGTTCGTGCGCGGCTGTAGTTTTCACTTGGTGGGGGCGGGCTTGGTCGGCTGGGATTGACCGTCCTCCGCAGCTGCCTTGTCTTCGACCTTCGGCAACCGTTGATATTGATTGCCGCCGCGCTCAGCTGGTTCTTGATGTGCGAAGCGTAGAATTTCTCGATCATCTCCACGCTCGTGCGCAGTATGGGACGTCGCGACAACCAACATGGAGGCGGCGCTTCTCGCAGATTTCATCGCAACCGAGATGAAGGCTCGCGGGAGGAACACCAGGAGCTCTTCAGGCAGGCGGCTGACGATACGCTCAAACAGGAGCAGCAGCGCGGGCAGGACCTCGAGATTGTTGCCTGGCGCGAGCGGCACAAGGCCTGTTACCGAGAGTGATCCAGGGGCCAGCCCCGCCACGGCTGTGTCCCCCGTACTATCGGCAAACCAACCCGGTGAAGGCTTGAGGAGCTCGGATAACCACCCCCTTCGCGTTCATTCCTAACGGAACGAGCCGAGGGGACGCGCTTATTGTCTTTTGTGGTAGTCCGAAAAGTCAAACCAAATCGCGCTGCAGTGCAAAACGTTCCCAATCGGTACGTGGTCCAGCACACGATCGTATCGCGAAGCATGATGCATTCTCATGCCGGCGTGTGCGGCCGATGCTAAGGACGGGCTGATCGAGGTGCGGGGCATCGATTTCGTTTCGCAGTACGCCGTCTCTTGGGGCTTTCATTTCTCGGGCGCCTCTGTGGTTTCATATGGGAGTTCGTTCTGCGCTAACACTCCAATGTCCCATCGCGACATCGATCGGAGAAATAAGCGCAACGCCTGGTAACCTTTCGCATTCCAAAAGTTTCCGAATGCGCATTGCGAAATCGTGCTGCTAGTGATGTCCGACATCATGGCACTGGACGACCAGCCCAAAGCAGATCGTAGCGATGCGGACCGAATTGCGCCGCCGGCTTCAGCCAGGCGCCGGGAGTTCGGTGATCGAGCAGTTGATCGTGAGGCGCGAGTCTCGATCAGACGATTGCAGTCTGGCAGCCCCATGCCGACATACTTTGACGCGTGAGGATGCGCGGGAGATCGTTCACAACGTCACTGACTTCTTTCGGATCTTGAGGGAGTGGGCTGAGCAAGAGCGAAGCGCTGCCGGATCAGTAGAGTCGGAAGCGCCACAAATCCACGATGCTGAGTCCGATTCGGGGTCTGAGAAAGCGGCGCCAATACGTACAACAAGTACGGAATAGAAATATCATTGCACGGTGACGGCTTCCTGATTCAATTACCAAAACGTTGTAGTCAGGAGGCTCATGAAGAAGAACAATCGAACAATCGGCGCTTTGACCGCGAAGAAGGTGGTCGCCTATGCGTCGCGTCGACGCGATGCGTTCATTGAATTCAGCGCATCCAGCATGAATTTCTTCTTGGTGTAATTTTCTTGAGCATTATTTCGCCAATTCTTCCGCGAATTGCGCCGATATTCTGCATCGGTTTCATGGGAGATTTAAGAGCAGGCGCGGCATGTTGAGGCTGGACCATGGCGATTTTTCGTCCATGATTTTCAGCGCAGGAGCCGCGCCGTCGATAGGCTGTCAGTTACCTGCCGGAAAGAGTCACTTACCTGCGCTTGGCAACAAGCTGACTGATTCGGTTCGCGTCGTCGTCTGTTTCAATACCCTGCCAAGGACCGTTTGGCTCTACGGCATTGGCAGATTTGTTAGAGACTATTTCAGAACGCGATTGAGACCCACCTTAAGCTCATGAGTTGGGATCGGCGAAAGCAAAACGCGTCCGGCTCGATCATCGATATCGAGCAACTCTGGTGAGCGCCGACAGGCACATGGCACGCGATTGCGTTCTCCTTGATGTCTCGGACAGGGAGCGCACCTTCGGATAGACCAGTCGCCGGGGGTCATCAAGGCGCGGTAGTTCTTTTTGCTGCTGTCGACCATGGGGGTGGTCTACCGCCGATGCGAGTTGGTCCGGCTGGACGGCTCTGAAATCGGCGTCGAGTTCATGACGAGCCGGCCCCTCCGCGCACGCAAGGCTCCTCAGAAACTCGACGGCCTCTGCCGCTGAGTAGCTCAATGGCCGTAGCAGTTTTGGCCGTTCAAATGTCAATCAAACCGCGGTAGACCGCCTGCACCGTAGCCTGTGTCTTGTTGGTGGCTCCGAGCTTGATCATCGCACTCTTAACGTGAGCTTCCACAGTTTTGCGGCTCACGCTCAATATGACGGCTGTCTCGTCCGAAGTCTTTCCCATTCCAGCCCACTTGAGCACCTCTTTCTCCCGGTCGGTCAAAACGCAGACCAGAGCTCCGCAAAAATGACCGGTCCTCGTCGAGGTTTTGATCTCGATCGCGTGCAGATCCACGATTTTCTGAGCGAGATAGAGCAGAATCACGTGGAGCTGGATACCGTTGTGCTTGAGGTTCGCGAAGAACCCCTTGAGGGGATCCTTCCAAAACAACGCACAGACACTGGAATAACGACGGCCAAGCGGGTCGTTGTAATGAACCGGTATGGTCAGCCCCTCATTGACACCGAAATCGCGCGCGGCCTCCATGGTCTTGACCGCTCCCGGCTTGCGCTTGCCCGTCACGGGCGGCAGCCGCACGCTTCCCCAATGAAAGGGCAGATTTGTCCGGCGGGCCATGGCCAGGCAAGGATCGGTATTGATGAAGTGTTCTGACCGATAGGTGTCGATCCAGGCGGGCGCGTGGGTGGAGACGAGCAGCGGCTCGTCTTCCCATGGATGCGATGCGTCCATGAATCCGAAGGTACTAAAGCCGTAATCTTCAATAATGCGCTGAAAAACTGCGCGAATCTCCGCGGTCGAGGCGCAAACCTCCAACGCGTTCAAATCCTGTTCCAGAGCGCCCATCCTCAAACCTTGGGAAAATTCCTAATTTCAAAATCAAGGGCGATCCCATCATCTTCCCGAAGCTGATGCAAGGCCATGGGGAGCCGGGAAGTGCAGCAACCGCGATACAGGGCAGCGTTCTTCTCCGCCGCGACACGTCCAGACCTCGCCGAGACTCTGTTTCGACTGCGCCACCGGCTCTTCGTGCGCGAGTTGGGTTGGTCGTTACCGGCGGATGGGAACCGTGAACGGGATCAGTTTGACACAGACGACGCCGTCTACTGCGGCTTGTCCTTGGAAGGACAAATGATCGGTTGCTTTCGCGCCATCAGTTGCGATCGGCCATATCTAGCGCAAACGATATTTTCGCATATGGCCACGCACAGGCCTTTCCCGACAGGTGCTGGTTACGTCGAGATCAGCCGGTTCGGCGTTGTGGCCGACAACCGTCAAGCAGGCACTGTGCTTTACAGCCTCCTGATGCGATTTGCGTTGGCCCGCAATGCGGTCGCTCTGGTTGCGTTGGCAGAGCTCGCGCACGAAAGGCTGCTCAATCGGATCGGCCTTTCCACGTCGCGCTACGGCAGTGCCCAAATTGTCGGTTTTCGCGACGATGGCGCATGGATTCTCGCTGTCGCCGGAGAGATCCCCATTCCTCGAGAGCTTTCGCCTGCTTTCCGTGCGCTCCTTGCACTCACGCAATTTGTGGAGATTTGCGATGAAGCATCTATTTTCGGATGTGAACGCCTTTCGGCGTGATCCATTGGCCTTATTCAGGGAACGCAGTGCCGCGGGAGCCGCACCTCTTGTTCGGCTCAACCTCGGTCCTTCGCCGGTTTACCTTGTCACCGACGCGGCGGTGGCCAAAGCCGTACTGCGAGCGGACGAAACGTTGATCGACAAGGGGCGATTGGTCCACAAACTCCGGACCGTCATCGGCACCAGTTCGATCACGCTGAGCGGTGCTGAGCATCAGCGACGTCGGGCGATCATTCATCAGCATTTGGCACGCGGCATCATGAACGATTTCGTACCGCAGATCACGGGCTTGATCCGGCGACAGGCATCGCTTCTGGTTCGTGAGTCCTGTTTCGATGCCCATGAGGTCACCGCGCCGCTGGCCCTTCGAATGATTGTCGCCCTGCTGTTCGGCCACGGCGCTCTGACATCAGCGGATGAATCCGCCTTGATGGAAGCGGTGCATGTGGCGGAAGAGGAAATGGCCGATAGCCTTTTTCGCGTCTTGCCGCGAACGCCGTGGCGTAGCTTCTTGAAGCGACGACAATCGCGAAGGAGCCGGGCCATCATGGGAGAGGTCGTGGACCGAGTGCGCAACAGAGCCGGTGATGGCACCTTGGTTCAGGCCTTGCAAGGGCTCATGCTATCTCCTGACGATATGCGCGATGAAATCCTGTTGCTGTTGCTTGCCGGGCATCACACCACGGGAAATGCGGCTGCCTGGTTGCTCTACTATCTCGCAACGGAGCCGTGTCTCGCAGAGCGCCTTGCCAATGAAGCGCAAGCGATGATGGACGATTCCGGAGAGATCGATCCACGGAGATTGCCGAAAGCTGAGATCAGCCTTCGCGTCGCGCGCGAGGTGCTCCGTCTCTATCCACCATTTTATTGGTTTTCGCGGGAGGTACGGGTACCGCAGGATCTCGGCGGACTGCATTTGAAGCGCGGAACGTCTCTCATTATTAGCCCGTGGCAATTGCAGCGCGATGAGCGTTATTGGGGCGATCCAGCTGGGTTCCGGCTTGACCGTGCCTATAACACGCCCGCCTTCATGCCGTTCGGATTGGGGCCGCGCGCCTGTGTTGGCATCGGCCTCGGGTTACTCGAACTCCAATTGCTGGCGCTCGAGCTATCGGCCTCGAGCAGACTGGAGATCTTGTCCGAAGTTCCGGCGGGGAAGCCAACGCCACAAATTACCTTGTTGCCACCGCGTATCGAACTGCGATTGCGGCCTCGGGCTGAGGCAAGGATGCGACAGCATGTTGCATAGGCAAGCGAAAATCGGCCTGAACAAATCCTCCGGGCGCTGCGATCAGCGTTCTGAAAACTGCTCGACTAGCTCGATTACTTCGCGGCGCTGCGCGGGAGAAAGATTGATGAACATTCTCAGCAATCGCAGGCTCTCGATGGTCTCGCGCGATACATTTCGTCCCTCCTGGGACCGAAGGAATTCGGCAAGGCGGGAATCGGTCATTCTGGCTCCTTCAAAACGGAAAATACGATGAAACAGCAAGCGAACATTGAGCAGCTTTGCAGAAGACTTGACGAGGCTATCACCTGCGCAGAACAGGCCGGCCTGAGCTTCGTCGTCATGATCCTTGACATGGCTCGCCTTGAGGTTGATCAATCGGCCGGAAGCAACGTGACAACTATGCCAACTTCCAGGCCGCTCGGCAAGCGGCCCTAGTCGCCGTCTCGATCCGAATTCTCGTCCAGCCGAGACCCGGTCCGCGGAAACGGCGGTTACCTGAATGACGTTCAGTCAGTCGCCGCTGAGAAAAAACTGGCCGCAGTCTTGATCTTCGTCGTGTCATGTTTGCCGGCGAATGCTGGAATACGCAGGGCGGTCGCTTCAAGAAGATTCCTGTCAAGCTGGAGCCTCAGGCCGCGGCCGACATCACTGGCGTCCAAAGGACTGGCCCGGACAGAGTACCGGCGCTGCGCATCGCCAAAAGAACTTCACTTGAAATTCCAAGATAGCCTGCGATAGCCGAGGTAGGGCCGATCCTGCAGGGGCTTCCAATTCGCCTCAACGCCCAACCCGCCCGTCGGAGGATCCGTTCCATCCGACTGTCCGTGACGGTAACAATGTCGGTGAGCTTTCGCGATAGCCCGAATTCGATCATGCCTGCAAACAGCTCATACGTAGCGCGAGCTATTCCATGGTCGCCTATTGGGTCCTCAAGCGAAATATCAATGGCAAACCTGCTGCTTTCCCAGACGAGCGGATTCGATGGAGCTGGGTTGCCTGCGAGAAGTATTGGAAACGTGTCCCGTAGCATCGTTGGACCGAGGGTCGGTAGCAATCGCACCGAGCCCCGTACCTGACCCGCATGAGAGAGCTGCACGAGGTAGGCTGGACCCAGTGCATCGAATTCGTCGATTTCCATGCCGCCGCTCGTCTGAACGTCCCAATCCAAGCGGCTCTTGAATGTGCGATAGCGCAACTGATACATGCCTGAGAGCGTGCTCGAAAGCTCTTCATACGATGCCCGAGTTATGAGTTGGATCATGTTCCCTCCGAGGGCAGATGTGTCTAGCCCTTTGGAGCGGAATCAGGAGACCAACGCACCACCTGCAACCACAGGAGGAGTAGGTCTTATTTTCGCTCTTTTTTTCCAGCAGCCGTAAAGCGGACTGCCGATTGAATCACGGTACGGACGCCGAGCTTTTTCTTCGCATTGTTTAGGTAAGAGGCGACCGTGTGATGGGAAATTCCAAGAATTCGACCAATCTCCCATGTCGTTTTCCCCTGAGCAGCCCACTCAACACATTCATACTCGCGGGCAGACAATTTTATCCCATTGATCTCGCGCGTGCGCATCAACTTCCGGCGCACGTGAGCATCAAACGATATCGCGAGGAACTGAAGGAGGTGCTCTTGAGAGTTGATGCAGGCCTCGAACTTGGCGTGTCTCGCGTCAGTCGCGAACGTCAATGCGGCAACTGGACCATGATTATCGTGAATGGGAATAGTAAATCCGTATCGAATGCCAAATGCCGCTGCCTCCTCAAACAGTTGTTGCTGCGTCAAGGAGAACCTCGATGATAAGCCGACACCCCAACGGAAGGGATCGTCCGTTCGAAGCGCCTTTTCGATGACCGGATCTATGGATTGATAGTTGTTGCGGAGATAGTGCGATGTCCATTTGGATGGGTAGGTGGAGATGAGGCAGGGCCTTTCTTGTGGTCGCCGTGGCAGTGCAAGATAGGCAAAGCATGAGAGATCCAGCGCTGCGGCTGGGCCGGACATGGCGCTGCAAAAATCCTGAGAATCTTCGGCCAGAGCTATGAGATCGGTAAATTCCTGAAAGACACGATGCATTGCATGACCTTAGCGGTGCTATCTTGTTCAGACTGGTCGCGCTGTTCGCGGTCGACCACCCGTGTGGAGCTGCGTTCCGTTACCGGCTATCTTGGTCGCGTTCCTTAGAGGCTGCCGCCAATCCTTTGGTCGGCAAACCCAAAATCAAAACGTCATTACGCTTCCGATAGAGTCGCCGACTTTCGTTAGATCGAATTTCTGGCGCCAAAAAAACATCTGCGGTTGATTGGGTCCATCCTCCCTGTCCCCATCGGCCAGCAACCCGGCTCTCTGGGCTCCGAGCAAAACAGTTTCTGATACTAGAGATAATCTTACCGAAGCCATAGCCTTTTGCTATGGCTGTCGGCCCCTGCTCAGGAAGCGCAGATCGTCTTCAGCGCCTCGATGATCCCCGCGGCCGCGGACTTTAGCCCGCCGCCCTCAGTGTTCGGAAGCGTTTTCGATACCATCGTAGTCGTGGCGTCGGCAGCACGGTGAGTAAACGGCGTCAAAGCCTATTCGAGTATGCCTTTGTGCAGGCAGATGATGGCAAAACGAGAGGGGAGGCGAGCCCGATGCACCCCGGCGTCGCATGCGGCAGGTTGCGCGAGCCTAGGTCATGGTTGATCCGATCCGGCGGGCGGGGGAGGCTCCCTGCGGCACAGACCACAATCTGGTCGTAAGTCAGTGTCTGCGTCTCGAAGTCCTGCCGATCCTCAGGCGAGGGCATCTTGGCCAATACGAAATTGAGCTCGGCCCTGCCGCGCACGAAGATCGGGCCCTGGAGAATGTTACATAGAACGTCGCCGCATACTTTCGCGGGCGCTTTCGATCTGGCTTGAAAGTGAGCTACGTTTGATCGGACGAGGCTTCGACGTACTGTCGCGACATCAGTACTGATTGTCCGCGAGCCTCGCGACCTCTACGGGTGACCGAAGCTCAAGCTTTCTCATCATCCGCGCACGATTGACCTTCACCGTCACCTCGCTGACATTTAGCCTGAAGCAGAGCGCGAGGAGTTCGACAGCGGTCATTCGCCCTCGGTCCATTCATCACAGCAAGTCTGACTGGCAAAGCCAAATAACGGTTTTGCAGCAAGACCGAGAATTCCACGATGATCGCGCCGAAAAAATGCAATCTCTGCGGATAACGGCAGGAATAGTGCGCCGAATCCGCATGATATTCCCTGGTCATCAAATGGCGGGGCCCAGCACATTGAAGATCTATGCCGGCATATTCGGCCGTGGGTGGTCAAGCGGATTGGCGCGGCCGCGACTATCCGATCCTCGGTGATTGGATGCAATTAGTCTAGGCCGGTCATGCCAAGTCGCACAAATCCACCTGCAGAATACGAGGGTACGCATCGAGGTGCCTCATACTCACTTAGCCGAGAGGCAACTGGATATTGGCGTTATTCGTTTGCTCTCGGAGGCAGGCTCAGATCCGGAAAGATCCAGGCGCGCCTGGGTCTGCTTGCCGTTCGGCGGGTTCAAATGCGCATCAACCGAGCTCTTAAGGAGAAGCAGGCGGATCATTCGCGCGAGTCGATAGAAGTCATTGCTGGAAAGGCAGCTAATGCAGGGACGTTTGGCGCGTTATCGGAAAGCGCGTGAGTCTGTGGAAAGCTTCGAGAGGCGTCTGCACGAGCTTGCGCCGGCTCGCATCACAAGCGTGAGCTGCGTACGTAATGGTTACAAGAGCTCCATCTGCGGCAAAAACGCTGAAGTAACGGTCGCCGTTGAAGCAAAGTTGCCGGGCAACGTAAGCGAGCTAATGCAGATTAAAGAAATACTGTTTCATGAACGGGAAGCACACTACGTTTTTTTGCTATTGGTCTCATACATTCAGAAGTGCCATCCAACCGTTTTGCCGGTAAGATTTGATGTCCTATTTGATCGTCGCCACTACGCTAAGAAGCATTTGGAGAAAGCACTTGAAAGGGTCGAGTTACCCGTAGAAGCTCCTGAAAAATACCCTGGGAAAAGGCGCTCCGATGAGGGGCTTCCCGAGTTTTTTCGAAGGGTTTGGGGGCCGTTCTTACGTGCAGGGCTTTCGATGCCGCACCTAAAGCAATTGGATAAGTCGCTCTATCTTGCAATCTATAATTTTCGTCGATCCAATTGTTGGCCTGACGATCTCGCGCTTCCAAACCGGGAAACTGCGTTGAAGGAAACCGTCCGAATTTTCCAGGAACAGGGTGGTCAGGCGATCTCACCCGATCAGCACATTTCTGTTGCTCATTTCCTCAAGCGCCAGACGAAGTATTCATCAGCGTCTCGCCCGCGGCGAGGACCTCCCCGAAAGGCTTGAGCCGTAACGTAAAAAGGTTTCTTTGAGCAGCCACGTTGGGTTGAGCAAAGCCTCGGAAAGATTCGAAATTTTCTGGAATGTTTGGAGGTGTGCTCGCCGTTACGCGAGCACCGTACCCGGTAAGCAATTTCTCGGGTTCTTGCGGCGGTGATGCTGATCGCCTGCTTCGTGCTGGAGAATCAGTGCCGCTTGCCCCAACCGGCTCGGCGAGCACCCTTGCCGGATTGGTTCACCGTCCGGCAGCAGGTTGCCAATCACGTTGAGACCGAGACGCCAATTTTTCGGTACTTGAAGTAATGGCGAGGCTTCATTCCCTGCGATAGTCGAAAGGGCCGCAACTCGACCATCATAGCTGGCAGTTCCAAGCGAACCAGATTGGGGCTATCTCCGGATCGAAGAACGGAGAACCACCATGTATGTGCCGCCCGCTTTCAGGAATGATGAGATCGAAAACATCCGGGCGACCGTCCGCTCCGCTCGTTTGGCCAGCCTCGTCACGGCCACAGCCGAAGGACCAATCGCAACACCACTGCCGTTCTTGCTCGATGAGACGGCAGGGGAGTACGGGGTGCTGTACGGGCATTTGGCAAAGGCCAATCCACAGTGGCGCGCGGCTCCAATCGGAGAGGCTTTAGCGATTTTCATGGGCCCGGAAGCCTATGTGACGCCCTCATGGTACGCCACCAAGTCAGAAACCGAAAAGGTGGTGCCGACATGGAACTACGTCGCCGTCCACGCCTACGGCCCGGTTGAGTTTTTCGAGGAGCCGGAACGGCTCCGCGAGGTGGTGACGCGGCTCACCGACCTTCATGAGACGTCGCGCGCGAACCCTTGGGCAGTCAGCGACGCCCCCGCAGATTTCATTGCCGCAGAGTTGCGCGGCATCGTCGGGGTGCGCATCCTCGTGACCAGGTTCGAGGGCAAGCACAAGATGAGCCAGAACTGCTCCGTAGCCGACCGCATAGGCGTCGCCGCCGGCCTTGCCGCGAGCGAACAGCCGCGGGATCGGGAAGTGGCTTGTCTTATTCCGGTTCAGGGCTAAGACAAGCCGCGCAACGCGACGATAGGTGAGCGAGCTTGGCTTCGAAAAGTCGGAAGCCGCATGCGAGTGGCAGGCATCAGTCTCGCTTTGGCGAAGCGGCCTGCCAGCTGATAATCGAAGGGAAACGCTCTCCGGTTCGATTGAATGGTTGACGGAGGCTGGCCCGCCATTGGTGCGACAGTGACGGCGCGGCCCCGTGACCGGCCGCCATCTTGCGCTGCGCTCGCCTATTTCACGGCGGTGTTCTTAACGCCATGTGGCTCGACGAGTGCGCCGTAGGTCCAGGGTTGACGCTTGGCGAACATATGAACATTCGCCATCATATGCTTCTGGCGCGCATTGGCGATCTCGATGACCTCCAGGACCACCTTGTGCATGTCCGGATAGTACGGAATCGCGACATCGACGTCCCACACTGGAAACTGGGCGGGCAACGCCACCATGCTGCCACCGCCGAATGGCGCGTCGACACGGTTGGCGAGGATGACAGCACATCGGTTATCCACTGCGCGTGGCACGGCCAGCAAGGTCCGCTCCTTGCGATCTTGCAAGCGAGATGGCCACAGGATTACGTCGGCGCCGTTGGTTCCGAGGCAACGGGCGGCTTCGGGAAACATCCCGTCATATCCCATCATGACGCCGATGCGCCCGAACGGCGTTTCGGTGACAGGGTAGTCCGAACCAGCCGTCGCCCATGCACGTTCATCCGCAAAGAGATGGACCTTTCGGTAGGACATCAGCACATTGCCGTCCGGTCCGATCAGGAAGGACGTCGAATAGAGCTTTCCAGCCGCCTCTTCGACATTCGGCACGAGGACTGCGCATTCTTCCGACTTGCAGAGCGCGCCAAACGTGTTCAGAAGCTTGCCATTCATCGCGGCCAGCCGTTTCGCCTCGGCGAGATCGATCCTCCAGTTTGGCGATGCGAAATATTCCGGTAGCACCATGAGTTGGACACCGAACCTTGCCGCATGCCCAACTTGCTCCACTACGCGATCGAGGGTCGTGGGTGGAGATTCCGATACATGGCTCTGGATCGCAGCGATGTTGAACGTCATTTTGCCCGGAACGATTGGCCGATTGCTGGTTTCGGCGACTTTCGTGTCCGCATAGGCAGCCGTCAGAATCTCATAGGTGTCGGGCCGGCGGTCGGCGAACTTGTCCGCACCGAGAGTCATGGCTTTGTTGTCAGCGAGCGTCGGGTCGATATCGCTGATGGCCATGCCGTGTGTGTCCCAAGCGACCTTGGCACGCAGATTGCCGCTGGGGTCGACGATCATGCTTCCGCCCGGATAGTAGATCGATCGCTCCTGTCCTGCCTTCGTAGCGGCGCATATCCAGACGCCATTCTCGAAAGCGCGGGCAGGACGCCACATGTCAGCCTGATCGATCAGGAAGAAGTTGGCCATGTCAATGATGACCTGTGCTCCACCTAAGGCCGTGCAGCGCGGAATTTCAGGGATGCGGCCATCGAAGCAGATCATGAGCCCGACCCTGCCGAGCTCGGTCTCAACCACCGGGAAACCGCGCTCGCCGAACGCGAACCAGTTCTGGTCGTGCGTCGTCAGGAATTGCTTGTGATAGTGGACCACAAGCTCTCCTTTTCTGTCGAGCAATATCCCGGTGTTGAACACCTTCTCCGCTTTCGGATCCCATTCCGTCATGCCGCTGGCGACGAACATATCGTTCTCGCGCGCGAGTTTCGCAAGGCTGCTGACAAAGCGCCCGTTGATTGGCTCCGCGACCTTTCGAGCGTGCGAAATTGAATCGTAAAGATATCCGGCGTTCATGCACTCCGGAAAGACCATAAGACGTACGTCCTGAAGGGCAGCCTGTTTCACATAGTGCTCGCAGATTCTAAGATTCGCCTCGACGTTCCCGACCTCGGCGAGCGTCTGCACTGCGGCAGCGCGATATAGATAGGACTTCATGGGATGCTCCGTTAGCCTCGATAGTGACAGTTGATAAGGCGGCGATGTGCGATTTGCTGATCGATACCGCTGCTTCTAAAGAGCAGTGTGCGTGCCGAAATTCGCCTCGTGCCCCCGGTGCGGGTTCATTTTGGCGAGATCTGAAGGCGACAACGGGCGGATCGGCCGAGCGAGCAGGGTGCGTCCGCCCCGGGCGGACCGGGCTCTAGAGCATGATCCGGAAAAGTGTGAAGCGGTTCTCCGAAAAGATCACGCTCAAACCACAACCTAAAGCGCGATGACGATTCATGCCAAGCTCATCGCGCTTTAGGCTGCGCCCCGAGTCGCCACGGAAGTGGCGTCTCGGCCCTTCGGGTAACGATCCCGTCGCGCAAGTAAGGAACTGCTGCGGCACTCGCGGGAGAGCTCGCCTTCGGCTATCGCTATTACGGTCTTCTCACGTCGTGGCCGCTATTAAACCGGTCTCGTCGCTGCACTCGTCCCGGTGTGCCGGCTTTGCCGTCGCTATGCTCACGTTGACCCCTTGCGCTGCTTGGATGTGCTAACAGGGCGAGCGGTATGGATAAGCGTCGAATGCTGCGGCAACAGAGCGAATTAGAAAACGGTGCTCCCGCCTCACACGGATCAACCCATTTTCAATGTCCACTATCCCGTCGTCGGCGAGTCTCGCCAAGCGTTCAGCTGAATCAAGAAAAGAAGCCGGATCGGATCCGTAAGCAAAGCAGATTGCCGGCACGTCGACCTCTAGATCGCACATCAGCCGCTCGATGATCGCGCCTCGGACCCGGTCATCGTGGGTGAGATGGTAGCCCTTTGATGTCGCCAGGCGGCCAGCTCGGATGTGCCGGCTGTAGGAACCCGCTGCGACTTCGTTCTGGACGTAACCCTCCGCCAAGCGGCCGATGGCCGACGCACCGAAGCCAATCAGGGTTTTACAGGTGTCTGCCGAGTACCCCAGAGAGTTACGCCGCAAGCAACCGGCTTTCTGCGCCAGCGCGAGATCATCCTCAGGCAAGGCAAAATGGTCGAGTCCGATTTGGCGATAACCGGCAGCGACCAGCGTATCGGCCACGGCCGCCGCCTGTTCGGCACGGGCAACGCTATCGGGTAGCGCTGCCTCGTTGATGAGGGTTTGATTTTTCCTGAAGGCAGGAATATGCGCGTAACTGAAAACCGCGAGCCGGTCGGGGCGCATGGCCACGGCTGCTGTCGCGGTGCGTACGCATGACTGCACCGTCTGCCTTGGAAGTCCGTAAATCAGGTCGAAGTTGATGCGGCTTATTCCACGCTGGCGTAGATTTTCGACGGCGGCCGCCGTCTGCGCCTCAGTCTGAACCCGGTTGATCGCTTTTTGAACGGTGGGATCAAAGCTCTGCACGCCGAGACTCGCGCGGTTCACGCCGGCTGTTTCTAAAGCTTCGGCCATCTCGGCCGTGAATGTGCGCGGATCGATCTCGATGGCAATGCTTGCCGATCTCCTGAATGCAAAATGAAGGCGCAAGTGTTCCATCAAGTCCAAGAACTCCCTTGGCTTGATGAGAGTGGGCGAGCCCCCGCCGAAGTGTATGTCGCTCACGACTAACCCTTGCGGCACTAGCTCCGCGACCAAGCGGATTTCCTCACGCAGCACCGCCGAATAATCCTGGATCGGCGCATCCCGGTCGGTCATCGTCGTTGGAAAGCCACAATACCAGCAAATCGAGCGGCAGAACGGAACGTGGAGATAGAGCGATACTGGCTCGGCAGCGGGCAGGCTCCTCAGCCATGTCTCACAA
Organism: Bradyrhizobium sp. UFLA05-125; assembly: GCF_059803515.1. Taxonomy (NCBI): domain Bacteria; kingdom Pseudomonadati; phylum Pseudomonadota; class Alphaproteobacteria; order Hyphomicrobiales; family Nitrobacteraceae; genus Bradyrhizobium; species Bradyrhizobium sp. UFLA05-125. The sequence goes on along the minus strand of NZ_JBANBJ010000027.1, from coordinate 3,334 downwards.
GCCTTGGCACCGACCGCATCGGAAAACTGCGGTACGGTTGGATAGATCGTGTACCAAGGCAGGCGGGCATCAAAATACTTGTTTAAGGTTGAGGTATCCAACGGCCACTGTCCCTTGCCTATATCTGCATCACCCTGCTCTCAGTCGCGATGAGCGGTAGGCGGTGCGCGATCAATCCTGAGATGAAAGCGCGCTCACATATGGCCGGCGCGAAACGCATCTGAGTTCGAGTGCTGCGGGGGGCTTCCGGATAGCGGGACGAGGCCACCGCAGCTCTTCCTAGCGGCGGTATTGAAACGGCCGTCCTTAGGTCGCGAGGTGGCGAATACCCAGTCTTGATCGCGCTGTTGCCCACCGCCTCCTCAGGTGTCCGGATGAGGATGTCAACGGCATCGTAATCCGATCTGCTGGAGTCGTCGTAGTAGCGAACCTGCGTCCTTACTTCCAGTCGATCACGTCCGCTGAGTGTCAACCTTGCCCGTCTCACCGAAGACCCCGAGTTCCAATTAACTTCCAGGCTTCCATAGTCGAACTTGGATTGCTGCGTCTGCGCGATGCCCCAATAGCACTCGGTCGGTTGACATCTGCTCCATGCATGAACGAGGGCTTTGTCGAACTGCTGGTCGATCAATATATGTGTGATAATACCCCTGCTCGGATTCTCATTAGACCACTTCCCGGAAAAGTCGGCGATTGTCACGCGCCCGAGAGCGTGCGCCACCGGCGAGTTAGTGTGCTTGGCACATGCCGGGTGGAGAAGCAGGACTATGAGCAATGTGACCGCGGATAATCGCAACATCTTCTTTGTCCTGTTAGTTTGACATTAGAAGTTGGCAACAACCGTGCCAGCCAGCTGGACCCGCGAAATGGGGCGCTTGGAGCAGATCTCGCCTGCGCAGCTCAGCGAGGTCTCGTCGTAAGCCTGACAATCCAGCGCATCAACAGAACGCGCGTGTTGGATTCCTTACCTAACGTCTTTGGATTCGACTGCGAGGCTAATGCTTGTGCTGGGGCCCCCCGATGGCACGCCCCGTGCGATGACCCGTCGAAACCGCGCACCAGTTCGCCCACCCGAGTTATCGCCTCGCGCAGCGTGCTGCAGGCCCGGTTCTTCGGTCAGACCGCCGATTCGTAAAAGCGAAGCGCCATCATCGGATGCCAACCAGAAAGCCCTTTCCACTCATGCGAGTGGAACGATGTTTCGCTATGGTCTTAGGCCAAGGCGGCGAAGTCGATAGTCGAGTTGCTGATCTTCAAAAGGCGCGCGGCGGCCGACACGTTACCGTTTGCCTGGGCCAGCGCGGAGCGATAAGCGGCGACCTCCATCTCTGCAAACGACTTGTCCGGAGACGATGCGCCACCGTTGACAGAGGCGGTGCTCTTGTCTTTCGCTGACGGTGGATCCACTTCAAGTAGCGGCATGCGTCACAGTCGCCCTTCACTTGTGAGTTGGACTGAGAATGGTGGCAGCAGCTCTGAGCCGCTGAAGAGATGACCAATATCTATGATGCCGCCGTCGTCAGCATAGACGACGCCGCGCTCGATCAGGTTCTGCAGTTCGCGGATGTTACCGGGATAATCGTATTTGAACAGCGCGTCGGTGGCGCGCCGGCTGAAGCCCATCAGGTGCCGGCCGTGCCGCGCGCAATAGATGCCGAGGAAATGCGCCATTAAGAGTGGGATGTCGTCGCGCCGCTCTCGCAGCGGCGGGATCGCAATCGGGAATACGCAGAGCCGGAAATAGAGATCCTGCCTAAAACGTCCGGCCGCCACTTCGGCAGTCAGATCGACGTTGGATGCCGCCACGACGCGGACGTTGAGCGAGATGGTCTTCGTGCCTCCGACGCGTTCAATCTTGCGTTCCTGTAGCGCCCGCAGCACTTTGCCCCTGCGCCGAATAAGTCAGTGACGCGATCTCGTCGAGAAACAACGTGCCGCCGCAGGCGCGTTCGAAATAGCCGGCGCGCGAGGCGATGGCGCCGGTATAGGCGCCTTTCTCCACGCCGAACAGTTCGGATTCGACAAGCTGCTCGGGGATCGCGGCACAGTTAATCGCGACGAAAGGACCGGTGCTGCGCCGGCTCATGGCGTGCAACTGACTGGAGAACAGCTCCTTGCCGACGCCGGATTCGCCGACGAACAGCACGGTGGCGTCGGTCGCCGCGACGCGCTCGAGCTGGCGGCGGGTGCGAACGAATGCAGCGGAGACGCCGACCGCGACTGTGTCGCCGTCGTCTGCGGGGGGCGGGCTTTCGGTCGTCATGATCGGGCCCTTGCCGACCGCATGCACAGAGCGGCTCCTCAATTCCAGCCCGAAATAGTTGCGCTCAGGCGCGTCATCACCCCATGCATCTGCGTGCTGGCCGACCACCACGCAACGCGTAGCCAGCCTGTAGCCAGCCTGTAGCCAGCAGACCGGCTCGCTAGCGAGGCCATAACTCGCGAGGTGCTCTGCCGCTTCCGAGGAGTCCTCCCAGAGGAATTCGCCGAAATAGGTGCACTTGTCGCGGTCGAATTTGAAATGCCGTGTGGTCACCTTGACGAAGCCTTCCAGCGTATGCACGCGCGGGCTGGCCGCGAGCGCGTGCGTGAGGTCTTCATTCGGGAAGCGCTTCTGGATCAACTCGGCATCGCGCATGCCCTGCATGTAACCGACACGCATGAACAGCGCTCTCGCAGATTCGACTCCGAACGCGTCGATGATCTCGCTGCGCAGGCGCCCGAGCACCTGCGACTGCATCAGCACCATCCGCTGGTCGTTGAGCCAGATGCGGCCGTCGCCGAGCGCGAAATGCAGTGACTCAGCGAGATCGTTGAAGGTCGGCGCGGCGCCGGTTTCGAGTTCGCTGCTGGCACCACGCTTGACCATCCGGGCTGCGCGGCGGGACGCCTCCGCCAGTGAAATCCGGGAGCCACGCTCCGCCATCTGGGCCTCACTCTTTCATTAAATGGTGAAATGTCTTCCGGAGGGGACTTCATTATTTCAGGAAAATCGGACGATGGAAGCCCCATGGCGTTGAACCTCCCCATGTTGGCTCAGTTCACGTAAGTATTTGGTATCTCGTAATAATTTCGATAATTGAGTGGCCGTTAAGGGCAATTGGCACCAGCCTTGCTAACTGCTGAGCCGCTCGCGGGAGGAAGCGAAGCAAGAGGACCGGGCCACGGTCTCGACCGGAGTACGGCACGTGACGATTGCCACGCGGCGTCCAGCAAACGGTCTTGCGCTTCTTTCTCCTCAGCACGGCAAGCCGCGGTCGCAATTGTGCATGTTCATTAATTCGGTGATCGAATCCAGCCCGGCAGGGAGGGTTCGATGCGCGACAATAGCTTC
>NZ_JBANBJ010000026.1:0-106222 GCF_059803515.1 Bradyrhizobium sp. UFLA05-125 | reverse complement strand
TTGTACTGGCAGTTCTGGCTGACGCTGTCACTCGCGCCGTTGCCGATCTGGGTCCTCGCATGCACGCAGGCGGTGATGCCGCCGGCGAATGCCGGAGCGGAGACCAGGCTCAGCGCGGCACTGGCAATCAACAGAAGCTTTCTCATGGATGTGGTCCTTTCGAGGTTTGCGAGACGGAAAGGAGTGTGAGGGACCGGCCCGGCACGACTCCTTTCCGCGCGATGTGGGATCGCTCAGCTACCGGCTTAGTGGCGGCGCTGAAACACACCGGCCCAGTTGCCGTCACCGTTCTGGCCGATACCGGCGTTGTTGTTGCGGCCGACCTGGTGGACAGCGGCGCCGTTGCCGTTACCGAACTGAACGACCTGGCTGTCGTTGTCGCGACCGCGCTGGAAGGTCTCGGCACCGTTGTTGTTGCCGTTCTGCACGATCGAGGACGAGTTGCCGGCATAGGCCGAAGACGCGAGCGAGAGCACGGCCGCCGAGACGAGGAGGATGGAGCGAAACATAGTGTTTTCCCTTTGGGTGAAGTCGAACCGCGTGATTGCCGTTCGATGATTTGACATAGGCCTCGTCGGCACCGAACTCTGTGCGCGGAGTCACGCATGATGAAGCAGAGCGCTCTTGCATTCGCATCGCCCCAGCGAGCGGTACTCGAATGCGTTGGAACTCGCGACTGAACCAGGACATGTGCGCGTGATCGACATGCGCCGCTGAAACAGCGCTTCCGTATCTGGGCGTTCGAACGTCACGCGTGATCAGAAGACGCGCTCGGGTCTCAATGCGCGGTCGATCACCACGTCTCTTACGGACAGTCGTCGCGCGACCCGTTCAAGGGGTGGGAATGGCGCGGTCGGACGTCTCGGTCGCGACCGCGTTGCCAATCAGGAGATCGATCGGAACGCCTTGTCCGTTGCGACACGTCAGTAGCCCCGAGCCTGATGATCCGGATGCGACGATACGGCATTCATCGTCGTCCATGATCAACATGCCTTCCAGCCGTCCGGACGAAACTTTTACCTGGACGCGTGCCTGCTTCTGCTCGACGCCATTGACGCTGCACAGGCCGACATGCCGCAGCGTGACCGTTCCCGAATAGTCCGCGGCCGGGCGCGATGCCGCTTTCGCGAGACTTCCCGCAATCTCCCACTCGTGGAGATAACCGACGTGCCCACTGGTGGAGTAGGATTGCGCCCAAGCGGCGGGACTAGCCGCAGCCAACAAGAGTAGTACCGCAACCATCGAGCGCATCATTCCCGCGAGCGCCATGACTACTGCAACTCCCGCACGACACGAAAGCCGTTGGCGTAATAGCGGACGTCAACGTCGTAGCGAAACCTCGCCGACGATCTGACGTCACTGCCCTTGCTGAGGAAGTTGCCCCCGCGCAGCACCCGCAGGCGGCAGTCGCCCGACGTCCAGGCCGAGGCATCCTTCGGCGCATTGCGATAGGAGTCGTTCCAGCAGTCCTCGACCCATTCCGCAGCATTACCCGATGTGTCATAGAGCCCAAAGCCGTTTGGCCGGAACGAGCCCGCTGGCACGACCTGCTGCTTGATCGGACTGCCACAGCCGTCGCACTGCGCATGACCAGTGCCGATGTCCTTGCCCCACCAGAACGGCGTTCTGGTTCCCGCACGCGCGGCATATTCCCATTCCGCCTCACTGGGCAGACGGTATTTTTGTCCGGTTCTCTGCGACAGCCAGGCAACGAACAGCTTGGCGTCCTCCCAGCTGACATTGATAACCGGCCGGTCGCCACGTCCCCAGCCGTGATCCTCGGGGCGCACCTTGCACGCACCAATATCCGCGCACTGATCCCATTCCGCGAACGTCACCTCGCGGCGGCCAATGGCGAAGGGCTTGCGAATGCTGATCTGGTGCTCAGGCTTCTCATAGGGCGTGTCATTCGATCCCATCACGAACTCGCCCGGCGGCACGATCACAAGCTCGGGACAATTGTCGCAATCGCGAATTAGCTCTCCCGGCTCCGGATTGGCGCTCTGCTGAGCTACCCTGGTATCGGATGACGCGGAAGGCGGGTCGGCAGACGGGCCGTTGCTCAGCCCTCGCTCGACGCTCGCTGCAGTACTCGCAAATTCAACCAGCGCGAATAGCAAAAACACGGACAAGACAGCGGATCTCATGTCGTGATCTCCGGTCGGCTCGAACGATCGGGAGTATGCACACGTCACATTCAATGCGGCATAACATGCTTCATTCGGCCGCAACCGGCAAGGCGACGGGCGCGGCGCCGAATTTCGGTTTACATTGGGCGGCAAAGGGATATCGTTTCATTCCCCCTTCATTTTTCCGGACGGGGTTACTGTCGACGCGCAATTATTTCAGATTCCCGCGACTAGTGCGGTCCAGATTGTGGTCCATGCATTGGGAAAATTGCGATGATGCAACGATTGCTGACATTGGTTTTGGTTCCATTTATCGCCAGTTTGATGCTTTGCCACGCCGTGCAGGCGCAGGCCCAGACCGGCGGGCCGACGCCGTCGCCGCCCGGGGCTGCTGTTTACTTCATCGGGTTGAAAGATGGCGACACGCTGCCAACCAAGACGACCCTGCATTTCGGGCTGCATGGAATGGGCGTGGCGCCGGCGGGTTCCGACCGCGCCAATAGCGGTCACCATCATCTGATCATTGACGCGCCGACGCCGCCACTGAATTCCGAAATTCCAAACGACTTCCAGCACCTGCATTTCGGCGCGGGACAAACTGAGGCAGAGATTTCACTGACGCCCGGCGAGCACACCTTGCAGCTCGTGTTCGGCGACAAGAATCACGTTCCGCATTCGCCGCCGGTGGTCTCCGAGCGGATTAAGGTCAAGGTGACTGACCAGACCACCCCCGCGGCGGCCCAAGCCGCTCCTGCGACGGTTCAAGCTCCGGCCGGCGGACGTCACCCGTCACCGAAGGATGCCAAAGTTTATTTCATCTATCCAAAGAACGGCTCCTATATTTCTCCGAACCCAGTGATCCGTTTTGGCCTGTTGAATATGGGCGTGGCTCCGGCGGGCTACGACAAGCCCAACACTGGCCATCATCATTTGCTCGTCGATGCCGAGCTGCCTCCGCTCGACCAGCCGATCCCTAACGACTTCAACCACCTGCACTTCGGTGCCGGCCAGACCGAAGCGAAGATCACCCTTCCGGTCGGCCAACACAAGCTGCGCCTGCTGTTCGCCGATTTCGCCCACGTGCCGCACGATCCGCCGGTGTACTCCGACGTCATCAACGTCACCGTGACGGAGAGCGGCCAGCCACCGAGAAAGCGCTCCAAGTACCGCCATCGCTCATGGCGGAGTTATGGATATTGATGCAGCGATGAAACTGCGCCACCTCTTGATCTGCGGCCTCTGCCTTGTCGGCGCAACGTTTGCCAATGCGGCAGCAGCGGAGCGTCGCGTGGCGCTGGTGGTCGGAAACTCCGCCTATAAAAACGCGTCCACGCTGTCCAATACCATCAACGACTCAAATGCGATCGCCGCGTTGTTCAAATCGATCGGCTTTGAAGTCGTTATTTCGCGCAACGATCTTGGCGTCGTCGAGTTCAAGCGCACCGTGCGGGAATTCCTCATCACGGCGGAGAACGCCGATATGGCGGTGGTCTACTACGCCGGCCACGGCCTTGAGATCGGCGGCACCAATTATCTTATCCCGGTGGATGCGCGGCTGAGCCGCGATTACGACGTCGACGACGAGGCTATCGCGCTCGACCGCATCATCTGGGCGCTGCAGCCGGTGCGCCGCCTGCGCTTGATCCTGCTTGACGCCTGCCGTGACAACCCCTTTGCAGCCAAGCTGCGCTCGGCAGGCCGCACACCGGCGAGGGGCGGACTCGCAAAGCTTGATGAAGTCGGGGCCGATACGCTGGTGGCCTACGCCGCAAAAGCCGGCTCGATTTCTTACGACGGCGACGGCGTCAACAGTCCCTATGCAATCGCGCTGCTGAAATACCTTGCCGAGCCCGGCGTCGACATTCGGATCGCACTTGGTCGTGTCCGCGATGCGGTGATCGCCATGACCGGCGGACGTCAGGAGCCGTTCATCTATGGCTCCCTCGGCGGCGCGACCATCTCCTTGGTGTCACCGTCGGACGCACCAAAAGTCGCGCCGGCGCCGCCCGTCGCGGCTGCGCCAGCGCCACCGGCGGTTGTGCCGACCCTGCCGAAGCCGCCCATGGTCAGTCCAGCGCCGGTACCGCCAACCACGCCGCCAGCCGTAAACGCAGGGCTCTCAAAGCCGCCGCCTCCGGCGCCGGCGGCCTCCCAGATCACGGACCCATGTGTCCGCGACGAAGCGAGGCTGGCGCGTCTGCGCGCCAACCCCACGCCAGAAGAAATCATCAACTTCCAACGCGAGGTCGCATGCAGTCGGCTGCGCCCCCAAGTGCAGCGCTTGTTCGAAAGTTACGTCGGCGATACTGCTCTGCCTGACGGGACTTCGGCGCCGCAAACGGCTCCGAAACAGCAGGCGCAGAATGAGCCTACTCGTTCCGAAGACACTTGCACACGTGACATGGCGCGTTTGCTGAGCGTGCGTGCTGAACCTACGCTCGAGGCGATCTCCAAGTTTGAGAAAGAATTGGGCTGCGAGCGGCTCCGCTCCCAGCTCCGCCGACTGCGCGAGAGCGTCGCACCTTGATCTTGACTGAATCGCTTCGGTTCCTAGCCCGGAAGAATCCTCCTCCTAAGCGCGCAAATCCGCCGCGAGCACCTGCGAGCGGTCAAAGTTCAGGCCTTGTGATGAACGGTCTGCAGGCCATAAACCGGCGTCGGGATGCCCTCGGAGCGTGCCTTCAACTGCAGAGAAAGGAATTGCGAGTAGTGGCGCGACTGATGCAGATTACCGCCGTGGAACCATAAGCCTTCCTGCTGTGTCGGCTTCCACATGTTGCGCTGTTCGCCTTCCCATGGGCCGGGGTCCTTGGTCGTGCTCGACCCGAGCCCCCAGACCTTGCCGACCTTGTCGGCCATGTCCCGGCTGATAAGGTCGGCAACAAAGCCGTTCATCGAGGTGTAGCCGGTCGCATAGACGATCACATCGGCGGGCAGTTCCTTGCCATCGTCGAGCCTGACACCGTTAGGCGTGATTTCCTCGACCTGACCTGCAGCCAGCTTGACCTTGCCATCGATGATGAGCTGCGAGGCGCCAACATCGATGTAATAGCCGGAGCCACGCCGCAGATATTTCATGAACAGCCCGGACTCATCGTCGCCGAAATCGAGCCGGAAACCGGCTTTCGTTAGCCCCGCATAAAATTCGGCGTCGTCCTCGCGGATCTTGTCGTAGACCGGCTTTTGAAGCCCAGCCAGAATCCTGTAGGGCAGCGAGGCGAAAATCAGATCAGCCTTCGCCGTGGTCATGCCGCCGCGGACGGCACGCTCGGAATAGAGATCCGCAATCGATGCCATCAGCGAATCCGAGCGCACGATATGGGTGGTCGAGCGCTGCACCATGGTCACGTCGACGCCGGCCTCGTACAGCGCGGCGCAGATGTCATGCGCCGAATTGTTCGAGCCGATTACAACTACCTTTTTCCCCTTGCAACGGTCGGCACCTGGATGACGCGAGGAATGGTGTTGCTCGCCCTTGAAAGTGTCCATGCCTCTGAACTGCGGCATGTTCGGCTTGGCCGACATACCGGTCGCAAACACGAGCTGCTTTGGCTTCAGCGTGATTTCCTTGCCATTCCGCTCGACCGCGACGGTCCATTCCTTGTGGGCGTCGTCCCAGTCGGCGTGCTTGACCGTGGTACCGGTCCAGTAGTTCAGCTCCATGACCTTGGTGTACATCTCCAGCCAGTCGCCGATCTTGTCCTTCGGCGAAAATACCGGCCAGTTCTTCGGGAAGTCGATGTATGGCAAATGATCATACCAGACCGGGTCATGCAGGCAGAGCGACTTGTAGCGGTTGCGCCAGGAATCGCCGGCACGCTCGTTCTTCTCGACGATGATGGTCGGCACACCAAGCTGGCGCAACCGGGCTCCGAGCGCGATGCCTCCTTGGCCGCCGCCTATGATGAGCACGTAGGGCTGGGTCTTGATGCCGAGTTGCTCGGTTTCCTCGTCGCGCAACTCTTTCCACGTTTTGGCGCCAGGATTGAAGCCGTGCCGGGCGCCGAGCGGCCGTGTGAAGCCCGCCTTTTCCTCGTGACCTTTCAGCTCGACCATCGTCGTCAGCAGCGTCCAGATCTGGCCGTTCTGGAGGCGGACCAAGCCGTAGCCGCGTGCGACTTCAGTCTCGAACGAGATCCAGCACTCGGTTACGCCGCCGGCTTCAGTCGCGCTTTCCCCATCGGCGATTTTCCAGTTGCTCGGCTTTGTGCGCGCGAGGCAAGAGCTGAGCATCTCCCGCACCTGATCGCGGCCTTCCAAGGTCTTTATGTTCCATGTGAAGGCAACGAGGTCGCGCCAGTAGCATTCCGAAGCGAACATCGCTACGGCGGCGTCGAGATCACTTGCCGCAAGAGCCGCTTCGAATTTGTCAAGAAAGACCTGGACGCGCGCGTTGAGCGTAGTGTCGAGCATGACTTCCTCCCGGCGGGGTCGATTTCAATCCTTCTGCAAATTGCCGAAACTACCATATCCGAACTATCGAACGAATCCACACTCGCGCGGCCCGATTTCCCGGGCAACCCCATTGGCGCGCGGTGCCCTCAATCCTTGCTACCGAAGATAGTACCTGCTTGTGTCCCCCTAAAAGCGGGCTATTGGTCGTTCACTGAACTTGACTTGCGCTTTGCGCCAAGAGGGTGCTGCAAAGAAAGCGTGGCCCGCCAAGTTCAAGAGGTTGGTTCGTCTTGCCGGGAACGCGCCAAGATGAACGGTCGTGGCGTGGGGACGGCGTGTGCCGAGGATGTGGCTTTTGCGGCCGCAACGATTCCACAAATGATGGTGATGTTCGGTTGGAAAGACACGAAAATGCCGTCGACCAACATCGAAGGACGGCCGCGAGCGGCACGGATTCGACGGCATGAACGAGCCGATCGCTCAACTGCAGAACATCGCCGATTTGGCAATGTCGGACGATAAAGAACAGAATTGTAACTTCTGAGAGCAATTGGCGAAGGAAATCCTGAGATTTCAACGCCCAAGCGTGAAAATGGTGCGCTCGGAGGGACTCGAACCCCCACGGTGTTACCCACTGCCACCTCAAGGCAGCGCGTCTACCAGTTCCGCCACGAGCGCTTAAGAAACCGGCTTGGGCTCGCGCCGGCCGGATCAACCGGCGCCGATCTAACAAATCCATCAGGGGGGTACAAGCCTGCTGAGGCCGCAAATTCCACAAGCTTCTGAGGAAAGTTTCGCCCTGCCCGCGCGGTTATCGGGTCCCGGGCGAGCGCGGCAGCATCTGCTTGACCTCGACCGCGATCCGGTTGCGGTCGACCAGCACGACGCCGCTAGCGACGGGCAGATTATTGGCCAAAACCTTGACCTCGTCGGCCTCGGTTGCGTCCAGTTCGATGATGGCGCCGCGGGAAAGACGTAATACCTGGTGGATCGGCATGGTGGTGGTCCCGAGGACGACCATGAGATCCACGGTGACTTTATCGAGAGTGGGCACGTCAGCACCGCCGCAACTGGAGACTCTGCATTTGCGCCTGTGATGATCACCACGTTATGGTTAGCCAATGGTTAATAAGCCCGAAAACACCCGCCAAGACCTCGATTTGACGCCGTTTTCAGCCTCCTCGGGCCAGCCCGTGGAGTGGCGGATCTCGGACACCCCGGTGCCCTATCCCGAGGCTGTCGCAGCCATGGCGACGCGTGTGGCGGCCATTGCGGCGGGCGAAGCGCCCGAGCTGGTCTGGCTCCTCGAGCACCCCCCGCTTTATACCTCCGGCACCTCTGCCAAGGCGTCCGACCTGCTCGATCCGCGCTTCCCCACCTTCGCCGCGGGGCGCGGCGGGCAACTGACCTATCACGGGCCCGGCCAGCGGGTGGCCTATGTAATGCTTGACCTCAAGCGCCGCCGGCCGGACGTGCGAGCCTTTGTCGCGAGCCTGGAGGAATGGATTTTGCGCACGCTCGATGCCTTCAACGTCCGGGGCGAGCGCCGCGAGGACCGGGTCGGCGTCTGGGTGAAGCGGCCAGACAAAGGGCGGGGCCACGAGGACAAGATCGCCGCGATCGGCGTGCGGCTGAAGCGCTGGGTGTCGTTCCACGGCATCGCCATCAATGTCGAGCCGGACCTGTCGCATTTCTCGGGGATCGTGCCCTGCGGCGTCGTTGATCCCCGTTACGGCGTGACCTCGCTGGTCGACCTCGGCCACCTCGTCACGATGGCCGATGTCGATGTCGCGCTGCGGCGGGCCTTTGAGGAGCTGTTCGGGCCCACCAAGGCCCTGCTGCCGGAGGCCGCGGCTTAAGCAGCCGCGCGCTCCGGCGTGACTTCGAGCTTGCCGGCGATGTAGCGCCGCTCCTGGGTGAGGCCGCCAAAGCCGTAGGCATCGGCCCTCACCTCGTCGACATGCAGGTACGTCTCGTGGTGCAACGGGCCCAATATCTCGGCCATGCGCTTGAACATGGCGGCGAGATAGGCGGCCTTCTCGTCCTTGGTGTTTGTGCCTTCGGACACATGGATGTCGATCCAGTAGCTCGCGAGCTGCTGCTCCGCGAGCGATTTTCCGCCGGCGAACCAGTCGTTCGCGTCGACCGATTTCACGATGATCGCGGTGACCTTGGGATCCTTGTGCAGGATCTTTGCGGTGAGCTCGGAGACCGCGCTGGCGATGTCGGCCTTGAGCGACGACGACTGGCGGGAGGTCGAATAGGACACGGTTATCAGAGGCATGGTCGTTCTCCTTGAAGGGCGCGCTGTCGTCGCGCGCGTCCAGGGTAAACTAGACCTTGCTCTATCATTTTGGTATCTTATCTATGCTGATATCAATGATAACCCACTGAAATGACAGCAACGCTCGACATCGCCACGGTGCAGGCCTTCCTGCTGGTCGCCGACCTCCAGAGCTTTACGCGCGCGGCTGAGGCGCTCGGGACAACGCAGGCGGCTGTGAGCCTCAAGCTGCAGCGTCTCGAAGCGCTGCTTGGAAAGCGCCTCGTCGAGCGCTCGCCGCGTGCGGTCAGGCTGACGGCCCACGGCGCAGATTTTCTCGATCGCGCCCGCGCACTGGTGGCGGCGCATGACCGTGCGCTTTCGGACGAGGCACCGGCCGCACAGTCCCTCTCGCTCGGCATTTCCGATCATGCCGCAGGACCCGAGCTCGTACCACTGCTCGAGCGTCTGCACGCGATGTCCTCAAACCTTACCCTGGCCGTCACCATCGGCTTTACGCGTGAGATGCTCGACGCCTACGATAAAGGCGAGCTTGATGCGGTGATCGTGCGTCAGGAAGGCAGCCGGCGCGGCGGCGAGAAGCTCGCCGAGGACGCGTTCGGCTGGTTCGCGTCGAGACGTTTCACCGTTCCGAAAGGCGAAGCGCTGCAGCTCGCAACCCTGTCCCCACCCTGCGGCGTGCGCGCCATCGCCGTACGCGCGCTCGACAAAGCCGGCATCCCCTGGCGCGAGCGCTTCGTCGGTGGCGGCGTAACCGCTGTGGTCGCCGCCGCGCTCGCAGGCCTTGCCGTGACGCCACTGGCGCGGCGGATTGCACCGCCTGGGCTGGTCGATATCGGCCCGGTGCACAAGCTGCCAAAACTTGGCGCGTCAAAAGTGATGCTCTACTCGAAGGTCAGCGACCCCGCCAAGCTCGCAGCACTGCGTACGGTGGCAGCGACCTTTCGCAGTGCCGCCGCCTAAGCCTCACAAAATCGCCTCGAACGCGCTGCGCAGCGTTTCGTGCCTGAAGACAAAACCGCGGCTCAGCACCTTGTTCGGCAGCACGCGCTGGCCACCAAGCAGGAGTTCGTCGGCAAAACCGCCACCGATCCGGCGGAGCAGGCTCGCCGGAATGCGCAACACCGCGGGCCGACGCAGGCGGCGTGCAAGCTCGTCGGTGAACTTTGCGTTGGTCACGGGGATCGGTGCGGTCGCGTTGATGGGGCCGGCGAGATCGGGGGTGGCGATGACATAGGCGATAAGGCGGACGAGATCGTCGCGCTCGATCCAGGACATCCATTGCCGGCCCGTGCCGAGCGGCCCGCCAAGCCCGAACTCGAACGACGTCAACATGCGCGTGATGAAACCGCCTTCGGTTCCGAGCACGAGGCCGATGCGCAAGCAGACCACGCGAACGCCGTGCTCCTCCGCCGGCCGCGCCGCCTTCTCCCAGGCATCGCACAGCTCATGACTGAAGCAGGCGTGCGATTTCGCGGATTCCGTCAGCACCTGATCGGCCCACAGTCCGTACCAGCCGATCGCGGAACCGGAGACCAGCACGGCCGGCTTGCGCGCCAGCCGCGCGATCAACCTTACGACCTCACTCGTCATGTTGATCCGTGAGTTGAGGATCTCCGCCCGCTTGGTCTCTGTCCACAGGCCATTGCCGATCGGCTCACCGGCGAGGTTGACGATGACGTCGATAGACGTGTCCGGCGAAATCTGATCGAGACTCGTGATCAGCGTCACCGGCGGCGGCAGCATCTCCGCTTTCACGGGATTGCGGATGAGCGCGATGACCTCATGCCCGGCTCCGGCAAGGCTTGCGGCAAGCCGGCTGCCGATGAAGCCGGTCGCGCCGGTGATCAGCACGGTCTGGCGACCGGCGAGCTTGTCGACGAGGCCGTGCGCGGGCGCGCTTGTCATGCGGGCAAGCCGCCGCGTAACCGCAAAATCGCGCAGGCCGCACAGCGCCGCGCCAACCGCGCAGGCGGTCGCGGCAATGCTGAGCAGGCCGTGATAAGCGATCGTCACACCAAGCGGCTGCACGGCCCAGCCGATCAGGACCGGTAGCAGCAGAACCAGGATGGCGCCGTAGTTGATCGCCAGCAGCGTGTGGTTGATCCGCTCGCTCGGCGGCAGCTTGCGGCTCATATCCTCCTCGACGAAATCCATCAGTGTGATGACGATCTCGGCGATCAGCACCGCGACGATGACAACGGCAAGCACCCCATGCACCTCGAGCCAGCCGAGCAGCAGGAACAGCAGCGCATAGAGTATGTTGCGCACGGCGTGAAGTTTCAGCTCGAAACGCTGCGACGGCCGCCAGGCCAGGCGCTCGGTGAATTCGTGGTGATAGAAGGTGTCGAACACCCCCATCACGATCTGGATGGCGATGAGAGTCCACAACAGCGGGGTCATGATACGGCCTCCTTGAACACGGCGGACTGGTGGATCAGCGCGCCGTACCGCGGGTGGGTGACGTCGAGGGTGAAACGGAAGGCGCCATCGCCGAGATCGCGATGCGTTACCGTGAGATCGCCCGGCGTCAGCCATTTCGGCAGCCGCAGCCAGAGCCGGCCGATCTGGAGTCCGTAGCCGGCGCTGCGAAACTCCAGCACCTCGTCCACGACCGAGATGCGCAGCGCCATCGAGACGCCGAAGCCGACATATTCCTCGAGACCGGTCGGCCCCTCGAAGCGCTTGGCGGAGTGGATGACTTGCGGAAAGCCGTTCCTGCGCGCGCAGATGCGCGTCCAGGTCTGGCCGCCGCTCCTCGCATCCTCGGTGACCGTGACGATCATGGGCACGCCGATGTCGCGGCCGGTCGGCAACGGCCCGCCGATCAGGCGCGCGGCCTGCGCGAACCACCAGCCGAGATCGCTGAAGCTGACCTCATCGACGACGCCGACATAGACGACGCTGTCACCGTCGCATACGCGCTTGGAAAAACGCCGCCAGGTCGCAAGCGGCAGGCGCCCCCAATCCTCGTCCGACAACAGCGCACGGAAGCGACGATCATCGAGTAATTTGGTGTGAGCGGGGGACGATGCGCGGGAGCCTGGTAATCTTGCCGACGTCATCGCAGCCCTCCCTTGCGCTATTTGGTCTTACCCAGCGGCAGCAGATTGGCGATCTTCTCGCCGAGCTTCATCAGCGCGATCAGCCGCGGCCGCGGTACTTTCAACATCTGCATGAACCAGTGGTCGGCGAGCTCGGTGAAAGCGAGCATCTCCTTCAGTCGCTTGGCCGCGACAGGACTGATCGCGGGATCATCGGCGGCGTCCGTGACGCAGGTCCGCAAGGCCGCAACCGCAGGATCGATCTCCCGCTCCTTGCGCCGCGCCGCGATGCGCGCCGCTATCTCCCAGATGTCGGTCTCGGCCTCGAAATGATCGCGGCGGTCGCCGAGGATCGGCACGCGCCGGATCAAATTCCAGGCCAGAAGCTCCTTGATCGAGTTGGAGACGTTGGACCGCGCCATGCCGAGCGTCTCGGCGATGTCCTCCGCCGTCATCGACGCTTCCGCGAGATAGAGCAGCCCATGGATCTGGCTGACCGAGCGATTGACGCCCCACTCGTCTCCCATGTCACCCCAGTGCAGGATGAAGCGCTCGACGGCGGCGGGCAGCTTCTTTTTACCGGTTATTTCTGTCATAACAGAAATATCTGACTGTATTGATTTCCTGTCAAGCGGTCCCTTGAAGTCTTTGCCTTGCATACTGTTCCCGGCATTTGCCTAAAAAGGGCTCAGGCGCGCGGAACAAAGATCGGGATCGAGGCGTTTGTCCCCGTCGAGGCGGGGTCCAGAATGGCGCAAAAGTTCAGACAACAGAGAGACTTGTTCGATAGCGAACGGAGTTTCAGGCTGTTGGTCGAGGGGGTTGCCGATTACGCGCTCTATATGCTCGATCCCACCGGCGTCATCACCAGCTGGAACATCGGCGGTCAGCGCATCAAGGGCTATTCGCCCGAGGAGATCGTCGGCCAGCATTTCTCCCGCTTCTATACCGAAATCGACCGCGCCAATGGCAAGCCCGCGCGCGCGCTCAGAATCGCGCGGGAACAGGGCCGCTACGAGGAAGAAGGCTGGCGCGTCCGCAAGGACGGCACCTTCTTCTGGGCAAGCGTCGTGATCGATCCGATCTACGAGGACGGCGATCTCATCGGATTTGCCAAGATCACCCGCGACATCACCGAACGCCGCAACGCCGAGCTCAAGCTCGAAGCGATGCAGAAGCAGCTCGCAGAGTCCCAGAAGTTCGATGCGCTCGGCCAGCTCACCGGCGGCGTCGCACACGACTTCAACAACCTCTTGATGATCATCAGCGGCAGCCTTCATGTTCTCAAGAGGGGCGCCGAGTCCGACGCCAAGCTGGAGCGTGCGATCTCCGCGATCGACACGGCAACCAAGCGCGGTGCCGCGCTGACAGCCCAGCTCCTGACCTTTGCCCGGCGGCAGAGCGTCAATCCGCAATCGATCCATTTCGGCGAGCGGATCGACGCGATCCGCGAGGTGCTCCATGCCGGTCTCGGCAGCACAGTGCAGCTCGCCTTCGACATCGATCGCAACGTCTGGCCGGTCAGGGCCGACGTCTCAGAGCTAGAGACAGCACTGCTCAATCTCGTGATCAATGCGCGCGACGCAATGCCCGACGGTGGCACCGTGACGATCGGCGCCCGTAACGAGGTGCTGTCCGACCCGCTTCACGCCGGCGAGTTCGTCGCCATCAGCGTTGCCGACACTGGCCTCGGCATCCCCTCCGACGTGCTCGACAAGATCTTCGAGCCGTTCTTCACGACCAAGCCGGTCGGCAAGGGCACCGGGCTCGGCCTGTCCCAGGTGCACGGCTTTGCCCATCAGGCCGGCGGCACCGTGAGGGTGGAAAGCGAGCTCGGCAAGGGCACGACGTTTGCCATTCTCCTGCGGCGCGAGACGAGCGAACCACAGCGCGAAGCGGCCGTTACGCCCTCGCGCGGCAGCGGAACCGTGCTGCTGGTCGAGGACAATCCGGACGTCGCGGTCGTCAGCACAGGGCTCCTGGAACAGCTCGGCTATCAGGTGCGCCGCGTCGCGGATGCGGAGGAAGCGCTGCGCGAGATCGAGCACGATGGCGTCGACTTCGTGTTCTCCGACATCGTGATGCCCGGCAAGATGGACGGCCTCACCCTCGCCCATCGCCTGCGTCAGATCCGTCCCGGCCTGCCGATCCTGCTCGCGACCGGCTACAGCGACGCCGCCTCCGATGTGCGCGGCGATTTCCCGATCCTGCGCAAGCCCTACGAGATCCACGAGCTCAGCGACGCCATCGCCAAGCTGCCGCGGTGAATCTACACCGTCGGCAATACCGAGAACACTTCCCCTGCCCGCCGCAGGTTCAAATCGTCCTCGCCTGCGGTTTCGCTGGTGACGTTGTCGACGCGCGAGGACGGCGGACCATGCCGGCACAACGCCACCATTTCGGCGACGCGGGTCGGCGACCCAGCAAACAACGCCTCCACGCTGCCGTCGCGGCGGTTGCGCACCCAGCCTTCCAGCCCGCTCGCGCTCGCCTGGTATTCGACCCAGGCGCGATAGCCGACGCCTTGCACGCGGCCGCGGATCATGACCTGGAGGATGGCGCGGCTCATCTCTTCAACCCGAGGAAGTCGGCACTGCGCGCTTTCACGTCGGCCTCACGCATGATGCGGCCGGTCAGCTCCGACGATGCGAGACCGCTGAGGTTCTTCGGCGGCGTCCCGTCGCGCAGCGCCTTCAGCGTCTCGTAGACGGCCTGCATTGCCGCAGCAATCGGCGCGTGGCCTTGCAGCGCGACACGCACACGCTGGCCCGCCAGATAGTCGAGCGCATTCAGCTCGTCCGGCACACCGCCCAGCACGATCGGCAGGCGCGTCGCCGTTGCGATTGCCTCGAGCTCGGCGCGCGACTTGATGCCGGTGAAGAATAAGGCGTCGACGCCGGTGGCCTCATAGGCCTGCGCACGCTTGATAGTGTCCTCTATCGAGGTGACTGCGGCGGCGCCCGTACGGCCCATGATGACCAGCGAGGGATCGCTGCGGCCATCGAGCGCGGCCTTCATCTTGCCGACGCCCTCCTCCAGCGAGATGAGCTGCGTCTTCGCTTCGCCAAACGCCTGCGGCAGCAGCGTGTCCTCGATGGTGAGGCCGGCGCAGCCCGCGGTCTCCAGCTCCTGCACCGTCCGACGGACGTTGAGCGCGTTGCCGTAGCCGTGATCGGCATCGACCAGCACTGGCAACGCGGAGGCCCGCGACATCCGTCGCATCTGCTCGGCAAGTTCCGTGAGCGTGATCAGCGCGATGTCGGGATCGCCGAGCACGGCGAGCGAGGCCACCGAGCCGCCGAACATACCGAGCGGAAAGCCGAGCTCCTCTGCAATGCGGATCGAGATCGCGTCATAGACCGAGCCGGGACGAACGCAGCCCTGCCCGGTGAGGATCGATCGCAGTTTCTCGCGGCGTTGAAGGAAGGCCATGGTTTCGTCGCTCCCAGTTCCTCGTCCTGAGGAGCGCGGAACGCGCGTCACGAAGGACGAAGGCCCCGCTCTCGGCCTCGCCCTTCGAGACGCGCGCGAAGTGCGCGTTCCTCAGGGGGAGGGTCTACATTTAGAACCGCGTCGCTGCCTTACGCAAACTCCAGGATCAGCGCGTCCACCGCGAGCGTGGCGCCGGCGCTGGCGTGGATCTTCTTTACCGTACCGTCGCGCTCGGCGCGCAGCACGTTCTGCATTTTCATAGCTTCGACGACCGCAAGCGTCTCGCCGGCCTTGATCTCCTGCCCTTCCGTCACCGCAATCGAGACCACCAGGCCGGGCATCGGGCAAAGCAGCTTCTTGCCGGTGTCGGAGGCCGTGGTCACCGGCATCAGTCGCGCGGACGACGCTTCCGTCTCGGTCCAGACATAGACCGGCACCTCGACGCCCTGATGGGCGAGCCGAACGCCGTTCGGAATGGGACGCACCTGCACGGCGATGAAGTGACCGTCGATTGTGCCCTGCCAGACCGGTTCGCCCGGCCGCCACGGCGATTCCAGGAGATGGGCATTGCCCGCCTTGCCCTCGGCATCAAGGAAACGCACCGCGATCGCTTCACCTTCGCGCACGATCTCGAGCGCGATCTCCTGGCGGTCGAGCCACACCGCGCGGCGGCGCTCGCGCTGCACGACGCGGCCGCCGAGCTGGCCGGAAATCTGCCGCTTGCGCTCTCCGAGCACGTGATCGATGGCGGCGCCGACGGCGGCGATCCGCCGCGCGACCTCGCCTTCAGGCTCGCGCGCCGAAAACCCCTTCGGAAACTCCTCGGCGATGAAACCGGTCGACAGCCGTCCTTCGCGCCAGCGCGGATGGTTCATCAGCGCGGAGAGGAACGGAATGTTGTGACGGATGCCGTCGACATAGAACGCATCGAGTGCGGTCGCCTGCGCCTCGATGGCCGCGGCGCGCGAGGGCGCATGGGTGACGAGCTTGGCGATCATCGGATCATAGTGGATCGAGATCTCCCCGCCCTCCTGCACGCCGGTGTCGTTGCGCACCGTGATGCCGTCCTTGCTTAGCTCCGCCGGCGGGCGGTACTTCACGAGGCGCCCGATCGAGGGCAGGAAGTTGCGGAAGGGATCTTCGGCATAGAGACGCGACTCCACCGCCCAGCCGGTAAGCGCAACGTCCTTCTGCGCGATGGTGAGCTTTTCGCCGGCAGCGACCCGGATCATCTGCTCGACGAGATCGATGCCGGTGACGAGCTCGGTCACCGGATGCTCGACCTGGAGGCGGGTGTTCATCTCCAGGAAATAGAAGCTCTTGTCCTGGCCCGCGACGAATTCGACGGTGCCGGCGGAATCATAATGCACGGCCTTCGCCAGAGCGACCGCCTGCTCGCCCATCTTGCGGCGGGTGGTCTCGTCGAGCAGCGGCGACGGCGCCTCCTCGATGACCTTCTGGTTGCGACGCTGGATCGAGCATTCGCGCTCGCCGAGATAGATCACGTTGCCGTGCTTGTCGCCAAGCACCTGGATCTCGATGTGACGGGGATCGACGATAAATTTTTCGACGAAGACGCGGTCGTCGCCGAACGAAGCCTTGGCTTCCGCTTTCGCCAGATTGAAGCCTTCGGCGACCTCGCTCTTCGAGTGCGCAATGCGCATGCCCTTGCCGCCGCCGCCGGCGGACGCCTTGATCATCACGGGATAGCCGATCTCGTCGGCAATGCGCACCGCGTGCTTGTCGTCCTCGATGACGCCGAGATAGCCGGGCACGGTCGAGACCTTGGCTTTGGCAGCCGCCTTCTTGGATTCGATTTTGTCGCCCATCGCCGCGATCGCGCCGGGGTTCGGGCCGATGAAGACGATGCCGGCCGCCTCCAGCGCACGCGGAAATGCCTCGCGCTCGGACAGAAAGCCGTAGCCGGGGTGCACGGCCTCTGCGCCCGTCTTGCGGCAGGCCTCCACGATCTTCTCGATCACCAGATAGCTCTCAGCCGCGGCCGATGGGCCGATCAGGACCGCCTCGTCAGCCATCTCGACATGCAGAGCATCGCGGTCGGCCTCGGAATAGACCGCGACCGTCTCAATTCCCATCCGGCGGGCAGTCTTGATGACCCGGCAGGCGATTTCGCCGCGATTGGCGATCAGAATGCGTTTGAACATGCTTTTCTTGGTTCTTCGACCTTGGGCGGGACCTCTCCCTCACCCGTTCGGGCTGATGGGACAGGCCGTGATGTGTCCGTGGTACAGCAAAATGGGCCGGAGGCAACGGTCTAAATCCGTCCTCGCCCTGGCCTACCAGCGATCCCGGCCGGCCTTATCGCCTTCTCAAAGCCGGCCTTATCGATCCCTATCTGCTGCCGGCTTAGCCGCTTCCCGCACCAGCTCGTGGACAAAGCCCAGCTTCCCGATCACCGCCGGTGACAGGATGAAAGGATAGAGGTCGCGGGCGCCCATCGCCCGGTTGACACTGTTGATGGCAAAGGTGAAGGGCAGCCATGCATTGACGAGCCTCTCGACATCAACCGCCACATAGGGGTTGAAGCGGATCCGCGCCGTCAGCTCGCCTGCTCGATCGATCCTGGGGCGCACCTCCATGCCGAATTCGGAGGCCATCTCGAGCGTATCGACGATGTGGAGGTAGTGGGCCCAGGTCTCGGCGAAATCCTCCCAGGGATGTGTGGTCGCGTAGGCGGAAACATAGTTCTGTTGCCAATCGGCCGGCGGCCCCTCCGCATAATGGCGCTGGAGCGCCTGCCCGTAGTCGACTTGTTCGTCGCCGAACATCGCGCGAAATTCGTTGAGCTTGCCGCCGTCGCGCACCAGCACATCCCAAAAATAGTGCCCGACCTCGTGGCGGAAATGCCCGAGCAGCGTCCGGTAGGGCTCGCCCATCTCAAGCCTGCGCCGCTCGCGTTCGATGTCGTTGGCTTCCGTCAGCGCGATCGTGATCAGGCCGTTGTCATGGCCGGTCATGATCCGCTGGCCGCTGAAGGGATCATCGGCAAGGAAGTTGAAGATCAGCCCGTGCGCGGGGTCCTCTGCCCGCGTCGCCAGCGGCAGCTTCCACCGCGAGAGTGAGTAGAACAGCCGGTGCTTGGCCACCTCGAGCTCGCGCCAGCCGGCTAGCTGCGCCGGATCGGACAGATCGGGCACCGTGCCGTTGTGCCGGCAGGCGCGGCAGTAGAGATCGCTGCTGCCGGGCTCGGTCAGCCAGTTGCAGGCATCGAACTCGGCATTGGCGCACAGCATGCGGCCCTTGCCCTTGTCCGCCAGCGCCGTCCAGGCCGTCCCGTCAGGTTCGATCGCAGAGAGCACCTCCTTCTCGGGGAGGAAGGCAACCCGGTGCCCGCAGCGTTCGCAGGCGCGGTTCTCGAAATAGAGAACGTTGCTGCAGGCCTGGCAGACAAATAACTTCAAGGTTTACATCCCCCGGGCAGGAGTTGCTTGAGCCTGTCTCGAACCTAACTTGAACCCATCTTGGGCCCGGCGACGACGCTTCGAGACGTTAATCGTTCCTGCGAACGGAACAAATTCCTCAGGCGCGACGTTGATCCGCCGTCCACACTTCTCCGACATCATCCCCTTTACGCCGTTGCAATGGGTAGCCATCGCGCCCGGACTGTGTGAGAATTGCACCGGCACGTGCATCACAGCGGCCGCCCCCTTGAACGATCCTTTGCCTGAGACCATCGCCGCCGAAAGGCTGCGCCAGCATCTGGAGGAGATCGCCCGCGAGCGCGACAACGCCTATCGCGTATTGCAGGAGCGCGAGGCTGAGCTTGCGCGCATCCAGCGCATCGCCGGCGTCGGCGGCCTGGAGATCGATTTCCGTGACGGCGTCAGGAACCGGCGCACTCCCGAATATCTTCTGATCCACGGCCTGCCGCCGGAGGCCGCCAGCGAGACCTACGAGGAATGGGTCGGTCGCATCCAGCCGGAGGATCGCGAGCGGACGGTCAAGCACCTGTTCGGCATTCTCAAGAGCGAGAGCGAAGATTACTCCGACACCTACCGCATCATCCGCCCCAGCGACGGTGAGGTGCGCTGGATACGCGTCGTCGGCAAGATCGAGCGCGACGCGAGCGGACGGGCGGTGCGGCTGGTCGGCGCCGACCTCGACGTCACCGACCAGATGCTGGCGCAGGCGACCTTGCGGGAAAGCGAGGAGCGCTTTCGCCTGATCGCCGATAGCGCGCCGGTGCCGATCTGGGTCACCAAGCTCGACCGCAAACGCTCCTTCGCCAACCAGGCCTATGTCGACTTTCTCGGCCTGCCCTTCGAGGAGGCTATCGATTTCGACTGGCGCAAGGTGCTGCACCCGGATGACCTGCCCCAGGTGCTCCAGCAATCCGTGCAGGGCGAAGCCTCGCTAAAACCCTTCGTGCTGGAAGCACGCTACAGGCGCGCCGACGGGCAGTGGCGCTGGCTGCGCTCGGAATCCCAACCGCGCTGGGACCCCAACGGCAAGCATATCGGTTTCATCGGCGTCGCCCACGACATCACCGCCGCCAAGCAGGCGGAGATCGAGCTCAGGCAGCTCAACGAAACGCTGGAAGAGCGCATCACCGAGCGCACATCACAGCTCGAAGCCAACGAGGCTCGGCTGCTTGCGATCCTGGAGACCAGCAACCAGTACCAGGGCCTGCTCAACCTCGAAGGCAATCTGCTCTTCGCCAACACGACGGCGCTCGCCGGCATCCGCGCTGCGCCGCGAGACGTCATCGGAAAGCCGTTCTGGGACACGCCATGGTTCACTGCGACCGAAGGGATGACCGCGGTCGTCCGCAACGCTTTCGACACCGTGCTGAAGGGCGAAGCGGTGCGGATCGAGGTGCAGCTCCGCCTTCCCATCGGCGAACGCTGGTTCGATTTCAGCATCCGTCCCTTGCTCGACCAGCACGGCGAGATCTCCGGCGCCGTGCCCGAGGCCGTCGACATCACCGAGCGCCGGCGCGGCGAGGAGGCCCTGCGCCAGTCGCAGAAGATGGAGGCGATCGGCCAGCTCACCGGCGGCGTCGCGCATGATTTCAACAATCTCCTCACCATCATCCGCTCGGCCACCGACTTCCTCCGCCGGCGCGAGCTGCCGGAGGAACGGCGGCGGCGCTATGTCGATGCGATCTCCGAGACGGTCGAGCGCGCCTCGAACCTGACGGCACAGTTGCTCGCCTTTGCGCGGCGGCAGCCTTTGAAGCCGCAGGTCTTCAACGTCGGCATGCAGGTCGAAAGCGTGGCGCAACTGGTACGGCCGCTGGTCGGCGGCCGCATCGAGATCGCGGTCGAGATACAGGATCCCGACTGCTTCACCATCGCTGACATCGCGCAGTTCGAGACCGCACTGATCAACCTCGCCATCAACGCGCGCGATGCGATGAAGGACGAGGGGCGCCTGACCATCGCGGTCCGCAAGCTCAAGGGCATCCCTGCCTTGCGCACGCAATCGGCGCGCAGCGGCGATTTCGTCGCGATCTCGATCCACGACACCGGCTCGGGTATTGCGCCGGAAAATCTCGAGGCCATCTTCGAGCCCTTCTTCACGACCAAGGAGGTCGGCAAAGGCACCGGGCTCGGCCTGAGCCAAGCCTTCGGCTTCGCAAAGCAGTCCGAAGGCGACATCGCGGTCGAGAGCAGCATCGGACACGGCGCGACCTTCACGATCTATCTGCCGCAGGCGCCGAGCCCAACCCTGGCCACGCAGGCAGCGTCGCTGATGAGCGAACCCGCCGCCACAGGGCGCGGTTATCGCGTGCTGGTGGTGGAGGACAATGACGACGTCGGCCGCTTCTCCACCGAACTGCTCGAGGACCTCGGCTATGTCGTGCGCCGTGTCGCCAACGCCAATGCCGCCCTGGCGATCCTTGGCGAGAACGAGTTCGCCGTCGATCTCGTGTTCTCCGACGTCATCATGCCCGGCATGAACGGCGTCGAGCTCGCCGGCCTCATCCGCGAGCGCTATCCGGGCCTGCCGGTGGTGCTCACCTCCGGCTACAGCAACGTGCTCGCCGAAAGCGCCCATCGCGGCTTCGAGCTGATCCAGAAACCCTATTCGGTCGAGTCGCTGTCGCGCATCCTGCGCAAGGCGATGGCGGAAAAGCTGCCGGTGGCGCGGTGAATAGACCACGCACGCGGCGAGCTCCGAACGACAACGCATCGGATGCCCCATGAAACCCGCCCTTCTCTCCGCCTGGCAGACCTGGGCGTTGCTGTCCGCCTGCTTCGCCGCGCTGACAGCGATCTTCGCCAAGGTTGGGGTGGAGAGCATCAATCCTGATCTTGCGACCTTCATCCGCACCATCGTTGTGCTGCTCGCCTTCTCGGTGCTGTTGTTCCTCACCGGCCAGTTCGCCGCGCCATCGGCGATCTCGTCGAAAACCTGGCTGTTCCTGATCCTGTCGGGGCTCGCTACCGGCGCATCATGGCTGTGCTACTTTCGCGCGCTAAAACTCGGGCCGGCAACGCTGGTCGCACCGATCGACAAGCTCAGTGTCGTGCTGGTGGCACTGTTCGCCTTCGCCTTTCTCGGCGAGCGTCCGACACCACAAGGCTGGCTCGGCATCGCCATGATCGGCGCCGGCGCGGTGCTGCTGGCCGTGAAACTGTAACGGAGTGCTCGCGCTGATTTGAGCGGAACCAATCTGATCCGACATCGGTTTCTCGCAGGGCGAGTTCTGCGCCTCGATCGAGAGACCGATGCCGAAGCGCAGTCCCGACCAACAGCTACAAGCCGGCCGCGCGCTGGACGCGGCGAATTTCTTCCTTGCCGAAGTCCGGGACGGGCTTGGGCCTTATCTCGCCGTCTATCTCCTGACCGAGCAGCAATGGGACGAGGCGCGTATCGGCATCGTGATGTCGATCGCAACGATCGCCGGCATCGTGGCGCAGACGCCAGCCGGCGCACTGGTCGACGCAACGAGGGCAAAACGGCTGGTGATGGTCGTTGCCGCGGTCGTGGTAACGGCATCCTCGCTCCTGCTTCCGGTGTGGCCAGGTTTCTGGCCGGTCGCCGTCTCACAAGGGCTGGCACACACGTCGGCGGTTGTATTTCCGCCCGCGATCGCCGCCGTATCGCTCGGCATTTTCGGCCACCGCGCCTTCACGGCGCGGATCGGGCGCAACGAGACCTTCAATCACGCGGGCAATGCGGTGGCGGCCGCCATCGCCGGCATTGCGGCCTACTGGTTCGGACCGAGCGTCGTCTTCTACCTTCTCGCCGCCATGGCTCTTGCGAGTCTCGTCAGCATTCTCGGCATACCGGAAAGCGCCATCGACCACGATCTCGCGCGTGGCCTGCACGACAGCGAAGCTGGCGAAGTCCGCGAGCAGCCGTCAGGCCTCAGCATCCTGCTCACTTGCCGGCCCCTGCTCGTCTTCGCGATCTGCGTCGCACTGTTCCACCTCTCCAACGCGGCGATGCTGCCGCTGGTCGGCCAAAAGCTGGCCCTCCAGGACAAGCATCTCGGCACCAGCCTGATGTCTGCCTGCATCGTGGCGGCGCAAATCGTGATGGTGCCGTTCGCGATGCTGGTCGGCGCGAGGGCCGATCGCTGGGGCCATAAGCGCTTCTTCCTCGGCGCACTCCTGATCCTGCCTATTCGGGGCGCGCTCTATACTCTTTCTGACAACCCGTTCTGGCTGGTCGGCGTGCAGCTGCTCGACGGTGTCGGCGCAGGCATCTTCGGCGCGATTTTCCCCGTCATCGTCGCAGGTCTCATGCGCAACACCGGCCGCTTCAACGTCGCACAGGGCGCGATCATCACCGCACAAAGCATCGGCGCGGCCCTGTCCACGACGCTGGCCGGGTTGATCGTGGTCGGCGCCGGCTACGGCGCTGCGTTTCTCATCCTCGGCGCCGTTGCCGCGATTGGCGCCGCAATCTGCTCCTTCGCCCTCCCTGAGACGCGGTGTCCACAGTCGCGTCCGCAGGGGAAGACAGCGCGGCCGGCTTCGGCTATCGCTGCACAATAGCCATCGAACGAGGACCACATTGCCGATCGCGCCGCATGCCGTCTATTGGGCCTGGAGCATCATCGTCGTTGCGACCGCAGGCGTCATCATCCGACCCTTTCGCCTGCCCGAGGCGATCTGGGCAGTGGTGGGCGCCGCGGCGCTGGTGCTGTTCGGCTTCCTGAGCTGGGATGACGCGCTGACCGGCGTCGAAAAGGGCATCGACGTCTATCTGTTTCTGATCGGCATGATGCTGATCGCCGAGCTCGCCCGGCTCGAAGGCCTGTTCGACTACCTTGCCGCGCTCGCAGTCGAATATGCCCGGGGCTCGCCGCAGCGGCTGTTTCTGCTGATCTACCTCGTCGGCACGCTGGTGACCGTGTTCCTGTCGAACGACGCCACCGCGATCGTGTTGACGCCGGCAGTCTACGCCGCGACGCGGGCGGCCGGCGCGCAGCCGCTGCCCTATCTCTTCGTCTGCGCCTTTATTGCCAACGCCGCGAGCTTCGTGCTGCCGATCTCGAACCCCGCCAACCTCGTGGTGTTCGGCGCGCACATGCCGCATCTGACAGAATGGCTCCGCCTGTTTGCGCTACCCTCGCTCGCCTCGATCGTGCTCACTTACGTCGTTCTCCGCCTCACCCAGCATCGCGCGCTGAAGGAGGAAGCCATCGAGCACAAGGTGGCACACAAGCGGCTCAGCCGGGGCGGCAAACTGACCGCCATCGGCATTGCCGCGATCGGCGTCGTGCTGATCACGGCCTCCGCGCTCGATAAGCAACTGGGCCTGCCCACCTTCATCTGCGGCGCGGTGACGACCGCCCTCGTTTTGCTGCTCAGCCGGCAGTCGCCCGTACCGGTGCTCAAGCACGTGTCATGGAGCGTGCTGCCGCTCGTCGGCGGCCTCTTCGTGATGGTGGAGGCACTGATCAAGACCGGCGTGATCGGCCATCTCAGCGCCCTGCTGCATGAGGCCGTCGCCCAGTCCGTGCCCAAGGCCGCCTGGAGCGTCGGGATCGCGACTGCGATCGCCGACAACATTGCCAACAATCTGCCGGTCGGGCTCGTCGCCGGATCGATCGTCGCCAGCGATCACCTGCCGACGTCAGTCGTCAGTGCGATCCTGATCGGCGTCGACCTGGGACCGAACTTCTCGATCACCGGCTCGCTCGCCACCATCCTGTGGCTGGTGGCACTGCGCCGCGAGAAGATCGAGGTCGGTGCCTGGCCGTTCCTTAAGCTGGGCCTGATCGTGACGCCGCCGGCCCTGATCGCGGCACTCGCGGCCGCGATCAGATGAGCATGGTCAGTCGTTCACGTAGCCTCGGGGCATGTTGAGATGAGGCCCGGCACGAGGCCCGCAACAAAAATGTCGAAAACAACCCCATGCAAAGTAGCCGACGACTGCCGGCGGCATGCCATACGTATTTTCCGAAATCGATTTGACACGTCGGGCAAATCAGGGGCATAATGCCATCATCGACGCAAAACATGGCGGCTCGCCTGAGCCGAGCCGTCGGTCTCGTTGCCGGATCAATCGTGGCGAGCGATCACCTACCTGCGCCCGTCGTCAGCGCCATCCTGATCGGCATCGATCCGGCCCGAACTTTTCGATCACCGGCTCACTCGCCACCATCCTGTGGCTGGTCGTGCTTCGCCACGAGCAAATCGAGATCGGCGCCCAGCAATCCCTCAAGCTCGTTCTGCTCGTCACGCCGACGGCTCTGATCGCGGTGCTCGTGGCAACCATCCGCTGGACACTCGCCGGCTTCTCTCAGGAAACCCGTAGAGTCCCGGTGATCCATTTTAACCAAATATCGATGTGCCTGCGACAATTGTACGCAGGCATTCAGCCGGTCGATCCGGGGCGGCCGCTGAGCCTACGTTGCAAAGCCTATTGAATGGAAAATCTATGCTTTTCCTTGGCCGTTTCCGCATCCTTCCGAAAATCCTTTCGATCGTCCTCCTGCTCGCTGTTCTGATGGGCGCGCTATCTTACCTCGCCATTACGACACTGGCCGAGCAGAACGAAAATGCCGAGAGAATGGCGGTTTCCGCCAAGCGCACGCTCGAGGCGGCGCGTGCACGCCAACGGGTCGTTGCCATGAATCAGGCCGAGCTCCGCGCCGCGCTCGACCCGGCGGGCGAGCACGGCAAGACCCGCAAGGCCATCGAGGAGATGCTCGCGCAGTTTCGCGAGTTGATGGAGGCAGTCGGCAAGACGACCGACGGCAAAGTCCAGGCTATGCTTCCGGGTGTGCACCAGGCATTGTCCGTCTACGAACAGGCGCTGAACGATACGATGTCGGCGACTGATGCCGCAGCGTCCCAGAAGATCACGGACACTGCGGCGAAGCTACGCGATGCCGTCGCGAAGAGCCGGACCGCAGCAGAAAAACTGTCGTCCGAACTCAAGGCCGTTGCCGAGCGATTGGACGATAGGGTCCAGGAATACTCGCAGAAGACCTCGGACGAATATGCTTCGACGTCGAAAACCCTGATCGTGATCTCGATCGCGAGCGTCCTCGCCGGAACGTTGTTCGGCGTGCTGATCGGCCAGTTCGGTGTCGCCCGTCCAATCCGCTCCATCGTCGCCCTGCTCCAGCAACTTGCTACGGGTAATTACGACGTCGAAGTTCACAGTACCGATCGCAGGGATGAGGTCGGCGAAGTCGCCAAGACGGCACTTGCCTTCAAGGAAAACGGCCTCGCCAAATTCCGCATGGAGGCCGAGCAGAAGGAAGCCGACGCACACGCCGCAGCACAGCGCAAGGCTGACATGGTTCGGCTCGCAGACAGCTTCGAGTCGGCGGTCGGCCAGATCGTCGAGACCGTGTCCTCGGCTTCGACCGAGTTGGAAGCCTCCGCCGGCACGCTGACGACGAGCGCCGATCACTCCCAGCAGCTTGCGACCACCGTTGCGGCGGCTTCGGAACAGGCTTCCGCCAACGTGCAATCGGTCGCGTCGGCGACCGAGGAGCTGTCCTCGTCGGTCAGCGAGATCAGCCGCCAGGTGCAGGAGTCGGCGCGAATGGCCGGCGATGCTGTCAGTCAGGCGCGCGCAACCACCGAACGCGTCGGCGAGTTGTCGAAGGCGGCCGCGCGAATCAGCGACGTGGTCGAGCTGATCAATACCATCGCCAGCCAGACCAATTTGCTTGCACTGAACGCAACCATCGAAGCCGCGCGCGCCGGCGACGCAGGTCGTGGCTTTGCGGTGGTGGCATCCGAGGTGAAGGCGCTCGCTGAGCAGACCGCCAAGGCGACCGATGAGATCAGCCAGCAGATTTCCGGCATCCAGGCCGCAACGCAGGACTCGGTCACGTCGATCAAGGAAATCTCGGGGACGATCGAGAAGCTGTCCGAAGTCTCATCGACCATCGCCGCCGCCGTGGAAGAACAAGGCGCTGCGACTCAGGAAATCTCCCGTAACGTGCAGCAGGCGGCCCAGGGAACTCACCAGGTCTCCACCAACATCACCGACGTGCAGCGCGGCGCAGCCGAAACCGGGTCCGCGTCCTCGCAGGTCCTCTCCGCCGCTCAATCGCTGGCCTCGGACAGCAACCGGCTGAAGCTCGAAGTCGGTCGCTTCCTGAGTTCGGTGCGCGCCGCCTGACGGCACCGCCGTGAGGTCGAACGAGGCGGCTTGCCCGCCGCCTCGTCTACTCGGATCCGTCAGTCGTTGTCGTAGCCGTAGACCTCCGGCAGGATGAAGATCGCAGCGAGCAAACCGATCAGTGGGAAGATCGCGACGAACAGCGTGGCATTCGCCTGCCCGATTGCGGAAAACAGCGCGGGGAACAGGAAGATTGCCAGGAACGACGGCAGCTTCACGAACATGTAGGCGAAGCCACTCGCGGTGCCGCGATACTTCGGCTTGGCGACCATGGTCGGGATCGTCATGCAGTTGGAGGCGTCCCAATAATGACCCCACAACATGGCGGCCGCGGCGAACGGCAGCAGGATCTTGTTGTCGGTGTACAGCGCGAAGGCCGCGACCAGCAGCGAGGCCAGGACGATGGCGAAACCAGCGATCGCGATGCCGCGATGGCCGAGCTTCGGTGTCAACAAAGGTCCGACCCAGCCGGACAGCGCGGCGAAGCAGAACAGCGCCATCGTCACCAGATTGTTGCCGAGGACGCTGGACACACCGACCATGACGAACAGCACCGGCAGGTAGAACGCGAAGGTCGAGAACTCACTGCCTTGCGCGAAACAGGCAATCCAGCCGTAGATCGTGGCGCGCCAGCGGATCGGATCCTTCTTCAGATCGGCGAGGAAAGCGCGGGTGCTGACCTTCGGCACCTCCACGTCCTGGTCCGGCAGCATCGCGAGATCATCGTTGAACATCTCGCGGGCAACCTGCTTGGCTTCGCGATAGCGTCCCTTCTGCACCAGCCATACCGCCGTCTCCGGCACATCGTGCCGCATGATCAGGATAATCAGCGCGGGAACCGCACCGAGCCCGAGCGTCACGCGCCACAACGTCTCGTGCTGCATGTCGATCAGGAGAAAGATGACGATGACGCCGATGGTGAGGACTTCACCGACCGCGAACATGAACTGCCAGCGGTTGCCCATGACCTCGCGCTCGCCCTTGGCCATGGATTCCATGATGTAGGTGTAGCCGGTCGAGATGTCGGAGCCGAGCGGCACGCCGAGCAGGAAGCGGATCACGACGAGCCAGCCGACGCTGGGCACGAAGGCCTGCGCGAGCGCCAGGACGATGAACATGACCATGGTGACCAGGAACATCACGCGGCGGCCGATCTTGTCGGACATCCAGCCGCCGAGCAGTGCGCCGATCAGGGCGCCGCCTTGCGTGCCGGCTGCGGCGAGACCGAGCATCAAGGGATCGGGATTGTATTGCTCGCGGATGAAAATCAGCACGAAGGCGATCGAATAGAGATCCCAGGCTTCGACCAGGATCGAGGCCATCATCAGCCAGCCGACCTTGTTTCCCTTGGGACTGTAGTTGGTGATGAGGTAGCGGACCGCGGCCTCGCTCGCGGTCGGTTGTGGCATGGCCATCGTCGACATTCTGGTTCTCCCTGAGATTTCTTTATGTGCCGAGCAGCGGTTCGATGCTGCAATCGAGCAGTCGCGGATCGATCCCCGCCTCCATCCCGACGAACATCGCATTCATGAAGTCGATCAGCGCGTCGCTGGCCTCCACGGCCGCTTCAACGCGGCGATTGGCAACGGCGTTCAAAATGTCGAGATGGCGGTCGATGGTGCCGGACAAGTCGGTCTGCCCCGGCATGTGGCGGTGATGAATGAAGCCGATGCGACGATAGAGCGTGTGCAGCGGCCGCATCGTATGCGCGAGGAACGGCTCGCCGCCGGCCTCCAGGATCAGCGCGTCGATGCGGCGGTCGAGGCTGTTGAACTCGTCGAGCGTCAGCCTGGCCCGGCGCTCGCGCAGCACGCGCTCGATATGCAGGGCCTGGTTGCGGTGCGACAGGCTGGCGCGATCGGCTGCGAGCCGGATCAGGAAGCGCTCCATATCGCGACGGAGGCCCAGTAACATGCGCTCGCGCGCCAGATCGATCGGCGCGACCTGAAGGCCATGCCGCGGGCGGATGATGATCAGCGTGTCGGCGGCAAGCGTGTTGACGGCGTGGTGTACCGGGGTGCGGCCAAAGCCCGTGATGTGCTGCAGTTCGAGCATGGTCAGGAACTGACCCGGCCTCAGCTCGCAATTGACGAGCAGATCCTCGATCTTCTGATAGGCCAGCTCGACGAAATTGACGCGGTTACGACGGCCGATTGCACCTTCGCTTTCCGGATTGACCAGCTCGAGCGCGCGTTTGCGCCGCACCATGTTGTCCTCCCAATCGACCCCGCCTCGTCCCGGGCAGGTCGCGTCTCGTTTGTGACATGCATAAAACATGTTGTGATATATTACAAGCGGGCGTATGACTGCGCCCCGGGCCGCGAGGCATTGCGCGCCCCAAGGTACAGTCAAAGCAAAAACAACAAGGCGGGCGCTAGCCGCGCTCTCGACGGGAGGATGTTGCCGTGAAGATCACGTCGATCGAGACGTTGCGCACCGAAGAATTCGCCAATGTGATCTGGGTGCGTGTCCACACCGATGCCGGCGTCATCGGCCTGGGTGAGACCTTCTATGGCGCGGGCGCCGTCGAAGCGCAGATCCACGACACCTTGGCCGGCCGCCTGCTCGGCCGCAATCCCCTTCACATCGAGGCGATCCATCGCGATATGCTCAATCTGCCGATGGCGCAGTCCTCGACCGGCGTCGAATATCGCGCGGCCTCCGCGATCGACATCGCGCTTTGGGACCTGTTCGGCAAGGTTTGCGGCCAACCCGTACACCAGATGCTCGGAGGCCTCTGCCGCGACAAGCAGCGCATCTACAACACCTGCGCCGGCACTAAATACGTCCGTTCCACCAACATCCGCCCGGTTTCGAACTGGAATCTCGGCGAGGTGCAAAGCCCCTATGAAGACCTCGACGCCTTCATGAACCGTGCCGACGCCCTCGCCGAAAGCCTTCTGGAGAGCGGCATCTCGGCGATGAAGATCTGGCCGTTCGACCCGGCGGCGCAGGAGAACAACGGCCTCTTCATCACCGCAGCCCAGATGAAGCAGGCGATCGAGCCATTCGAGAAAATCAGGAAGGCCGTCGGCGACAAGATGGAGATCATGGTCGAGCTCCATTCGCTCTGGAATCTGCCGACCGCAAAGCAGATCGCGCGGGCGCTCGAGCCGTACAAGCCGACCTGGTATGAAGATCCGATCCGCATGAACTCGCCGCAGGCGCTCGCCGAATATGCGCGCTCGACAGACGTCTGGGTCTGCGCCAGCGAGACGCTCGGCTCGCGCTTCCCCTACAAGGACATGCTCGACCGCGACGCCATGCATGTGGTGATGGCGGATCTGTGCTGGACCGGCGGCCTCACCGAGGGCCGCAAGATCGCGGCGATGGCCGAGACCTATCACCGCCCCTTTGCACCGCATGATTGCATCGGCCCGGTCGGCTTTATCGCCGCGATCCACATGTCATTCAGCCAGCCCAACACGCTGATCCAGGAATCGGTGCGCGCCTTCTACAAGGGCTGGTACAATGAACTCGTCACCACCATGCCCGTGATCAAGGATGGCTATGTCTTCCCGATGGAAGGACCAGGCCTTGGCGTCGATCTCCTGCCTGCGGTATTCGACCGGTCCGATCTCACCGTGCGCCGCTCCAACGTTTGAGGATTTTTAGATGAGCACTACCCTGTTCGATCTCTCCGGCCGCACCGCGCTCGTCACCGGCTCCTCCCGCGGGCTCGGCCGGGCCATCGCGGAGGGCCTGGCGAAAGCCGGCGCCAAGCTGATCATCAACGGCGTCGATCCCAAGCGGGTCGAGCAGGCGGTCGCCGAGTTCCGCGCTGCCGGCCACGAGGCTGAAGGCGCCGCCTTCAACGTCACCGATGAGCCCGCGATCGTCGCCAGTTTCGAGCGCTTCGATCGCGAGGGGCTCGCGGTCGACATCCTCGTCAACAATGCCGGCATCCAGCACCGCAAGCCGCTGGTCGAGTTCACCACAGACGAATGGCGCAAGGTGATCGAGACGGACCTGACCAGCGCGTTCGTGATCGGCCGCGAAGCCGCCAAGCGGATGATCCCGCGCAAGCAAGGCAAGATCATCAACATCGGATCGCTCGGCAGCGAGCTGGCGCGGCCGACGATCGCGCCCTACACCGCGGCCAAGGGCGGCATCAAGAATCTCACCCGCTCGATGGCGGTGGAATGGGCGCAGCACGGCATCCAGGCCAACGCGATCGGCCCGGGCTACATGCTGACCGACATGAACGAGGCGCTGGTCAACAACGCCGATTTCAACAATTGGCTGATGGGGCGTATCCCCTCCAAGCGTTGGGGTAAGCCCGACGAGCTGGTGGGCGCAGCGGTCTTCCTCGCCTCCGACGCCTCGACCTACGTCAACGGCCAGATCATCTATGTCGATGGCGGCATGATCGCCGCGATGTGATCGCGCCCGGCCACTGAACGAGCTGAAGGAGTAACGCCCATGCGTGCCGTCGTCATCCACGCGCCGAAGGATCTGCGGATCGACAGCTTTGCCGATCCCGCGCCCGGCCCCGGTGAAGTCCGTGTGAAGATCGCCAATGGCGGCATCTGCGGCTCCGACCTGCACTATTATCACCATGGCGGCTTCGGCACCGTGCGCATTCAGCAGCCGATGGCGCTCGGGCACGAGATCGCCGGCGTCGTTGCCGCAGTTGGTGAAGGCGTCTCGCATGTGAAGCCGGGCACGCGTGTCGCGGTCAATCCGAGCAAGCCGTGCGGCCAGTGCCTGCATTGCCAGGAGGGCATGCGCAACCAGTGCCTCGACATGCGCTTCATGGGCAGCGCAATGCGCAATCCCCACGTCCAGGGCGGCTTTCGTGAATACGTCACGGTCGACGCCGCACAAGCCGTGCCGATCACCGAAAAGCTGTCGCTTGCCGAAGCCGCGATGGCCGAGCCGCTTGCGGTGTGCCTGCATGCCGGCAAGCAGGCCGGTCCTCTCCTCGGCAAGCGTGTGCTGATCACCGGCTGCGGCCCGATCGGCGCGCTGATGATTTTGGTGTCGCGCTTTGGCGGCGCCGCCGAGATCGTGGTCACTGACGTGGCCGACGCACCGCTTTCGACCGCCAGGAAGCTCGGCGCCACCCACGCCATCAACGTCGCCTCGAACGCCGCCGCGCTCGATCCCTGGCGCGCCGGCAAGGGCGTGTTCGACACGCTGTTCGAAGCGTCCGGCAACCAGGCGGCGCTGCGTACCGCACTCGACTTGCTCCGCCCCGGCGCGAGCATCGTGCAGCTCGGTCTCGGCGGCGAAATGACGCTGCCGATCAATTCCATCGTCGCCAAGGAGCTGCAGCTCCGCGGCACCTTCCGCTTCGATCCGGAGTTCGAGCTGGCGGTGCGGCTGATGGGCGAAGGCCTGATCGACGTGAAGCCGCTGATCTCGGCCTCGCTGCCGTTCGAAAATGCGGTCGCCGCCTTCGAGCTCGCCAGCGACCGGTCCCAGTCGATGAAGGTGCAGTTGACGTTCTAGAGCAGGATGAGTTTTGGTTGAATTGGTTGGGCCGAGGGCTCGCTCAAACCTCTCCCGCTTGCGGGGGGAGGTCGGCGCGAAGCGCCGGGTGGGGGCTTTCTCCACTTTGGGAGTGTCCATTGCGGAAACACCCCCACCCCAGCCCTCCCCCGCAAGCGGGAGAGGGAGCGCAACTCCTAGATTGCAGCCATCGAACCTAAACTCATCCCGCTTTAGAGGCACCGGTCGCCTACTGGCCCTCGATCAGGCGATCGCTGACCAGCCTCACGGCGCCGCGATCCCAGGAATAGTCGGCGCCCATGCGCAGGCCGCTGTCACCGCGCGCGACGACCGCGCCGGTCCTGACGTCGCGGACCTGGAATCCGATCGTATACTCGGTGCGGCTGACCCGCCGTACCACGCCGATCAGTGACTGGTCAGCCCCGAGCTTCCCGGCGATTTCCGCGTCGCAGCCGCCGCAGTCGCGCAGCGCGTGGCGCGCGGCCGCCTCCCCGCTCGCGCCGCTGACGTCGACCAGGCGGTAGCGGCCGGATTGCGCGAGGCGATCGCGCACGCCGTTCGTGACCTCGGCAAGATGCGCGGTATCGGGCTCGCTCAGGACCGCTGACGGTGCGGCCGTGGTGTCCTCGAGCTCGAAAGCGAACACCGCAAGCGCGATCGGAGCAGGCTGCGCGAGTGCTGCAATCACCTCGCGCGCGACGAACGCCTCGGCGCGGTCCCAAGCTTCGTCGTTGTCGCCGCGGAAGGTGTAGAGCTTCTCGAACAGGACTTTTTTGGCACCGATATCGATCACCGCCACCCTCGCCCACTGCACCAGCGTACTCGTCTTCTGGACGCCGCCGACGACCTTGAATTTTGCATTGCCCTGTCCGGCGGGCGCGAGCTGATAGCGTTTGTCCGCCTCGACATCCCGCCGCAGCGCGACCATGAACGCGCTGAGCCGCTTCTCGTGGGCGGCGGTCTGGTCGACCGGCTCGCCGGACGTATCGAGATAGCCGAAGTCCTCGACGGTCACGCCGACCGGCGCCGCCGCAGCCGCCTCGGTGCCCGCACTGACTGGTCGGACACCCAGGAGCACGGCGACAAGAAGAGCGGAGAGGATCAACCGGGAGAGGTGCATGAGCGGGCCTCCTGTGATGGAGCGGACCCACAATGCTAGGCCGGCAACCTCAGGCCACGCATCCGCGCCCGTCCCGGCCGATGCCGGGAAAATTTCACGACGTTGCACCGCGGTAACGCCTAGCGCTTTCCGCCGCTGGCGTTCTGCCGTTTAATGCTGACGCGACAATACCGTCCGCGCCAGGTGCCCGCCGATGTGGAACCGCCCGAGGTTCGATCTCAAGGTCCGTCTGACGTTGCGCGTGGCTGCCGTATCGGCCGCCTGCTTCGCCGCGATCGCCGCCTATTTCCTCATCACGGCCGACCGCGCGGTACACGCGCGCATCGACGGCATCGCCGCCATCGTCGCGAGGACGCTGGAGCTGCAACAGGGCAAAGTGCAATGGATGGCCAATCCGCGCTCGGACTTTCCTAACCTTGACCCTGTCGCGGCGTTCGTTATGACGCCTGGCCTGTGTCTAGGATTCCGTGGCGCGAGCGGCGACATGCTCCAGCGCTTCTGTAGCGGCGCGCCGAACCCGGCGACCGTGCCACCACAGGCCTTCGCGGCCTTCTACCGCAGCCTGTTCGACCCTGGCCGCGAAGCCGTACGGCCCGTGATCGCGCGCGGAGCGAAGCTCGGTGACGCCGTGGTCTGGTTTGATCCGGCCGTGCAGACCGCGGAGGCCTGGCACGAGGCCGGCCGCCTGATGACCGTGCTTGCGATCACGCTGCCCCTATTGTGCGCTCTGGTCTACGCAGCGCTGGCGCGCGCACTGCGTCCAACCCAGGTCGTTCGCGCCGGCCTCGAGCGCATAGCCGCCAACGACCTCGACGCGCGACTGCCACCCTTCGACCTCGCGGAGCTGTCGGCGATCCGCGACGTCTTCAATCATCTCGCTGCAAGTCTTGCCACAGCGCTGTCCGAGCGCAGCGAACTGACACGCAGATTGATCGCGCTCCAGGACGAGGAGCGCCGTCATCTCGCGCGCGAGCTGCACGACGAATTCGGCCAGTCGCTCGCCGCAATCCGCGCGCTCGCCGCTTCCGCCCGCCAGACCGCGGCCGAGGACTGCCCGGCATTGTTGGGCGAATGCGACAGCATTGCCCGGACCACGACCGACATGATGGAGACACTGCGCGGCGCGCTGTTCCGCCTTCGGCCGCCCGATGTCGACGAGCTCGGTCTCGTCGCGAGTCTGGAAGGCCTGGTGTCGGGGTGGAACGGCCGCAGCCGCGGCCAGCCGCGCTTCGATATCCGCTTCGAGGGCGTCTTCGAGAACCTGCCGGCTTCCATCAGCGCCAATCTCTACCGCATCGTGCAGGAGGCGCTCACCAACGCGGCCAAGCACGCCGGCGCCACGAAGGTGAGCCTGCATCTGGCGATGGGCGCCAACGAGATCGGACTCGCCATCGACGACGACGGCCGGCCGAACGATGCCGCCGTCAAATCCGGCATGGGCCTGCTCGGCATGCGCGAGCGCGTCGCGGCGATGCGCGGCCGGCTCAGCTTCACGGCGGGACCGGACGGCGGCTCCGCCTTGCGTGTCGTGATTCCGGTCAGCCGGGCCGACAGGCAGCTCGAAGCTCTGGAGAACGCGGCATGAGCGAGGCCGGCTGGGCCATCATGTTGGTCGACGACCACGCCGTCGTCCGCGAGGGCTATCGCTCCGTCCTGCAGAAGCAGCCGGGACTGCGCGTCGTCGCTGAGGCCTCGGACGGCGCGGAAGCCTATCGGCTGTTCAAGGAGTGCGCGCCTGATCTGATCGTCATGGATCTGAGCATGCCGGGCATCGGCGGCCTTGAAGCGATCCGCCGGATCAGGCAGTGGGACAAGGCCGCAAAAATCCTCGTCTTTACCATGCATCAGAATGCGGGCTTCGCCGTGCAGGCGATTCGCGCCGGCGCTAGGGGCTACGTCACCAAGACCAGCCCACCGGAAACCCTGGTGCGCGCAGTGATGGACGTGCTTGCGGGGCGGGTTGCGATCAGCCCCGACATCGACCACGAGCTCGCGCTGAGCCGGCTCGCCGGCGAGAGCGCGGCGACCGACGTCCTGACGGCACGTGAATTCGAGGTGCTGAGGCTCTTGCTCGCCGAACGCTCCACCGAGGAGATCGCCGAGACGCTCCACGTCAGTCCCAAGACGGTCGCGAACCTGCACTCCCTGATCAAGGGCAAGCTCGGTGTCGAGTCGGATATCGAGCTCGTCAGGCTCGCACTGCGCCAGGGCATATTGACCCAAGTCGATCTTGGCGAGACTTGACGCGCTTTGCCTCAAACGAGGTATCGCGTCAGATAGCCTTCCATCGCATAGACCGCGCACAGCGCCAGGCTCGACCACACCGCCGCGCTGAAATAGAGCGCCATCCAGGCAAGCTCACCCTTCCAATGCGCGACGTCATGCGTCACGACCCAGCGGGTGGCGACGTCATGAAGGCCTTCGAGCAGGCCGAGCAGCCTGCCGCCTTCGGGATGCCCTGCCCGCCAGCGGCTCAGATACATCGGCACGTCGACGGTGACGAGGAAGGCGAGATAGCAGGCGATCCCGACGATGCCGGCAATGAGCCCCCAGCGCACCGGCCCCTGGAATTCGGGCAGCAGCCGGCACAGCGCGACGCCGACCAGGAAGAAGACCACCGCCCACAGCGAATTCTCTATGGCGTTGTAGAGGTAGTTGGTGGTCAGGACCGCGTACCAGGAAAAGCATTCGGCGATGATGATCACCGGCACGATCACGAGCGCAATGTTCGCGGTGGTCTCCGCCCCCGCCATGCCGCCGAGCTGGGCGAGGATGACCGCCCATTGCGCCGCGAAGCAGAGCTCGGCGACGGTTGCGACCGAGCGGCCGACGAACACGCTCGACAACCATGTGTCGAACAGGCAGATGCGCTGCACGTCGGCGCGCGGCAGGAACGAGCGGAACGCGCAGCCGAACACATAGCCGGCGCAGAGCAGCAGCATGAGCCCGATGCCCGAGACGCCGCCGAAGCCAGCCGTCGGGACCTGGTAGAATTCGCGATACAGCATGTACCAAACGAGGATGTTGACGTTGCTGACCAACGTCAGCGA
Organism: Bradyrhizobium sp. UFLA05-125; assembly: GCF_059803515.1. Lineage (NCBI taxonomy): Bacteria > Pseudomonadati > Pseudomonadota > Alphaproteobacteria > Hyphomicrobiales > Nitrobacteraceae > Bradyrhizobium > Bradyrhizobium sp. UFLA05-125. The sequence goes on along the minus strand of NZ_JBANBJ010000026.1, from coordinate 69,749 downwards.
ACCCCACCACCAGGCCAGGGGATTTGACCTCGCCTGCAACATCAACCGCATCGACCGCTCCGCTTTTTATCGAACTGACATCAAGCGGTAGCAATACTGTCACAATAGGGCAGCCGGTTGCGACAAAAATCTGCGTGTCTGATTCGGGCCGGGCCGGACCTCGGTCAGACTGGGCCCGGCCCGCGCGAGCGGAAGATCGCGAGCGCGATCAGCCCTTTAGGGCCGTCACATGGGCGGCAAGCTTGTCCAGCGTCTGGTAACCGAGCTCGACGGCGCCGAAGCCGATCACGGTCTCGCGCTGCGCGGCCGTCGGGTGCAGTTGCCGCAGCGTCAGCACCGTCTTGTCGCCATGGGCGTCGAAAGTGACCGTCATGCGGAACATGCCGGAGTCCTCGTCCTTGTCCACGCCATGATTGACCTCGATCAGCCGCGGCTTGTCGATGCGCAGAAAGCGCATGCGGTTTGGATAGACCATGCCGTCGGGCCCGATCATGTCGAAGCGCCAGACGCCGCCGACGCGAACGTCGATCTCCTTGCTCTCGATCCGGAAGCCCGCCGGCCCGAACCATTGCGGCAGATGCTTTGGGTCGGACCACGCCTCGAACACCAGCTCGCGCGGCGCGTCGATCACGCGCGACAGCACGATCTCGCGATCGAGCGACCATTGCGACAGGGCGGGGTTGGCTGAACTCGTCATCACTCGGCACCTTTCCGTTTGGTTGTTCGGGACGGCCGCTTGGCAGCCGCCCTCTCCTTCTCTTTCTTGAGCTTCATCACGTAAGCCTCGAACCGGTCGAGACGCGCTTCCCAGATCGCCCGCTGCTGCTGCAGCCAATCCTCCGCACCCGCCATCGCCTCCGGCCGCAGCCGGCAGGTGCGCACGCGCCCGGACTTTTCGGACTCGACGAGGCCACTCTCCTCGAGCACGCGGATGTGCTTCATGAAGCTCGGCAGCGCCATTGCGAAGGGATCGGCGAGCTCGCCGACCGACGCCTCGCCGGCGCACAGCCGCATCACGATCGCCCTGCGCGTGGGGTCCGAGAGCGCGCCGAAGACCTGGTCGAGTCGGGACAATTGGTTAGCCATACAGCTAACTATAGATGAAGCGCCGAGCGTCGTCAATAATTGTTAGCCGTTCGGCTTAGTTTCTTTTGCCGCTGTGGACGGAACCGTTCCCCGCGCAATCGTGAATTGGGAGGCGCGATATTTGCCGATAAGAGTGAAGCGGGGGCGATTCGAACTGATCATCACAACAGTGCACCCTCTTGTTCGCTCACCGCGCCCTGCCATCAGCCGGCGGTCCCTTGCCAAGGCCGCACTGCTGCCGCTCGCGTTCGGTTTCGCCCGCCCTGCGCACGCGGACTCCGACATGATACCGATGTTGCGGGACATCGTGGCGACGGAGCTTGCGCCGACGGCGACGTCGGATCATCCCGGCGGCCTTGCCGCCGCGCTCTATGCGGGCCGTCACGTCGAGTTCTTCAACTACGGCCTGGCCGACGAGGCCACCAGGCATCCGGTCACATCGGACACCCTGTTCAACCTCGCATCCTTGCGAAAGACCTTTGAGGCGACGCTGGTCGCGCTCGGGGTGCGCCGCGGCGAATTGCGGCTCGACGAGCGCGTGGCGGCGTACCTGCCCGAGCTCGACGGCGACTATATCCGCCGCGTCACGGTCGGCGAGCTCGTCACGCATACATCCGGCCTGCTGCTGCCGACGGATCATCCGCCCTGGCCGAACGAGTCGTTCAGCCTCGGCGAGTTCCTCGATATGCTCAATGCCTTCGCGCCGCCGCAGGGCATCGCGCCCGGCAAGCAGCGCATCTACACTCATGCCGGCTATGTGCTGCTCCAGCTCGTGCTCGAGCGCCGCTATCGCTTCCCGGTCCGCGAGCTGATCGCAAACCGCATCCTGAAGCCGCTCGGCATGAGCGCGACATTGGTGCCAGAGCGCGCGTCCGACAATCGCGCGATGCTGAGTGACGCGCAGATGGCGCGTGCCGTGCAGGGCTATTCGGATCAGGGCACTCCGATCGGGCCGCCCGGCAATCAGCAGAGCTATTTCGACTTTCCGGGCACTGGCCAGATGTTCTCGTCGGCGCGCGATCTCTCGATCTTCGTTGCGGCTTGCGCGGACGGCAGGTCGATCGAGCCCGAGCTGCGCGAGGCCATCCGGACGACGCAGCAGGAGAGCTTTCGCGTCGACGAGAAATTCGGCCAGGCCATGGCCTGGGAGACCGTGCATCTCGATGGTGTGACGGTCCTCGACAAGCCGGGCGGCCTCAACAACGCCTCGGGCTATATCGGCCTCGTGCCCGCGCGCAGGCTCGGCATCGTCCTGCTCGCCAATCGCGGCGAGTATCCGCACGAGATCGCGCGCTACAGGATCCTGCCAACACTGGCGCGGCTGGTCTCGGGGCGCTGACGAGACGCCGATCAAAATGAAAAGCCCCGGCTCGGCCGGGGCTTTTGCGATCACGCGTCTGCAGCGACAATCCGGCGCAGGTTCGGATTGGCGAGAGGCGCCCAGCCTCACGCCGACCGCGTCAGCCCGCCATCGACCCGAATGTTCTGCCCGGTGATGTAGGCGGCGCCATCGGAGGCCAGGAACGAGATCGTCGCGGCGATCTCCTCGACCTTGCCATAGCGCTTCATCGGCACGCTCTCGCGGCGAGCGTCCGTCGCCGGCAGGCTGTCGATCCAGCCTGGCAGCACATTGTTCATGCGGATATTGTCGGCAGCGTAGGTATCGGTGAAGATCTTCGTGAACGCGGCAAGGCCCGCGCGAAACACCGCCGAAGTCGGAAACATCGCGCTCGGCTCGAACGCCCAGGCGGTGGAGATATTGATGATCGCACCGTGCTTCTGCGCCTGCATGATCGGCGTAACCAGCCGCGTCGGGCGGATCACGTTCAAGAGGTAGGTATCCATGCCGGTGTGCCACTGCTCGTCCGTGATCTCGACGATCGGCGCGCGCGGCCCGTGGCCGGCGCTGTTGACGAGCACGTCGATGCGACCCCACTTCGCCATGGCGCCATCGACCAGGCGCTTGAGGTCGTCATGGGACTTGTTCGAGCCGGTGATACCGAGCCCGCCGAGTTCGTTCGCAAGCGCCTCGCCCTTGCCGGAGGAGGAAAGAATCGCGACGCGAAACCCGTCGGCGGCAAGCCGCCGTGCGGCGCCCGCCCCCATGCCGCTGCCGCCTGCGGTGACGAGTGCGACTTTCTCTGCTGCCATGTTGATCTCCGGCTTTGTCCTGACTCGGTGGCCGGTTTATGCGCCGCCCGTCCGGACGTATAGTCCGATCATGAGGCCCTGCACACGATGATTGACCATGGGTGACCTGCAAATCCGCGCCATGCGCCCCGACGACATCGCGCTCGCCGTGGACTGGGCGGCGGCCGAAGGCTGGAATCCGGGGCTCGTCGATGCTGACTGCTTTGCGTGCGTCGATCCGGGTGGCTTTCTCATCGGCGAAATCGACGGCGAGCCGGTCGCCACCGTCTCCTGCGTCAATTACGATGCTCGCTTCGCCTTCCTCGGCTTCTACATCGTGCACAACGAACTGCGCGGCCGCGGCTACGGCTTGCGCATCTGGAACGCGGCGATTGCACATGCGGGCGCGCGCGTGATCGGGCTCGACGGCGTCGTTGCGCAGCAGGACAATTACAGAAAGTCGGGTTTCCAACTCGCCTATGGCAATATCCGCTATGGTGGGACCGTCGCGGCGCCGGCGCAGACGACCGACGTCGTCGCGCTCGAGACGATTCCGCTGGCGCTGGTCGAGGCAGATGACGCCACCGTCTTCCCGGCCTCGCGCAGCGCCTTCCTGCGGGCCTGGGTCGGTGCACCCGGTCATATCGGCCGGGCGCTGATGCGCGATGGAAGTCTCACCGGATGGGGCATGATCCGCCCCTGCCGTCACGGCCACAAGATCGGCCCGCTGGTCGCCAATGACCGCGCCGGCGCGGAGGTCATCATGCAGGCGCTGCTCGTCGGCGCAGGCGGCGGCGAGGTGTTTCTCGACGTCCCCGGCGTCAATCGCGAGGCGATCGCGCTGGCGGAAAGTTTTGGCCTTGCACCGACCTTCGAGACGGCGCGCATGTACACCGGCCCGATCCGACCGCTGCAACTTGACCGGGTCTTCGGCGTCACCAGCTTTGAGCTCGGCTAGCTAGCGACTACCCCGCGCGCCAAGCGGCGATGAAGACGGCACGCTCAGTAGCAGCGCATGATGTTGACGGTCTGCTCGCCGCTGCGCCCGGGCACCGTCACGGTCTCCGTGGGACAGCTCGGCACGTAGGGCCGATCCGACGGCACGACGTTCGGCGGATAGCGATGGGTCCAGTCCCAGGGCACGTCGTAGGTGTAGGTGTAGCGGACGTCGTTGGCGAGCGGCGGCTGGGCCATCTCGGCGGCATAGGAGTCGCTTGTGGGAGGCTCGTAGTAGAAGCCGCCGCCGCCCGGCCAGACAACAAATGAATTCCGGCGATGGAACCGCGCCGACGGCACGATCGGCCGATGGACGGCCGACGGCGTCCCGACTATGCCACGCGGCGCGACGCCGCCCGATCTTGCAAAACCGTTGCTGGAGGCGAAAAGCAGCGCGACTGCGCTCAGCGAGGCGAGCAACGCCCCATATGATCTATACGTCATGGTACGCACCAACTCGTTTGGCCAGCGATGCTGCTCCCCGCCAGCACGCTAGGCCTAGCCGTCAGCCCTCCGCAAACGTATAATTAATTGTTGGTTAAGGCACAGGATTAACAGCTGCGGCTTTCCTTCCCGGCCTGTCAGCGTTTCTGACCATGACCGCTCGCACGCGCGGGCCAATCATTGGTCGCGCAAGTTTTGAAAGGCCTCAGGGTTCCCTTGCACCTGCCCGAGGCACCCTCACGGGAACAACGCTTCGTATTGCCCGAATTTCAGATGATGCCCGTCATTTCGGCAACATGCGGGAACTCCGCGCACACCCTACGGTGATACCCATTCGCGTTTTGCAATTTGTTTCTGGCGACTTATCTGCTTCAACGTATTTACGCGCTATTTGCGAAAGTGCTCCGAGCAGAAAATCAGACTCGAAGCACATTTGAGCCTTTGGTTTTGTTGCGATGAAGGCATTTGGATGAAGGCGATTATATGTGAATTGGAAGCCAACGTCCGTCGAGAGAGCCGATACGAACATGTGCTAGAGCCGCCGCCGTTCGACACCGTTCGGACGCGTGGTGGACGGCTCACGGGGAGTCACTTGCCGTGACCATCCCCAGCGGAATGGGCAACCGCCTTCTAGGAATATTGCCGCAAGCCGACTTCGCTCTGCTCGCGCCCGAGCTCGACAACGTCGCGCTCAATCAAGATGTAGTCCTCTCGCGAGCAGGCGAGCGGGTCGACCATGTCTTTTTCCCTCATAGCGGCGCGATCTCGCTCATGATCGAAATGGCAAACGGACAGGCGGTTGCAACCGCGTCAGTCGGGCGCGAAGGCGCAATCGGCATACTCTCCGTGTTCGGACCGACACCTTCGGTGATAACCGCCAGCGTTCGTGTGGCTGGAACCGCCTCGCGGATTCCGGCCGCGCGATTTCATGCTGCGTTCAACCGGAGCCCCGCGATAAGGCAGGCGGTCCAGGTTCACATCACCTCGTTACTGACGCAGTTCCAACTTGGCGTGGCCTGCAATGCGCTGCATCCAGTCGGAGCCCGGATGGCCCGCTGGCTGCTTCAACTGCGCGACTGCACCGATAGCGACGTCCTTCCGCTCACTCAGGAGTCGTTGTCGCAGATGCTCGGAGTGCGCCGAACCACGGTCACGCTCCTGATGCGCAATCTGCGCGAGTCCGGAGCGATCCGATCTGATCGACGGGGCAAGATCGAGGTTGATCGGCCGAGGCTCGCCACAGCCGCATGCGAATGCCACGTCAGCATGCGTCGCCAGATTGAACAGATCTTCTCGACGAACGCGGCCCGGCCTCGCGCCTGGGCCATGCCGGCCAACGCAAGGGATGACCGGGACAAGGCCGTTTGAGCGTTGTCCGCGCTATTTCCCGGCGTCGGCTATCTTGTGTCTGCCTCATGAGGCGCAAATCTGGATTGCGTCTCCAGCTTGCCGAGCTCGTGCAGGACCTTGGCCACCTCTCGCAATTCATTGCGCGCGGGGCCCGGCTTCAGCCGTCGCGCCTCGACAAGGAAATCCTTTGCTTGCAGCAGCAATGTGGACACTTCACCGGAAACGTTCCTGTTCGCCATGGTAGGCCCCCTATTACATCATCGATGACAGCGTGGGATGATCAGGCCTAAAGACCCGTGCCGCGACGCCGCACACGGAGGGTCGGCTCGTCAACCCAAGCTTCCTGTGCGAACCAGGCGTGATCGACGGAGCAGATCGGACAGCGCGTGCGTCCGAAAAACACCGCGCTGCATCGAAAGCGCTCGCGATCCGTCGCGATTCCGGTCGGAATCGCGCGTCCGGTTTGCGGGCATTTGACCATGAGCATACCCATCTCTTCCTCCTCCTCGGAATCGATCTGATTATTGTTGGAGCAGGAACCAGCCGGTTGGATTGCGCCTCTTGTGTCGGTGCGTTGAGTTGGGGGGCATCGCGCACCTTGCCATCGTCTGATCGAGCATGGAGTGGGGCCATGCAAGTGGCGGGGCTTCTTCCAACCGGCCGGATTGCCCTCCTCTCCGAACCGCCGACGTTCAACCGGCCTTTTGGAAAGCTTTGGCGACGTGCTGCCTGATTGGCTCGCCCGATTGCGTTGCAAGCCTCTGCGCAAGCTCCCACAACTGCGTGTTCTGGGCCGCGGCAGCCTCAAAGGCCCTGCGCGCTTCCGCCGCCGACGTTGTGAAGACGTCGCTCATCGACTTGCTGCTCGCGATACGCGCAAAGAAATCGATTGCGGAGCTGGCGTTCGCATTCGAAATTTCGATGACCTTGAGCCCGTAGTCGGTCGCAGTCCTGGCGCTGCTCGAATAGGTCTCGCGAAGCGCTTCGGTCACCTCCTGCGAGACTGTCTTGATTTTCTCGCAACCCTCCTGCGTGCGAGCGGCTCGCTGCTCGACAAGCTGCTCGAACAGGTTCGGAAGTCCGAACGCGGACAGTCCGAAACCATTTGAACCATTTGCTGCTTTCACTTCGGCTTTCGTTTCACTTTCACTCACAGCGCCTACCCTCTACTCAAGCGAAATCATTTCTCGCGCGCATGAATTGCACCGCGAGAGTCCACGGAAACGAGACTTTCTCCCGTTTCCATACCGATCAGCTATTTGATGAGCTTCTCATTCAGCCCCGCACGACAACTATGCCTGACGTAGGCAAGGCCGTCCGTTCGATTTGCGACTCTCGCTTGGATTTTTTTCGCGAATGTCAATACAAACTCTAGTATGTCGGAGAGGTGACACGGTGCAAACTGGGGATATCTGCGCGACGGCTGGCGGAACTCGCGGGACTATCCAACGAAAACGAAACCGGGCTATCCGGAAGGAACCGCGGCAGCATGCTATCGCAGTAGTTGGGTGCTGCGCCGACCAGTTGGCCCATTCAGGATCGCTAGCGCTGCCCGACGGGCAAAATCACGGCAGAGGCGAGTCAATTCGCGCCGCGCATATCGATTGACGAAATTCGGAATTATCGTATCTTCGCCTCGCCTCCGTCGTTGCAAGCGCCGCGAAGCAATCCAGACTGTCACCCCGTTGGGATTCTGGATTGCTTCGTCGCAAGAGCTCCTCGCAATGACGACATTGAGACAGCACGAGTGACTCTTCCCAACACCGGCTTGGCGAAAGCAGCGGACGACACCGAACGTCCCTTCCCCATCATCCTTTGCACAAACACGACTCTTGTAACAAAACCGTCACACAGCAAAACTAAACGAAGGCGGCGGCCGCGATCGGTCGCAAGCTGCCTCACCGCTGGGAGAGATTTCGATGCGCCGCTCAATCGTGTTGCTGTCCGCCGGACTGACCGTGCTGTCCACCGGACTTGCGTCTGCGCAGAACAACACGCCCCGTAACCTGATCCTGTTCATCCCGGACGGCCTGCGCGCGCTGAAGGTCACCCCCGAGACCGCGCCGGCGATGGCCGCGGTCCGCGACAAGGGCGTCAATTTCAAGAATTCGCATTCGCTGTTCCCGACCTTCACCATGGCGAACGGCTCGGCGATGTCGACCGGGCACTATCTCGGCGACACTGGCGTGTTCTCCAACACGATCTGGACCGGCTACACCTCCGTCCCTGCCGGCGACACCGTGGTCCCCTTCATCGAGAACGACGCCGTGCTCGGCGACATCGACGAGCATTTCAAGGGCAACTATCTCAACGAAGAGACCATTTTGAAGATGGCCCGCGAGAAGGGCCTGAGCACCGCGGCCATCGGCAAGGTCGGTCCGACCTATCAGTGGGACCACACCGATCATCCGGAGAAGCCGGGCCAGCATTCGATCGTGATCGACGATTCCACTGGCGGAAAGGCCGGCGTGGCGCTGTCGGACGAGATGAAGGACGCCCTGACCAAGGCGGGCCTCCCGCTCGCCGCCCCCTCACGCGGCGACAATGCCAAGGCGGGCGACGCCAAGACTCCGGGCACGACTGTCGCCAACGTCGCGCAGCAGGCCTATTTCGCCGACGTCGCCAGCAAGGTCGTGCTGCCGATGTTCAAGGCGCGCAACAAGCCGTTCGTGCTGGTGTTCTGGTCGCGCGACCCGGACGGCACCCAGCATAACCAGGGCGACAGCCTCAATCAGATCATGCCCGGCATCAATGGTCCGAGCACGATGGCGAGCATCAAGAACGCCGACAACAACCTCGCCCAGCTCCGCAAGGCGCTTGACGAGCTTGGGCTGGCGGCCTCGACCAACATCATGATCCAGGCCGATCACGGCTTCTCCACCATCTCCAAGGAAAGCAAGACCAGCCCCTCGGCCAAGGTCAGCTATGACGACACCCCGAAGGATTTCCTGCCGATGGGCTTCCTGGCGCTCGACCTCGCCAAGGCGCTGGACCTGCCGCTGTTCGATCCGAATGACAAGAACGCCGCCGTCACCGGCAACGCGCATCCGAAGGCCGGCAACGGCGTGCTCGGCAAGGATCCGGCCAAGCCCGATCTCGTCGTCGCGACCAACGGCGGATCGGACCTGGTCTACCTCCCCAACAAGGACAAGAAGCTGGCGGCCAAGACCATCAAGGCGCTGCTCGCGCAGGACTACGTTTCCGGCCTGTTCGTCGACGACTCCCTCGGCCGTTTCCCCGGCACGCTGCCGCTGTCGTTCATCAACCTCCGCGGCAAGGCGGCGACCCCGACGCCGGCGATCGTCGTCAACTTCCGTTCCTATGCCAGCGACTGCGGCGAGGCGCCGACCAACTGCTCGGTCCAGGTCGCCGATACCGTGCTGCGCCAGGGCCAGGGCATGCATGGCAGCTTCAGCCGCGGCGACACGATGAACTTCATGGCGGCGATCGGTCCTGACTTCAAGGCGGGCTATGTCGACCAGTTGCCGGTCAGCAATGCTGACGTCGGAGTGACGGCGGCCAAGATCCTGGGGCTGCGCACCTCACAGAACGGCGGCCTGGTCGGCCGCGTGATGTCGGAAGCCTTGCCGAACGGCATCGTGCCGAAGGGCTATGTCGGCGACGTCAAGTCGAAGCCGGCGGAGAACGGCCTGCGCACGGTGCTCAACTTCCAGCGCGTCGAGAGTCAGCGCTATTTCGACGCGGCCGGCTTCCCGGGTCGCACGCTTGGACTCGAGCCTGAGAGCGGCAAACAAAAAACGGCGGGGAAATAACCCCCGTCGTTCGTTGGCGCATCGTGAAGACGTGCGCGAAATTTGACGCCCAGGTCACATGCCAATGTCGAACACGTTCGGCAATTGGCCCGCCAGCGGCAGCGCGGTGGCTCCCAGGAAGGTTGCCACCATCGCCATCAGGCGACGGTTGCCCTGGCGCTTGCCGCGCATCTGGCCCGCGATCCACTCCAACATCTCGGTCTTGACCTTCGAGGCATAGGCCGGCGCCCAGCTCTCGATGTCGGTCTCGGGTGACAGCGCGACGCTGCGCGGCGGCACCGGCAGTCCGGAGGCGCTCGCGGCATGATGCGCGACGGCCTTCGCCAGGAGGTCGTCGAACCGGCCGGCATCGGTGCGCTCGGTCGCGGCCTCGTTGATCTCGAACAGCGCCTCGGCTTCGGCGCGGCTGACGGGCTGGTCGTTGACGGCGACGGCCGTCAGGATGCGCGCGCACCAGGCGGCGTCATCGGCATCGAGCGAGCGGGAGAAATGCACCCGGCCCTTGGTGGTGGGCCCTTCGCCTGTGATCACGCCGTCGCGCACGATGCTGAGTGCATGGGCCGCGGTATCGCGGCAGGACGGTTCGAGGGACGGCGAATCAAGGGACTTGGACTCAAGGGACTTGGCAGCGGCAGACATAGTTCACTTCCAGACTTCTTCTGATCGACCAGCATTTCCATGCAGGGCCTGAACGAGTGGTTAACGATTCGATAGGGTGATCGCGACTTTTCTACATGGTTGCCGATTGGTCGCTGTCGGGACCGTTTCGGTTCTATCCAATGTCGGGCGGCGTGGTGCGGGTCATAAAAGGCAATATCGCGGCAATCCAGCCCTTTCCCGCCGGTGGGGATATTTCGCCGCAGCAGCGCGTGCGGCAAGAAGGTGCTAGAAGATCGGCGTGTTGAGAGAATGATTTCACATTTTACTTGAACGGGTTCACTTCGGACCTTCCCCGTCTTATATTCCACTGAAAGCCTCTAGAACGAATTCATCAGCAACTTCAATGAGATGAGGTAGAACCATGCCACTTCCGATCGGCGCCACCGCCCCCGACTTCGAAGCCGAAACCACCGAAGGGAAAATTAAATTCCACGACTGGATCGGCGACAGCTGGGCCCTTCTGTTCTCGCATCCCAAGGATTTTACCCCGGTCTGCACCACCGAGCTCGGCGCCCTCGCCAAGCTGAAGCCCGAGTTCGACAAGCGCGGCGTCAAGCTGGTGGGCCTGTCGGTCGATCCGGTCGACCGGCATTCCAAATGGGCCGAGGACATCAAGGAAACGCAAGGTGCCGCCCCGAACTATCCGCTGATCGGCGACACCGACTTCAACGTCTCGAAACTCTACGAGATGCTGCCGGCCTCGACCTCGGGCGATCCCCTCACCCGGACGCCGGCCGACAACCAGACCGTCCGCAACGTCTTTGTCATCGGCCCGGACAAAAAGATCAAGCTGGTGCTGGTCTATCCGATGACCACGGGACGCAACTTCCAGGAAATCCTTCGCGCGATCGACTCGCTCCAGCTCACGGCCAAGCATCGCGTCGCGACGCCGGCTGACTGGAAGCACGGTGAAGACGTCATCATTGCCGGCTCGGTCTCCAACGACGAGGCCAAGACGATCTATCCGCAGGGCTGGAAGGAGCCGAAGCCCTACATCCGGATCGTGCCGCAGCCGAAATAACGGCCCTACCCGGTCGTACGGTTCGCCACCAGCAGACCGCGGTCACGAGGGCGGGCCTGAGTGTTTCAGCCCGCCGCTCCGATCAGGCTGCGCGCACGCGGTCGAGGAATTTCTCGACCTCTGCCTTCAGATTGAGGCTCTCGCCTGACAACGCCTGGGCCGAGCCGAACATCCGGCTCGAGGTCTCGCCGGTCTCGTTCGCTCCCTTGGCCGCATGCCGGACATTGGCGGCGACATCCGCCGTGCCGCTTGCCGCAGCCCGAACGCTGCCGGCGATGTTGTGGGTGGCGCTTCTCTGCTGCTCAACCGCCGCAGAGATCGACGTAGCGATGCCGCTGATACGCTCGATGGTCTGGCCGATTGCCTTGATGGCGGCGACCGACTCTTCGGTCGCGAGCTGCATGCTGGCGATCTGACTGGAGATCTCGTCGGTCGCCTTGGCGGTCTGGCCCGCGAGCGTCTTGACCTCCTGCGCCACGACCGCAAAGCCGCGTCCCGCATCGCCTGCGCGCGCGGCCTCGATGGTGGCGTTGAGCGCCAGCAGATTGGTCTGCTCGGCGATCGAGGTGATCAGCTTGACGACGTCGCCGATGCGGGCGCCCGCTTCCGAAAGCTGCGCGATGCGGTGGTCGGTGGCCTCCGCCTGCCGTACCGCCTCGGCTGAAATCTCGTTCGACTCCTGCACCCTGCGGGTGATCTCGGTGATCGATTTGGAAAGCTCGTCTGAAGCCGCAGCCGCCGACTTCACGTGCTCGGAGGCGGTCTCGGAGGCGCCTGCGGACTGTGCCGACAGGTCGGCGGTCGAACGGGCGGTATCGGTCAGTTGCCGGGCAACGCGCTCGAACTCGCTCGAAGAGTCCAGCACGTTGTTGAGGATGCCGCCAACGCTGCCACGGAACTCGTCGACGAAGTTGCGCAGCTCGGACTTGCGCTGCTCGGCGGCCGCAGCCGTAGTCGCAGCCTGCTCGCTGCGCAGGCGCGCCCGCTCCAGCGAATTGCTCTTGAACACCGCGACCGTGCGCGCGATCTCACCGATCTCGTCCGCCCGGTCCTCACAATCGATGGTGATGTCGTTCTGGCCATTGGCCAGCGCCGTCAGCGAGCTCGTCACCGAGCTCAGCGGCCTGGTCACGCGGCGCACGACCAGCATGGTCAGAGCGAGCACCAGCAGCGCTGCGATGCCGGCGGCAATCGCCATGTTGCGGATCGCCTCCGCCATCATGCTTTCGAAGTGCGCCATCGGGATGCCGACGTAGAGAATGCCGACGACCTTGCCGGCCGCATCCGAGACCGGGAAATAAGCGGTCATGAAGGACTTGCCGAACAGCGTGGCCTGCCCCTTATAGGCCTCGCCCTTGCGCAAGGGGACCTGGCCGGGGTGATCGGCGGCGAGCTGGGTGCCGACGGCGCGGTCGCCGTTCTCCTTCTTCACATTGGTCGAGCGGCGGACGAACTGCCCACTGGCGTCGTCGAACACGAACAGCGTGGCGTTGCCGCCGACATAGGACACGGCGCGATCGACGATCGCATGGTCCTTGAAGTCGGGCATCTTGGGGATCTCGGCGCGGACGACCATGCCGTCCCTCATCGTGATCCTGGCGTCGGGAACGATCTCGGCGAAGGCGAGCGCCAGCGTGCGCAGATTGACCTCGATGTCGCGCAGCGCGCGATCGTTGAACTCGGACGTGAGAGACCAGTAGCCCGCACCGACCACGAGTGCCGTATTCACCGCAATCAGGAGCACCGCGCACAGCACCGCCTTGGTGCCGAGCTTGAACCGGAACTGCGGCAGGACCTTCCCAGTCAAAGGATTGGACATGAAACTCCCCCAAAAAACGGCCGTATATTTGAGGGACCGGCTTACGATCGCATTAACGGCCGTTCGCAACTGCAGCCGGCGACATGCCTTCCAAAAGGTGAACGAGGATCTTTCCCGACCATGCCAAGCCCGCGGCCGATCATCGTCTGGTTCCGCGATGACCTGCGACTCTCCGACCACCCGGCCCTCCACGCCGTCACGCGGACTGGCGCGCCGGTAATCTGCCTCTATGTCCTCGACGACACCGTGGGACGGCCGCTCGGTGCCGCGGCGCGCTGGTGGCTGGCGCAGTCGCTGCGGTCGCTTGCCGCAGGCCTCGCCGCGATCGGCGGCGCGGTCACGCTGCGCAGGGGACCGGCGGTCACGGTCATCCCCGAGGTGGCACGCGAAAACGAAGCGGTCGCAGTCTACTGGAACGAGATCGCGCAGGCGCCGCATCAAGCGCTTGAGACGAAACTCAAGGAGAGCCTCGCAAAGCTCGGCGTCGACGCACAAAGCTTCCCCGGTGACCTCCTGGCCTCGCCAAGCACGATCCGCAACAAGGAGGGCCGCGGCTTGCGCGTGTTCACGCCATTCTGGCGGCGCGTGCTGGCGCTGGGCGATCCGCCCAAACCGCTGCCGGCGCCGAAAGCGCTGCGGGCAGGTCCAGCGCTTGCGGGCGATGCCCTCGAAAGCTGCGAGCTCGAACCGACACGGCCCGATTGGGCCGGCGGCCTGCGCGAGAGCTGGCAGCCCGGCGAGACCCAGGCCCACGGCCGGCTGCGCGATTTCCTCAAGACCGCCGCGCGCGGCTATGCCAGCGAGCGCAACCGGCCCGACCTGCCGGGCACCTCGCGGCTGTCACCGCATCTGCGCTTCGGCGAGATCAGCCCGCGCCAGCTCTGGCACACCGCACGGTTTGCCGCCGCCGAGGACCCCGCCCTTGCGAGCGGTGTCGAGAAATTCCTCGGCGAGCTCGGCTGGCGCGAATTCTGCCGTCACCTCCTGTTCGACCATCCCGACCTCGCAACGGAGAACCTGCAACCCGGCTTCGACGCCTTCCCGTGGAAGCACGACGCGAAGGCGCTCGCCGCCTGGCAGCGCGGCCGGACCGGCTATCCCATAGTCGATGCCGGCCTGCGCGAGCTCTGGCACAGCGGCGTGATGCACAACCGGGTGCGGATGGTCGTGGCCTCCTTCCTGGTCAAGCATCTCCTGATCGACTGGCGACAAGGCGAAGGGTGGTTCTGGGACACGCTGGTCGATGCCGACGCCGGCAGCAACCCCGCCAACTGGCAATGGGTCGCCGGCTGCGGCGCCGACGCCGCGCCCTATTTCCGTATCTTCAATCCGGTGCTCCAGGGCGAGAAGTTCGATCCTGATGGCACCTATGTGCGGCGCTGGGTGCCCGAACTGAAGCATCTGCCGGCGAAGCTGATCCATCACCCCTGGAAGGCGACACCGATCGAGCTTGCGAGCGCAGGCGTCGAGCTCGGCTCCGGCTATCCGCGTCCATTTGTCGATCATGCCAAGGGGCGCGAGCGCGCCCTCGCAGCTTACGCGAAGATCCGCAAAGGTTGAGCGTCGCTTTGACAGGTTGTCGAATCCCGTTATCGTCATCGCTCCGTTCAAACCTTGGGGGACGATATGAAAGACGACGCACCCGTCATTGAGCCGGCGATCGAAGCGATGCCCGTCGCCGAGCCGCCGAAAGAGGCTGCAAAGCCGAAGAAGAGCCGGAAAGCCGCCAAGAAGGTCGCAAAGAAAGTAGCGGCGAAGAAGACGGCGAAGAAGGCCAAGAAAGCTTCCAAGAAGGCTTCCAAGAAGAAAGCCGCCAAGAAGGCTCCCAAGAAGGCTCCCAAGAAGGCCGCGAAGAAGGCCTCCAAGAAAAAGAAGAAAGCCAAGCGCTGATCGCGGATCCAAGATCAGGCCTCCGGGTGCCCAGCGCCCGGCGGCTCTGCGTACTGTTCTCGCCCGCCGCGTCGAGGCCCGTCCGCGCGGCTAGAAACGCCTGTTGACCACGAATACCGCCGCCGCACAGATCGCCATGCCGGCAACGGCCACCTCATCGAGCCGTTCGCCGAACAGCAGATAGGCCATCAGCGCCGTGACCGCGGGCACCAGGTAAAACAGGCTCGCAACCGCGGTCGCGGCCGAACGCCGGATCAGCCAGTACAACAGGCCGATTGACCCGATCGACAGCACCACCGCGAGCCAGGCCAGCCCCAGCACGAATTCCCGCGTCCAGTGCACCACGCGGTCTTCGAAGGCGAAGGCCCCCGCCGCAAAGAACAGTGTCACTGCGACATATTGCACGAGATTGCCGGCGCGCCAGTCGATGTGGTTGCAGTAGCGGCGCTGGTAGAGCGTGCCGAGCGTGATGCTGATCAGCGAGACGACCGAGGCAAGCCATCCAAGGCCTGCCTCTCCGGTCATCGGACGATTGTGCAGGATCAGCACCACGCCACCGAGACCGAACAAGAGCCCGCCCCATTGCAGCGGCGTCACCCGCTCGCCGAGCCAGCGATTGGCGATGGTCGAGGTCAGGATCGGCTGGAGGCCCGGGATAAGCGCGGAAAGGCCGGCGGGAATCGAATGCGCGATCGCAATCGCAGTGCCGCCGAGATAGAAACCGTGAACGAGAATGCCCGCGACCGCGCTGTGGGCAATGCCGGTCCCGTCCGGCCATTTGGGACGTGCAATTGCCACGATGATCGCCATCAACCCGACCACGATCGCCATGCGGATGGCGAGGTAGGTCAAGGGGTCGGCGTTGTTGACGACGGATTTGGTGGCGATGAACCCGGTACTCCACAGCACGACGAAGAGGACCGGCGCCGCGCGTGCGGCCCAATTTTCTTGATTATAATTCATTGCCGCTCTCATTGCCCGACCATGGGAAGCGCGGCAATGCAAATTTGGGCGGATCCCTTGCTGCGCTGCGCGAGGGACGTGCAGGCTGCGCCGAGGACGACGTCAGCCGGCGCGGGCCGCTCACCACTCGTCGGGACAGGGGTCGACGATCTTCCAGAGATCGACGCCGTTCTTGATCTTCTTCATCTCGGGGGTGAGCCCGCCATTGCGCTGGATCCAGTCCTTCACCGTGTCCGGGTAATAGGACATCAGGTCGGACGTGCCCGCGGCGCTGGTCACCTTGATGCCGAAGGTGAATGCCTTGTCGTAATAGGCCTGGTGAAAGCCGAGGCTGGCGCGTGGCGTCACGCAGATCTTGTTCATGGGCACGATGCCCAGGACCAGGGTGCAGGCCGAATTGCAGATGCCGTCGATGATGACCCGCTCGCCCTTGTCGCGGATGCGCTTGTACTTGGCCTTGTATTCCTCGACGTAACCGCCGTGGTCGCGCGTGATGTGCAAATCCGCGCGCGCGGGGGCCGCGGCGACGCAGGACATCAACAGCAGGCTGATGGGCGTGATGCGCATTGCAGAGTAACGGCTGAAGCCTTGTTTGAAGGAAGCCGACCTCATAGAGAGCCCCAAGGGGCCGGCCACCGGATGCGAACGAACTCTTGGCCAAACTGTGTTGGGAATCCGTTAAGCATCCGGAAAAGGCCAAAAATGGGCAGACCTTGGGGTTCGCTGGCGGTCCCGGCAGCACCAAGGCGCGAATCTGTGGAATTTCACCAGGTTTACGGCCGCAAAGCGGGTGCCCTACGGGCCGCAAATCGCTATAAGATCGTTGTCGGTCAGGTCGGCTTCCGGAGAATCAAGATGAGCAAGTTGAAGTGCCTTGCGGCGGTCGCCGCCCTGTCGGTGGTGACGCTCGCCCCGAGCCTGTCCGAGGCGCGGGTCCATCACCGGTATCACCACCACTACGCCAATCCGCTGCCCTACCCGATCAGCTACATCCACAATTACGGTCCGGGAGTCACGTCCGGCCGCTTCGCCTATTACGACGGGCCGTCGACCAACCACTGTTACCAGGGCTCGGCCGCCTATATCGGCCAGGATCGGCGCCGGCATCCCTGCTTCTGAGGGACGCTGACGCGCTGCCGGCGCAAACCTATCGCGTCGCGCCGGACGCCAGGAGCTGCTGCTCGATCTCATAAACCTGCAGCCTGACGAGGTCCTTGCCGACCTCGCCATTCAGCGTCTTGCGCACTGCGGCCGAGTATTCGGCCCGGATCATGCCGAGCGCACGGGTGAGGCCACCACCATGGCCAGCGCCGCGGTCTCGCCGGATGTGACCGCGCTATCGAGTCGGCCGGCCAGGCTCTTCAGGAAGGCACGCTCCGCCTCGTCATGCCAGTCGGTCTGCTCGACCGAGCTGGTCATTGCAGTACTCCAGGAATGGCGCGGGCGCCGCGAAAGACCACCCCGCGCAAAACGATGCACGCCGGCCGGTCACCGCCCCGGTCACCGGCCGGTCAGAGATGCTCTTCGAACTCCTCGAAGGACTTGCCGAACTGCGTCATCGCCTCCTCCAGATAGTCCGCGAGCATCGGCGTCGCGATCAGATAGGAGGCGGTACGATTGTTGTGAGCCTGCGCCGCCTGGGACTGCAGCTCGGGCCAGGTCGAAAGGTCGCCGTCACCGCGGCCGAGCCACGTCAGCGCCACGAGATCAATCTGCTCGTCGACATTGAGGTCGCGTATGAAGCCGGCCAGCTCCGCGCGGTCGGTCGCCTCTCCCCGGCCGCCGCGGCCATAACTCATGTCATCGTCGCCGCTGTCCAGGATGACGCCACCACCGTCTGCCCCACTGTCGGACTGGCGAGACTTCGCGATGATGAAGAAGACCTTTTCGGGCGAGATCGACAGGCTGGGAATGGTCCGCATGGTGCTTCACCTTCTTGAGGGACCGGCGTATCGCCGCCGCACTCACACCAAGCAGACTATAAGTGCCGGAGGGCACGCGAATTGCGCAAGATCAAGTATCAAAGCGGCGCAGAGCCGTTGTCTCCACTCGACGGCGTGCTGGATTGGGGGCGGAATTGGGCGGTGACCGCCCGGCTGAAGATTTGTTCATCAGCATTACATTTCGGCTCTGCCACAATTTCATCAGAACCAATTCTGATATCTGGGTTCCCGTAATCGGAGGAATACATCATGAAGCTTGGAATTGGCCTCGTTGCCGCATCGTTGTTCGCAGCGGTCGCGGCATCGCCGGCCGCGTCCGCCATGCCGGTCGCACCCGCCCCGCAGGTGACACCGGATGCCCAGCAGGTTCGCTTGGTCTGCGACGCCTGGGGGCGCTGTTGGCGGCAGCCGTCCTACTATTATGGCTACGGCTATGCACCCTATTACGGGCCCAGATATTATGGACCGCGCTATTACGGTCCTCGCTATTATGGCTATCGCCGTTGGTGAGATTTTGAGGGGCCCTTCGGGGCCCCTTCGCATATGCGAGATAGCGTCGTCGGACGAAAGACGATTCCAAAACTGATCCAGATCAAGGACGAAACAAGCCATCCGTCCATGCTGTGCCGATGGCCGATTTGATCGTTTTTCGTTGCCCGCAGACGGGCTTGAATGTGCAAACTCATTTGGAAAAGCAGCAGGGCGCCGAGGGGCGGAGTTTTGAGGCCTTCACCTGCCCCGCCTGCGCGCGCGTCCATTTCATCGATCTGGTGTCCGGACAGCCAATGAGCCGGAATCGCTGAGCAGCTCAACCGCGCGACGGTCAAGGAGACTCCCTTGGAGACGCTGGCCCGCTAACCTGCCAGGCTCGGCAGATCGAGCCCGTTTGCGCGAGCGCAGTCGATCGCGGTCTCGTAGCCGGCGTCCGCGTGACGCATGACGCCGCTCGCCGGATCATTCCACAGCACGCGTTCGAGGCGGCGGGCGGCCTCCGCAGTGCCGTCGGCGACGATCACCATGCCGGCATGTTGCGAATAGCCGATGCCGACGCCGCCGCCGTGATGCAGCGACACCCAGGTGGCTCCGCTGGCACAATTCAGCAGCGCATTGAGCAGCGGCCAGTCCGACACCGCGTCCGAACCGTCGCGCATCGCCTCGGTTTCGCGGTTCGGGCTTGCCACCGAGCCGCTGTCGAGATGGTCGCGGCCGATCACGATCGGCGCCTTCACTTCACCGCGCGCCACCATCTCGTTGAAGGCGAGCCCAAGCCGATGCCGGTCACCGAGACCGACCCAACAGATCCGCGCCGGCAGCCCCTGAAACTTGATGCGCGCCTTTGCCATGTCGAGCCAATTGTGCAGGTGCTTGTCGTGCGGCATCAGCTCCTTCACCCGTGCGTCGGTCTTGAAAATATCCTCGGGATCGCCCGACAGCGCCGCCCAGCGAAACGGCCCGACGCCGCGGCAGAACAGCGGACGGATATAGGCCGGCACGAAGCCGGGGAAATCGAACGCGTTGTTCAATCCCATGTCCTTCGCCATCTGGCGGATGTTGTTGCCGTAGTCGAGCGTGGGAAGCCCTTGCGCGTGGAATTCCAGCATCGCCTTGACGTGGTCGACCATGGAGGATTTTGCCGCGAGCTCAACCGCCTTCGGATCGTCCTTGCGCCTCGCCTCCCACTCCGCAAGCGTCCATCCCTTCGGCAAGTAGCCGTTGATCGGATCGTGGGCGCTGGTCTGATCGGTCACGATGTCGGGCTTGACGCCGCGGCGCACGAGCTCGGGGAAGATGTCGGCGGCGTTGCCAAGCAGCCCGACCGAGACGGGCTTCCTGGTTTGCGCGGCGTCCGCCATCAGTGCGAGTGCTTCATCCAGCGAGCTCGCCTGGCGATCGAGATAGCCGGTGCGCAGGCGCATCTCGATGCGGCTCGGCTGGCACTCGATCGCGAGCAGCGATGCACCGGCCATCGTTGCCGCCAACGGCTGCGCGCCGCCCATGCCACCGAGGCCCGCCGTCAAAATCCATTTGCCGGCAAGGCTGCCGCCATAATGGCGCCGCCCGACCTCGACGAAGGTCTCGTATGTCCCCTGCACGATGCCCTGGCTGCCGATATAGATCCACGAGCCTGCCGTCATCTGGCCGAACATCATCAGCCCGGCCTTGTCGAGTGCGTTGAAGTGATCGAGCGTCGCCCAGTGCGGCACGAGATTGGAATTCGCGATCAGCACCCGCGGCGCATCGGCATGGGTGCGGAAGATGCCGACCGGCTTGCCCGACTGAACGAGCAGCGTCTGGTCGCCCTCGAGCTTGCGCAGCGACGCAACGATCCGGTCAAAACTCTCCCAGTCGCGCGCCGCCCGGCCGATCCCGCCATAGACGACGAGCTCGCCCGGCCGCTCGGCGACATCGGGATCGAGATTGTTCATGAGCATGCGCAGCGGTGCCTCCGTCAGCCAGCTCTTGGCGCTGATGTCGGAGCCGCGTGGGGCGCGGATCGTGCGTTCGTTGTCCAATCGGCGATTCATCGGGCGACCTCTCAGGCAAGCAATGGAAACGGATCTTTCGCGAGCACCGCGCTCGCCATGCGCGGCAGCGCGCCGGCCTCGACCATCGCCTTGGCTTTGGCAAGGTCGTCGGCCATGTAGCGGTCGGGTCCGAGCGCCGGCACGTCCTCGCGCAAGGCGGCGATGACGGCCGCCAGTGCGGGGCTGGTCAAATGCGGCAGGCGCAGCGTAATGCCCTGCGCGGCGACCAACAGCTCGATGCCGAGGATGGAGGCGAGATTATCCGCCATGTCGGAGAGCCGCCGCGCGGCATGCGCGGCCATCGACACATGATCTTCCTGATTGGCGCTGGTCGGCGTCGAATCGATCGAGCACGGCGCGGCGCGCTGCTTGTTCTCGGCGTAGAGCGCCGCCGCCGTCACCTCGGCGATCATGAAGCCGGAGTTGAGGCCGGGATCGGGCGTGAGGAACGGCGGCAGGCCGAAGTTCAGCGCGGGATCGACCAGCGTTGCGATGCGCCGTTCGCTGATGGCACCGATTTCAGACAGCGCGAGCGCGATTCCGTCAGCGGCAAAGGCGACCGGCTCGGCGTGGAAATTGCCGCCCGACACGATCTCGCCGGTCTCGACCAGCACCAGCGGGTTGTCCGTGACCGAATTGGCCTCGATTATCAGGGTGCGCGCGGCCTGCGCCAGTACGTCGAGCGCGGCACCGGCGACTTGCGGCTGGCAGCGCAGGCAATAGGGATCCTGCACCCGCTCGTCGCCTTCCAGATGCGACTGACGGATATCGCTGCCCTCCAGCAGGGCCATCAGCGTTGCGCCGGCGGCGACCTGTCCGGCATGGCCGCGCAGCGCCTGGATCTCGGAACGAAACGGCACCGTCGAGGCCATCGCCGCATCGACGGACAGCGCGCCGGTCACCAGCGATGCGCAGGCCAGCGCGTGTGCGCGCAGCAGGCCGGAGATCGCATAAGCCGTGGAGAATTGCGTGCCGTTGATGAGTGCGAGGCCTTCCTTGGGACCAAGCGTCAATGGCGCGAGACCGGCGCGGGCCAGGGCCTCGCCGCCCGGTATGATCGTTCCGCCCACCAGCGCCTGCCCTTCGCCGATCATGACTGCGGCCATGTGCGCGAGCGGCGCCAGATCGCCGGAGGCGCCAACCGAGCCCTGCTGCGGCACCAGCGGGCAGATGCCGCGCGCGAGCATCGCTTCGAGCTGCGCGATGACCTCCCGCCGCACCCCTGATGCGCCACGCCCCAGCGAGATGATTTTCAGCGCCATCATCAGCCGCACCACCGGCTGCGGCGTCGGCTGTCCCACCCCGCAGCAATGCGACACGATCAGATTGTGCTGAAGCGTCGCCGTCTGGTCGGGCGAGATCCGCTTCGAGGCGAGCTTTCCGAACCCGGTGTTGATGCCGTAGGCTGGTGCAGGCGCCTGCGCGGCCGCGGCCACGATCGCCGACGCCGCGTCGACCGCCGGCCAGAATGACGGATCGAGCTCTACGGTCGCGCCCGCCAGCACCTGCGCGAGATCGCCGAGGCTGACGCGGCCGGGTGTGACAACGATTGGTGTCGCAGCGCCGTTCACTGGCCTCTCCAGACGCGGCGATGCAACGGATTGAAGCCAATCCGGTAGACGAGCTCGGCCGGCCGCTCGACGTCCCAGATCGCGAGGTCGCACCCTTTGCCAGCCTCTAACGTGCCCATTTCCGAAAGCATGCCCAGTGCGCGCGCCCCCTCGCGCGTCACGCCGGCGAGGCATTCGACGACCGTCATTCGGAACAGCGTTGCGCCCATGTTCATCGTGAGCAGCAGCGAGGTGAGCGGCGAGCTGCCGGGATTGCAGTCGGTCGCGAGCGCGATCCTGACGCCATGCTTGCGGAACAGCTCGAGCGGCGGTTTTTGCGTTTCGCGGATGAAATAGAAGGCACCCGGCAACAGGACGGCTACCGTTCCCGCCTGCGCCAGCGCTGTCGCGCCTCGCTCATCGGTGTGCTCGAGATGATCTGCGGACAGCGCCGAGAATGTCGCGGCGAGCCCTGCACCGCCGAGATTGGAGAGTTGATCGGCGTGCAGCTTCACCGGCAAACCGAGCGCTTTTGCCGCCGCGAACACACGCGCCGTTTGCTCTGCCGAGAACGCGATGCCTTCCATGAACGCATCGACAGCGTCGGCAAGCCTGGCCTGCGCCACCGCTGGCAGCATCTCGCGGCACACCAGATCAATGTAGCGATCCTTGTCGCCGCCAGCTTCAACGGGAAGCGCGTGCGCGCCGAGGAAACTCGTGCGGATTGCAACCGGCCGGACGCGCGCGAGCGCGCGGGCGGCACTGAGCTGCCGCATCTCGGTTACCGTGTTGAGACCATAACCCGACTTGATCTCGAGCGTCGTTACGCCCTCACCGATCAGCGCATCTAGCCTCGGCAGCGCACTCACAACGAGCTCCGCCTCGCTCGCCGCCCGCGTTGCCGCAACCGTTGAGACGATGCCGCCGCCGGCGCGTGCGATCTCTTCGTAGCTGGCGCCCGTGAGCCGCAGCTCGAATTCGCGCGCGCGATTGCCGCCGTAGACCAGATGCGTGTGGCAATCGACGAGGCCAGGCGTGATCCACCGCCCCGAGCAGTCGATCCACTCCGCCGCGTCGGCATCCGCCGGAAAGTCCGCGACAGCGCCGGCGTACGCGATGCGGCCATCGCGCGCCGCGACCAGGCCATGCGCGATCTCGCCAAGATCGGGCAGATCGTCCCGCATCGTGGCGAGGCGGGCGTTGTGCCAGATCCGATCGAAGCGCTCTGCCATGCAGGTGTTCCTTCGCTGCCGGACGCTTGACTTATATGTCTAGACATATAATCGTGGCATGGTTCTGTCCAGCCGGCAGGAAACATGACACGACTGCATTTCGCATCCGCGCTGCTGCCCTCGGGCTGGGCCGACGACGTGCAGGTCGTCGTCACCGACGGCACCATCGCCGAAGTCACAGCAGGCGTCGCGCCTGCGGCCGGAGACGAGCGCCATCAACTCGCCATTCCTGGAATCGCGAGCCTGCATAGCCACGCGTTCCAGCGCGGCATGGCGGGGCTCGCCGAGACGCGCGGCAACACCGCGGACACGTTCTGGACCTGGCGCGAGACGATGTATCGCTTCGCGCTCACGATGACGCCCGATGACGTCGAGAGCGTCGCCACCCAGCTCTATGTCGAGATGCTCGAGCAGGGTTTTACCCGCGTCGGCGAGTTCCACTATCTGCACCACGATCACGACGGCGCGGCCTACGCCAACCCGGCGGAAATGGCGATGCGCATCGCCCAGGCCGCCGAAACTGCGGGGATCGCCCTCACCCTGCTGCCGAGCTTTTATGCGCACGGCACGTTCGGGGGAGCTGCGCCACATGCCGGCCAGCGCCGTTTCATCTGCTCGGTCGACCAGTTTGCAAAATTGCTTGCCGCTTCGCGTCAGGCCGTCAGCAGGTTGCCCGGCGCCAATATTGGCATTGCGCCGCACAGCCTGCGCGCCGTGACGCCGGACGAGCTGGCCGCGATCGTTCCCCTCGCGGACGGCGGTCCGATCCATATCCACGCTGCAGAGCAAACCAAAGAGGTGGAGGATTGCCTCGCCTGGTCCGGCAAGCGTCCCGTGGAATGGCTGCTCGAACACGCTCCTCTCGATCGGCGCTGGTGTATCATTCACGCGACCCATACGACGCCAACGGAAGTCGCTTCGCTCGCGAGGACAGGCGCAGTCGTGGGGCTCTGCCCCATGACCGAAGCGAGCCTAGGCGACGGTATTTTTCCCGCGCGCGAATTCCTCGATGCCCAGGGCCGGTTCGGCGTCGGCACCGACTCCAATGTCCTGGTCGGCATTGCCGATGAGCTGCGCCAGCTCGAATATGGCCAGCGGCTGAAGCACCGCGAGCGCAACGTGCTGTCGAACGGACCCGGTGTGTCGACCGGACGCGCTCTGCTCGACGGCGCTTTGGCCGGCGGCGGCCAAGCGCTCGCGCAAGCCGTCGTGGGACTGAAAGCCGGCGCGCGCGCCGACATCGTCGCTCTCGACACGACGCATCCATCGCTTGCCGGGCGCCGTGGTGACGCCGTTCTGGACGGCTGGATCTTTGCGGCGGGCAAAGGCGCGATCGATTGTGTCTGGGCCAGCGGCAGGAAGGTCGTCGAAGGCGGGCAACATATGCTTCGCCGCTCGGCGCGGGAACGCTTCAACACGACGGTGCGGAGGCTCATCGCATGAGCCTTGCCACCGACAAGCTCGACGACAAGCCGACGCTTTACAAGCAGATCAGGCGCGACATCGAGACCAGGATCTTGACGGGCGAGTGGCCGCCGGGTCATCGCATTCCGTTCGAGCATCAATTGATGGCGCGCTATCGCTGCTCGCGCATGACGGTGAACAAGGCTCTCTCGGAGCTTGCGCAGGCCGATCTGATCGAGCGGCGCCGGCGGGCCGGCACTTTCGTCCGCCGTCCACAGCATCTGTCCGCGGTGCTCAAGATCGCGGACATTCGCGCGGAGATCACCGCGCTCGGCCGCGGCTATGGCTATCAGCTCGTCCAATGCACGCGCCGCACCGCAAGTGCTGCGGATCGCGCCCGTCTCGGGGTGCGCAAGACGGGCAAGGTGATCGCGATCACCTGCCGCCACAGCGCCGATAACGTGCCGTTCGCGCTCGAGGACAGGCTGATCGATCTCGAGGCCGTACCGGAAGCAGCACACGCCGACTTTGCGGCCGAGCCGCCCGGCTCGTGGCTGCTTCATCATGTCCCATGGACAGAAGCCGAGCATACGATCAGCGCCGTCGTTGCAGATGATCGCACCGCGGACGCGCTCGGCATCGCCGTCGGCGCGCCCTGCCTGGTGATCGACCGCTACACCTGGCGCAGCGCGCGGACGCTGACCGCTGTGCGGCTGCTCTATCCCGGCGAGTCCCACCGTCTCGTCGCCCGTTTCAAGGGAGGTTGAGCGGCGACGTCGCAAGCGGCACAATTCATGCAACGTGGTGAGATCAAGTTCGTTCAGCACATCGATCGGCAAGAGGACAACAATCATGCGTAACACAAAAGCATTCGCAGCCATCATTGCTCTCGCAGTGGCGACGCCGGCGCTCGCCGACGACGTCAAGGTCGGCGTCGGCATCTCCGGATGGACCGGCTTTGCGCCACTGACGCTCGCCAAGGAGGCTGGCATCTTCAAGAAGAACGGCCTCGACGTCACGATCAAGAAGATCCCGCAGAAGGATCGCCACCTCGCCATCGCCTCCGGCGACGTCCAGTGCGCGGCGACAACGGTCGAGACCTGGATCTCCTGGAACGCCAACGGCGTCGCGACCAAGCAGATCTTCCAGCTCGACAAGAGCTACGGCGCCGACGGCATGGCGGTGCGCAACGATCTCGCGGCGATCAAGGATCTGAAGGGCAAGACGGTCGCCGCCTCCGCGCCCGGCACCTCACCCTATTTCGCGCTGGCGTGGATGCTCAAGAAGAACGGCCTCTCCGTGAAGGACGTCACGGTCGTGAACCTCGAGCCGGCCGCGGCCGCGCAGGCTTTCGTCTCCGGCCAGAACGATGCCGCGATGACCTATGAGCCCTATCTTTCGACGGTGCGCGCCGCGCCCGACAAGGGCAAGATCATAGCCACCACGCTCGACTATCCGATGGTGATGGACACGTTCGGCTGCACGCCGAAATTCCTCAGCGAGAATCCCAAGGCAGCCCAGGCGCTGGCCGACAGCTATTTCGAGGCGCTCGACATGATCGCGAAGGATCAGACCAAGGCCTATGAGATCATGGGCGCGGACGTGAAGCAGACCGGCGAGCAGTTCGGCAACTCGGCGAAGTATCTGCGCTGGCAGGACAAGGCCGCGAACCAGAAGTTCTTTGGCGGCGAGTTCCTGGGCTTCAACAAGGATGCCGCGGAACTGCTGCTCGAGATCGGCATCATCAAGCAGGCGCCCAAGGTTGAGGATCTCTTCGACGCGAGCTTCATCAAGTAGTCACCGCCAGCGCCAGGCCGGTTCGCTTCGCATGAAGCGAACCGGTGCATGATCTCGCTTCGTCCGGAAACCTCGCCCGTGATGCGTCCCCTCGATCCCGTGACTGCGAAGCAACGTACGGCTTACGGCCTCGCGTTCTTCGTGCTGTTCGTTGCCTTGTGGTCCTGGGCGACCTTCGGGGGCCATGTATCAAAAACCTTCCTCGCGAACCCGCTGACCATGGTGCAGGAGGGCTTTGAGCTCCTGACCCGGCACGGCTTCCTGTTCGACATCGGCATGACGGTCTGGCGCGTCGTCGGCGGCTTTGCGCTTGCAGCCGTCATTGCCGTGCCCCTCGGCGTGCTGATGGGCGCCTACAAGCCGATCGAGGCCTTTCTCGAGCCGTTCGTATCCTTCGCGCGATATTTGCCAGCCTCCGCCTTCATCCCGCTCCTGATCCTGTGGGCCGGCATCGGCGAATTGCAAAAGCTGCTCGTCATCTTCATCGGCTCGGTGTTTCAGGTCATCCTGATGGTGGCCGTCACCGTCGGCGCCACCCGGCGCGATCTGGTCGAGGCGGCCTATACGTTAGGGGCCAGCGACCGCGGCATCATCCGCCGCGTGCTGCTGCCCTCCTCCGCCCCGGAGATCGCCGAAATCCTGCGGCTGGTGCTG
This sequence comes from Bradyrhizobium sp. UFLA05-125, assembly GCF_059803515.1. NCBI lineage: Bacteria > Pseudomonadati > Pseudomonadota > Alphaproteobacteria > Hyphomicrobiales > Nitrobacteraceae > Bradyrhizobium > Bradyrhizobium sp. UFLA05-125. The sequence continues at coordinate 42,512 of NZ_JBANBJ010000026.1, read as the reverse complement.
GGCTGGGCGTGGACCTATGTGATCGTCGCCGAATTGATCGGGTCGTCATCGGGCATCGGCCACATGATCACCGACAGCCAGGCCCTGCTCAACACCGGGCAGATCATCTTCGGCATCATCGTCATCGGCTTGATCGGCCTCGTCTCCGACTTCCTGTTCAAGGCGTTCAATGCGTGGCTGTTTCCGTGGAAGCTCGCATGACCAAGCTCAGGATCGATCAGGTTTCACGAACCTTTCCTGCGCGCGCCGGCCATGCGCCGACCAAGGCGCTCGAGCCGACCAGCCTGGACGTCGGCGACAACGACTTCGTCACCATCCTCGGTCCTTCCGGCTGCGGCAAATCCACCCTGCTCCGCATCGTCGCCGGTCTCGATCGGCCGACCAGCGGGAGCGTCCTCCTCGACGGGCGCGAGGTGAGCGGCCCCGGCGCGGATCGCGGCATGGTTTTTCAGTCCTACACGCTGTTCCCCTGGCTTACCGTGCGGGAGAACATCGCCTTTGGCCTGCGCGAGCGCGGCATTTCGCAAGACGAGCGCGGCAAGATCGCTGACGCCTTCATCCGCCAGGTGGGGCTGTCCGGCTTTGAAAGTCACTGGCCGAAGCAATTGTCCGGCGGCATGCAGCAGCGTACCGCGATCGCGCGCGCGCTCGCCAATGATCCAAAGATACTGCTGCTTGACGAGCCCTTCGGCGCGCTCGACAACCAGACCCGCGCGCTGATGCAGGAGATGCTGCTCGGGATCTGGGAGCGCGACCAGAAGACCGTGCTGTTCGTGACCCACGACATCGAGGAAGCGATTTTCCTCGGCAGCCGCGTCATCGTCATGAGCGCACGGCCCGGCCGCATCAAGGCCGAGATTGCAGTCGACCTGCCGCATCCGCGCTCCTACAAGATCAAGACCACGCCGGAGTTCGTCCGCCTCAAGGAGCGCCTCGTCGAGGAAATCCGCACCGAGGCATTGAAGGTTGCCGAACATGCCTGACAATCGTTCTATCGCCAATGGCGAGCGCGTGCTCGCCGACCTCAATGCGCTCCGCGCCATCGGCGCCTACGAGACTGGCGTGCACAAGCCGACCTTGTCCGAGCCGCATCGCCGCTCGCTTGCATGGCTGGTCGAAAAGCTTCCCGAAGCCGGTCTCACCGGTGCGATCGACGGCATCGGCAACATCCTTGGCACGAGCACGCGAGCGGGACCGAAACTGCTGGCCGGATCGCACCTCGAAAGCCAGAACTTCGCCGGCTGGCTCGATGGTCCGCTTGGCGTCGTCTATGCGCTGGAGGCGGCCCGCGTCATCAACTCCGATCCGTCGCTGCCCGGCGCCGTCGAGGTCGCGGCATGGTGCGACGAGGAAGGGCATTTCGGTCACTTCCTCGGCTCGCGGTCCTATGTCGGCGGCGTCAGCGAAGCCGACATCGACGCCGCGCGCAACCGCACCACCGGGCAGAGCATGCGCGAGGCACTATCGGATGCGGGCCTTGCAGGCCGGGCGCGTATCGGGGCTGAACCAGGACGCCACATCGGATATCTGGAAGCCCACATCGAGCAAGGCGACGCGCTCGAGACGAGCGGCCTTGCGATCGGCATAGTCACCTCGATCGTGGGCATCTGGCAGTACCGCATCAACTTCGTCGGCGAGCAGAACCACGCGGGCACGACCCGCATGGCTTCGCGCAAGGACGCAGGCTTGGCGCTGGCCAAATTCTGCGTGGCGATCGACGCGCGGTTTCCGGCCGTGGCAGGGCCACGCACAGTCTGGACAACGGGCCGCATCACGCTCGATCCGGGAGCACCGAGCATCATTCCGGGTGGCGCCGAGATGCTATTCCAGATCCGCGACGACGATCCGGCCGTAATCGCCCGCCTGGAGGATCTGCTGCGGACGATGATCGATGAGACCAACGCGAATGGCCCCTGTCACGCGACCATGGAGCGGCTACGTACCGGCGTGCCCGCCAGAATGCATCCGCCCTTCCAGGAGACCATTGAAGCTGCGAGCAAGGCCTTTGCGAACGGACGCTCCGCCCGCATGCCCAGCGGCGCCGGCCACGACGCCCAGGTTCTCGCAACCATCATGCCGGCCGCGATGCTGTTCGTGCCATCGATCGGCGGCATCAGCCATCACTGGACCGAGAACACGGCTGACGCCGATATTGTCACCGGCGCCCAGGTGTTCGTGGACGCCTGCCGGCGCATTCTCGCGGGCAAGCCCGCTTGAACTCATTCTGCAGGGCAACTGAGCGAACCCTTCAGCACGTTGCGGTCGGTGTTCGCCAAGTGTGGTGCAGAGAGAGTCGTCTTTCCGAGAATCAGATCTGCCGCCTTCTCCGCTATCATGATGGTCGGGGCGTTCGTGTTGGATGAGGTGATGCGCGGCATCACCGAAGCATCGCAAATCCGCAAACCATCGATTCCACGAAGCCTCAGCAACGGATCGACCACCGCCAGCTCGTCAGTGCCCATTCGGCAGGTGCCGACGGGGTGATGATCGGTCTTGCAGGTCCGATACGCATAGTCGGCGAGAGCGGCTTCGCTGGTGGCCGCAACACCGGGCATCCGCTCGATCATGACGAACGGCTCGAGCGCGGGTTGCCGGAGAATCTCACGGGCCATCTTCAGCCCCTCGATCGCCGCAGAGCGATCACGCGCATCGGACCAGTAATTTGGATCAATCAAGGGCGACGCGGAAGGATCGCCGCTTGCAAGCCGCACGGTGCCACGCGAGCTCGGCCGCAGGAATGCCGAATTGAGCGTGACGCCTGCATGCTCAAGCTTCTCCACGCCCGCCTCGATTCCCGAACCGAGGCCAAGGTGGAATTGCACGTCCGGCCATTCCAGCGCTCTTGCCGCCGGGTCGGCGTACCAGAAGCCCCCGGTCTCAAACAGGGTGGACGCGACCGGTCCGCGCTTGAACAGCAGATACTCCAGCCCCGCCCAGATCGTGCGGTGCAGCTTCGCATAGCTGTCGTAGGTGAAGTCGCCCTTGCACTCCGCAATCGCATAGAGGTCGAGATGATCCTGAAGGTTCTCGCCCACACCGGGCAAATCGTGGATCGGCTTGACACCGATTGAATTCAGATGGTCGGCCGGACCGATCCCCGATAGCAGCAGAAGACGAGGCGATCCGATGGCGCCGGACGCAAGGATGACCTCCCGTTCGGCCCGAACGATCTCCCGCTCCCCTCCGCGCACCGACTCGATTCCCACAGCACGCCCATTCTCGACCACGATCCGGGTGCTGTAGGCGCCGGTCAGGACGGTGAGATTCGGTCGGCCACGGATCGGCTTCAGATAGGCGGTGGCGGTCGAGCATCGCCGCGCATCTCGCACCGTCACCTGATAGTGGCCGACGCCCTCCTGCCGCGCACCATTGAAATCGGCATTGTATTGAATTCCATATTCCTGCCCGGCTCGCAGAAAAGCCTCGCTGATCGGCAGCGGGTTGACCGGCACCGAAACGCCGAGCGGACCACCGCGCGCATGGTAGGCATCGACGAAGCGCTGGTTGTCTTCGGCGCGCTTGAAATACGGCAAGACATCCGCGTAGCTCCAGCCTGTCGCGCCATCCGCTGCCCAGCCATCATAGTCTCGGGCGTTACCACGGGTATAGACCTGCGCGTTGATGCTGGAGCCGCCGCCGAGCACCTTCGCCTGGGTATAGCGCAGCACCCGCCCGCCAAGGTGGCGCTGGGGTACCGTCGAGTATCCCCAGGATGCAATGCCCCTGGTCATCTTGGCAAAACCCGCCGGCATGCCGAACAGCGGGTTGTTGTCGCTGCCGCCTGCCTCGAGCAGGAGCACCTTCGTCGACGCATCGACGCTCAGACGGTTGGCAAGCACGCAGCCGGCGGACCCGGCGCCGACGATGATGTAATCGTAAACCGTCATCTCATGTCCCCAAGAGTTCGAAGATCATGAGTTCGAAGGTCGGTCCTCGCAACATGATCCGCGACGCGCAACGCCTGGGCGGCGATCGTCAGTGACGGGTTCACCGCCGCCGAGGTCGGCAGGAACGACGCATCGACGACGAAAAGATTGGGATGATCAAAGGCACGACAGAACGGATCGAGCGGTGATGTCGCGGGATCGCGGCCGATGCGCACCGTCCCGCACTGATGCGAGGGCGTGCGCCGGTCGAACGCCTTTGACAGTACGATCGGGTAACCTGCAGCACGCAGCCGTTCCCTCAACGCTGCCACCAGCGCCAGATGGGTCGTCCAGTTCGAACGCTGCCAGTCGAGCCGGATATTTCCACCATCGACCGTCACACGGCTCGCGGCGCTCGGCAGATCCTCGCTCATCGCGTACCAGTCGACCGCGTGCCGGCTCATCAGGCCCAGCGCCAATTCCGGCGCGAGCGGCATGTTGGCCTTCAGAATCGGCGCGGTGACACGTCCAAGCAGCTGAATGTTGCCGAGCGGCGGTCCGCCGCGTCCATCATCGAGATAGAAATCATTGACGCCGATCGTCTTCTGGTAGATCGAATCGTTGACGACACGCGGGTCGATCGCCAGCACAGCCGAGGCATTGTGGTTCATGAAGTAGCGGCCGACTGCATCGGAACGGTTGGCGATGCCGGCCTGTGACGAACGCAGAAGCAGCGCGGCTGAATTGACGGCGCCTGCCGCGAGCACGACGATCTGGGCACAGATCATCCTCCGCTCACCGGCCTGAATGACCTCGACGCCGGCGATGCGTTTACCGTCCGGCTCGGCGACAAGCCGCTCGACCTGTGCACCTTCGCGCAGTTCGACATTGTCGTGGGCGAGAGCGCAGGCAAGCCCGCAGGACTCGGCATCCATCTTGCCGTGCCCGGCGTCCGGGAATGCATCCCAGGGTGTCTTGGCGCGTTTGAGCCATGTCTCGATGTCGATGCCGAGCGGCAGTGAGAACGGATTGAGCCCGATCTTCTTGAGCCGCTCTCGTACCGCGGCGATCGCCGGCTCATCCGGCACCGGACCGAACGGGTAAGGTGCGGAGTGAAAAGGCTCCGAGGAATCGTTCCCGAGCGCGCCGCGCACGTTATAGAGTTGCTCTGCACGGCTATACCATGGCTCCAGTTCGCCATAGCTGAACGGCCAGCCCGGCGTCGTTCCATCGCGATGCGCGATGGGAGCAAAGTCCTCGGCGCGGTAGCGGATCAGCACCGCCCCGTACAGCTTGGTATTGCCGCCCACATAGTAGTAATTGCCGGGATTGAAGGCCTTCCCTGCCCCATCGAGCCAGGACTCCTGCGGCCGGAAAACCCCACGCTGGAAGATTGCCCTCGCGTCCCGCGCGGCCTCGCAGTCGCGCAGGCGCTGGCCGCGCTCGAGGATCACGATCTTTGCGCCGGTAGGCGCGAGACCGGCGGCAAAGGTCGCACCGCCCATTCCAGAACCGATGACGAGAACATCGGTTGTCTCCGTGATCTTCATGCGGCTCTCGCAGCGCTCGATCAGATGCGGTGCGTGGTCGCTGGGTCGAACAGCACCGCCTTGTCGAGATTGAACGCAAAAGTGTGCGGTTGCCCGAGCCGGATGTCGGCATCCGCACGCATGCGGGCGGTCACCTCCTTGCCCGCGACCCGGATGACGACATAGGTGTCCGATCCGGCAGGCTCGATGATCTCCACGTTGGCGTCGAACCGGACAACCGATCTGGCGTTGCGGTCCATGCTTTCGTCATCGTTCACGGCCTCGGGACGAATGCCGAAGATCACCTTGGCACCGTCCTTGAGCCCGGCAGCATCGGCACTCGCCGGCACGGGCAGCATGATCGATGACCCATCCTTGCGCGCGAGCGCGATCCGCTGTTGGCCATCCGCCTGCGTGACCGTGCCCTCCAGCAGGTTCATCGCCGGAGATCCCATGAAGTCCGCGACGAACATGTTGGCGGGACGATTATAGATTTCGCTCGGACTTCCCACCTGCTGCAGTTCGCCATTCTTCAGCACGGCAATCTTCGTCGCCAGCGTCATGGCCTCGATCTGATCGTGCGTGACATAAACGATCGTCGTGCCGGTCGTCTGATGCAGACGCTTGATCTCGACCCGCATGTCGACGCGCAGCTTGGCATCGAGGTTCGATAAGGGCTCGTCGAACAGAAAGACACTCGGGCGCCTGACGAGCGCTCGTCCCATGGCGACACGCTGTCTCTGTCCGCCGGAGAGCTGGCTCGGCCGGCGCGACAGGAGATGTTCGATCTGCAAGGTCTTCGCGACCCCGGCCACCGCCTTGTCGCGCTCCGATTTCGGAACACCGCGCATCTCCATACCGAACCCCATGTTCTCGGCGACCGACATGTTCGGGTAGAGCGCATAGGATTGGAACACCATTGCGATGTCCCGCTTCGACGGGTGCAGGTCATTGACGACAGCGCCGCCGATGCGGATCTCGCCCGAGGAGATCCCCTCCAGGCCTGCAATGGTGTTGAGCAGGGTCGACTTGCCGCAGCCGGACGGGCCGACCAACACCAGAAAGCCGCCCTTCTCGAGCGTAATGTCGATCCCCTTCAGGACTTCGATCGTCCCGAAGCGTTTGCGAAGCGAGCTGATCTCGAGCGTGGCCATCTCTTCATCCCTTCACGGCGCCAGCCATCAGGCCGCGGACAAAATATCGACCGGCAATGACATAGACGAGCAGCGTCGGTGCGGCGGCGATGATCGCGGCCGCCATGTTGACGTTGTATTCGACTACACCCGTCGATGTGTTGACGAGATTGTTGAGCGCAACCGTCATTGGCGCGGTATCGCCGGCAGCAAAGGTCGAGCCGAACAGGAAATCGTTCCAGATGTTGGTAAACTGATAGATCACGGTAACGATGATGATCGGCGTCGAGTTCGGCAGCAGGATCCGGCGGAATATCTGGAAGAAGCTCGCACCGTCGATCATCGCGGCCTTGACCAGTTCGGACGGAAACGCCGCGTAGTAGTTGCGGAAGAACAGGGTGGTGAATCCGAGGCCATAGATGACGTGCACGATCACCAGATTGACCGTCGCGTTGCCGAGACCAAACGACCAGCCCGTCAAGTCAGCAAGATCAACTCCGATGCGACCGAGCATGCCGAGGATCACGGCCATCGGGATGATGACCGATTGGAACGGGATGAAGCAGGCAAACAGCATCATCCCGAACACGAGCTTGTGGCCGGGAAAGCTCCACTTGGTCAGGACATACCCGTTCAAGGCACCTAGCAGAGTCGAGATCAGGACTGCCGGAACGACCATCTTCACCGAATTGAAGAAATAACCGCTGATCCCGCGCGTCTCCGACACTCCGATGCGCGCCTCGCCCCACGCCATGGACCATGGCGCGAACGTCAGATGCCGCGGGAGCGCGAACATGTTGCCGCCGGTGACCTCATCCAGCGGCTTGAGCGACGTCATCACCATGACGACGAGCGGCACGAGATAGACGAGCGCGAACAGAAACAACAGGCCATAGATGACGATCCGTGTCGTCCGAGAATGACCCGGACCGCGTCGCGCCGGTGCTGACGTGATGAGATCCGCGGCGCTCATCGGTTCTGCTCCCTGGTTTCGGAGTAGATGTAGGGCACCATGATTGCCGCGATCGTCATCAGCATGATCACCGCGCTGGCCGATCCGACCGCCATCTGGTTGCGGGTGAACGTGTAGGAATACATGAAAGTTGACGGCAGCTCCGCCGCCCCGCCGGGATTCTTGCCGGTCACCGACAGCACGAGGTCATAGGATTTGATCGCCATGTGGGCCAGAACGATCAGGGCCGAGAAGAAGACCGGGCGTATGATCGGAATGACGATGCGGCGGTAGGTCTGGTAGGTCGAGGCGCCGTCGATCTGTGCCGCCTTGAGGATTTCGCCGTCGACACCGCGAAGCCCGGCGAGAAACATCGCCATGACGAAGCCCGAGCTCTGCCAGATGCCGGCGATCGCGACGCAATAGATCATCATCTGCGGATCGACCACCCAATCGAAATGGAAGCTGGTCCATCCCCAATCATGCATGGCGTTTTCGAGCCCGATGCGCGGATCCAGGAACAGCTTCCAGGCCGTGCCGGTCACGATGAACGACAGTGCCAGCGGATAGAGATAGATCGGCCGCAAAATACCTTCGCCACGAATCTTCTGATCAAGCAGGATCGCCAGCAGCAGGCCGAGGAACAGGCAGAAAAAGATGTAAAGGCCGCCGAACAGCCCCATGTTGACGAGGGCGGTGTACCAGTTCGACGGCGGATCGGTCTCGAAGGTCCAGTTCCACAGCCTCATGTAGTTGGTAAAGCCGATGAGGTTTGTGGTCGGAAACGCCTTCGAACTCGTGAACGACAGAAACAGGGTCCAGAGATTGAAGCCGTAGACGAAGACCAGCACGAGCAGGAATGACGGCGCCAGCACAAGCCGTGGCAGCCAGTCCTGGAACCACCCGCGCAGAGACGGGCCTAGCTTCCGCCGGGCCATTGCGGTTGCCGCCTCGCGTTCGGTCATCGCGGTCATGATGATCCTCCGAAAGCCACGCCCCGTCGCCGCGACGAGCCCTGGACGGCGACGCAGGCGTAGCGATGACTTCGATTTCGATAACCTCTCCCGTTTACAGAGCAGCGCAAACGGGAGAGGAGCCGCCGAGCCTCTACTTGGCGGCGTTGATTGCCTTCACCAGCTCGGTCACGGCAATATCCGACGTCTTGATCCCGCCGTGCATGAACTTCGTCACGACATCGTAGTACGCCGTGGCGATGGCCGGCGGCTGGGCGTAGTTCTGGGCAAGCGAGCCGAAGAACGTTCCCTTTGCGTTGGCCGCCTTGACGTCCGCGATGCCCTTCTTGCCGCAGATGTCGAAGGCAGCGTCGGAAACGTCCGTTCTCGCCGGGACGGAGCCCTTGATGACGTTGAACGCCGACTGGACGTCGGGGCTCATCGTCACCTCCGCGAGTGCGAGCTGCGCCGCCTGGCGATCCGCCGGGACCTTGAAGAAGGCGAACATGTCGGAGTTATAGAACACCGACCCGTCCGTCCCCGGGAAGCGGTAGCAGAGGAAGTCCTTCCCGGCTTCCTTGTGGGCTGCTGCGAACTCGCCCTTGGCCCAGTCGCCCATCACCTGCACGAGCGCATCGCCCTTGATCACCATCGCAGTGGCAAGGTTCCAGTCGCGACCAGTGTAGTTCGGGTCGACATAGTCGCGCAGCTTGGCGAGGTTGTCGAACGCCTTCTTCATCGTGTCCGACTTGAGCGCGCTCTCGTCGAGATCCACGAACGCCTTCTTGTAGAACTCAGTGCCGCCGGTCGACGCGACGATCGAATCGAACATCGTCGCTTCCTGCCAGGGCTGGCCGCCAAGTGCGAGCGGAACGACGCCGGCCTTTTTCGCCTTGTCGAGCAGTGCGACGAATTCATCGAAGTTCTTCGGCTCCGTTCCGCCAATTTTCTCCATGACGGCCTTGTTGAGCCAGATCCAGTTGACGGAGTGGATGTTGACAGGAACGGCGCCCCATTTGCCGTTGGTCTTGGCGAACTTCTGCAGCGCCGCCGGAATGACCTTGTCCCAGCCTTCCTTGTCCGCAAGATTCGAGATATCGGCAAGCGAACCCTGCTCGGCGTATTCGAGCGCGTAGTAGCCGAGGATCTGCGATGCCGTCGGCGGATTACCCGCGGCGACATTGGCCTTCAGCGTGGTCATTGCCGCACCGCCGCCGCCGCCCGCCACCGGCACGTCCTTCCAGGCATATCCCTTCTTGGCGACTGCCTGCTTGATGACGTCGAGCGCAGCCGCTTCGCCACCTGACGTCCACCAATGCAGCATCTGCACTTCCTTGATGTCCGCCGCGTGCGCCAGCGTCCCATAGCTGATGGTGACGGCAGCCAAAGCCGTCGAGATCAGAAATGCGCGGAACTTCATACGCGTGTCCCTTCCCTTTTTTGGTCGTTTCCTGCCGGAAGCGGTCCGGCACCGTTTCGAGAAGCCTGTTCGGCTCTTGAATTTCATTATCGTTGTCGTCCGCGGTTGCCGCCGAACCCATTAGAAACGGCCCGCCTTCAAAGCTCCTTTCCTACTGTCCAACAAAACGGGGCGCGCGCTTGCCCCTGAAGGCGGCAACGCCCTCGGCGAGATCATCGGTCGTGGCGGTGAGCGCGCCGGCAAGCCCTTCGATGGGGGCGTCACTGTCCTCCCCTTCAGCCGCATTGATCATGGCCTTGACGATCTGCACGGCAAGTGGGCCACGCGCGGCAACGTCGGACGCGAGGCTTTCGGCGCGCATCAGTGCTTGGCCGCCGTCGGTCACCTCGTCGACCAGCCCGAGCTCGCAGCCCTCTTCGGCCGTGAACAGACGGCCCGTGAGCGCCATGCGGCGAACCACGGAGGCGCCGAAGCGGCGAACCAGGCGCTGCGTTCCCGACCAGCCCGGCGCCATGCCCAATCCCGTCTCCGGAAGTCCGAGCTTGATGCCGCGCTCGGCGATGCGGACGTCCGCTACCGCAGCGAGTTCCAGTCCGCCGCCGAAAGCGTGGCCGGTGAGCGCCGCAATGAGCGGCATACGCAGGCGTGCCAGCGCCTCGAACGCGCGATGGCCTGCGCGCGTCCAGTCGCGCCACATGTCGAGCGCCGGCAATCCGCCCCAGGCCGCAATATCGCCGCCGGCGCAAAATGCCTTGCCCTCGCCGAACAGGATCGCAACGCGGGTCTCGCGCGAGGCCTCGATGGCCCGCGCCGCCTCGCCGAGCGCCTCGATCATGTCGCGATCAAGCGCATTGAGCTTGTCGGGGCGCTTGAGGCCGAGCCGGGCGATCGATCCCTGAAAGGTCAATTCGACAAACGGGCTCAAGCTGCCCTCCGCAATTCGAGGCCAATCGGTTCGGGACGGAACAGCGTGGCCGGTATCAACTTCAAATTGCCAGCCACTCGCAGCGGGAACTCCGATTGTGCAAGCACGTCACGCTGCAAGTCAACACCGGGTGCGATTTCGACGACGGTGACGCCTTCCGGCTCGAGCCTCAGGACGCAGCGCTCGGTAACGTAAACGATCTCCTGCCCCTGCGCGACCGCCCGCCTGCCCGAAAAGGACACCTGCTCGACCTCGTTGACGAGCTTCCTGACCTTCCCTTCCCTGGCAATCCGCAAGGAGCCGTCGGCGATCTCGAGGCCTGCGCCGGCGGTAAAGTAACCGGAGAACACGATGCGCTTGGCCCGCGCCGTGATGTCGACGAAGCCGCCAGCCCCGGCCGTCACGTGGGGACGGAGACCGAGCTTCGAAACGTTGACCGAGCCCGAGCGGTCGATCTGCAGGAACGAGAGCAGCGACATGTCGAAGCCACCGCCCTGGAAATAGGTGAATTGATGTGGCGACTGGACGATGGCCTCGGCATTGGACGCGCAGCCGAACTGGAAGTCGAGCAGCGGAACGCCACCTATGGCGCCCTGCTCGATTACCCAAGTGACCGCACCGTGCCGGCCTTCCTCGATCAGAATACGAGGGACGTTGGCCGAAATGCCGAATCCGATGTTGACGGCGTCGCCGTCGCGAAGCTCCATCGCGACGCGACGCGCGATGGCTTTGCCGACGTCGAATTTCGGCGTCTCGAACGAGGCGATTGGCCGAAAGATCTCGCCGGAAATCGCGGGTTCGTAGGGCGTGTTCGTGGTCTGGAGCTGGTCCGGGGCGACGACGATCACGTCGACGAGAACGCCGGGCACGACAACGTCGTGGGGACGCAAGGTGCCGGCAGCCGCGAGGCGCTTGACCTGGGCGATCACAAGGCCGCCATTGTTGCGCACGCTCAGCGCCTGATCGAGCGGCCCGAGAATGCCCCCCTCGTGCTCATAGGAGAGGTTTCCGCGCTCGTCCGCGGTGGTGGCGCGAACGATCGCGACCTGCGGAACGATGCTCGGGAAGAACAACCAGTCGTCGCCGGCGAAATTCACCCGACTGACGATCGGCTCGGCGGCGGCCTTGGGGTTCATCGCACAGCCTTCGCGCGCCGGGTCGACGAAGGTGTCCATACCGACCTTGGTCAAAACGCCCGGGCGCTTTGCGGCGGCTTCGCGATGCATGTCGAACAGGATTCCCGACGGCACGTTGTAGGCGGGGATGGCGTTCCCCGAGATCATCTCCCAGATCGCGGGGGGAGCGGCGGAGGAAGGGCCGGACGGATAAGACCCGGCCAGGACCTTCTTGAGGCATCCAGGCTTTGCGATGTGATCGATGCCTTTGACGCCCCACATGTCGCCGGCGGCGATCGGATGCAGCGTCGTCAGGTTACGCGGGTGGCCTTCGGCTTCAAATCTTGCACCGATCGCGGCGAGCACCGCATCCGGGCAGCCGAGTCCGGACGACGAAGAGACCGTCACGACGGCACCGTCGGGGATCAGACGGGCCGCCTCGGAAGCACTCAAGATCTTCGTTCGTGCCATGTCCGCCTCAGGTCGTCAGATCGATGGGAGTCTCGCGCTCCGTTCGCGCAGCCTCACGCGTCGAGAGCGCAACGCTCAGGGACCTGATCCCGTCCTCGCCCGTTGCAGAGGGCGCCCCACGGCCCGCAACAGCATCGCCGAACAGGCGCACCGCCCGCAGATAGAGATTCTCGTGCGCGACCGAGAGCTGCCTCTCTCCATCCCGATTCCGCAGCACGACCTCGCCCTTGGACTGCTGGGTCATGCAGTCGGTCCCGATCAGCGATCCCTCCTCGCCATGGACCTCGAAGCCGGTCACCGCGTATCGGGTCGTGAAGGCGTCGTGGAACTGGGCAATCAGCCCGCTTTCGAAGCGGACCACGCCCATCACGCCGTCTTCGAGACCTGTCTGGCCCATACCACCCCGCGACGTCATCGCGGTCACGGCGACAGGCTCCTCGTCGAGCACGAAACGCATGGTGTCGGCGTCATGAACGGTGATGTCGAGCACGACGCCGCCACCCGACTCCGGCCGCTCGATCCGCCAGCCCTGCAGGTGCGGCGGCAGGTAGACCGCATGAAACACGCGGGCAAACAGCGGCTTGCCGATGTGGCCCGCCTTGATCGCGGCGTGAATTGCGCGATGGGTGGCCGCATTGCGCAAATGATGGTTCGTCCCCATCTGCACCCCTGCCGCCTTGCAGGCCGCGACCATTCGCCTTGCGTCCGCCAGGTTCAACGCAAGCGGCTTTTCGCACAGCACGTGCTTGCCGGCCGCGGCTGCGGCCAGAGTTTGCGAGCAATGATGCTCGTTCGTTGTCGAGATATAGACCGCATCGATACCGCTTCCGAGCAACGCCTCGAGGTCCGTCGTTGCTGTCGCGATCCCATTCTCGCCAGCAAAGCGCTTCGCGCGCTCCGGATCGCTGCTCATCACAGCCACCACCTCGCCGTTCGCCCCGCGGAAGGCCTCGATCATCCACTCGCGCGCGATCGTACTTGCACCGATCAATCCCCAACGCAGGCCACTCAAGATGCGATCCTCCGTTTGAATGTCGCTCCACAACTCTCCCGAACGACCAACCGCGCTTCGCCGACGTAGCTCTCGAGACGACGCTCGCCCTCGTTGATCTGCCTCAGCAGCATCTGCGCGGCGCGTTCTCCGAGACTGCCGGCATCGACCGACACGGTGGTCAGAGCGGGAGAGACATGACGGGCCTCGGCGGTGTCATCGAAACCGACGACGGCAACGTCGCGCCCGACCGTCAGCCCCTGTCGTGCGATCGCCAACATCGCACCGATGGCCACGACGTCGTTGAAGCAAACCACCGCCGTCGGCCGCCTCTCCGACGACAGCAAGCGCTTCATGGCGTCGAACCCGCCGTCCTTGGTCGGCATGCTCTCAATGATCCGCGCGGGCTCGACGGCAAGTCGCGCCTGCTCCATAGCGCGCGCAAACCCGGCGACACGGTCCTGGAAGACGACCATTCGGCCGACACCGCCGACGAAAGCGATATCGCAATGGCCGAGCTCGATCAGATGTTCGGTCGCCCGCGTTGCACCGGCCAGATTGTCGGAAACCACCAGCGAGGCCCTCGCCCCGATGATCCGCCGGATCGCGAGCACGATGGGCAGACGCGCCTCGAGCCGCGAGATCTCCGCCACATCAGTATCGAGCGCCGGACTGAGGATCAGGCCGGCAGCGCCATGCTCCCGCATCGAGCGGACGACCTCGGCCTGCCGGACGACGCTCTCGGCGGTATTGGCGATGAACGGAACGAAGCCGGAGTTTTGCAGGGCGCGCTCGATGCCAATGGCAAGCTCCGCAAAAAAAGGGTTCGACAGATCATTGATGACCATTCCGACGATGTCGGCCCTCGCACGGCGCAAGCTCGCAGCCCCGCGGTTGTAGACATAGCCGAGAGCGTCCATCGCCCCCGCCACGCGCTGGCGCGTCTCCTCTCTGACGAGAGGACTTCTCTTGAGCACGAGCGATACCGTCGACTTCGACACACCCGCCGACTTGGCAATGTCGAGAATCGTCACCGCACGAGATTTGCGCCCCGCACGCGCCATGCCCTTCGCGAGCCTCCCGAAATTTGGAACGTTCCAAATACTCCCATTCTCCTCGATGCGCAAGGCTAGAAAACACGGCCAATGCGGAATTTTGGTCTCGAACGCTAAATCCTTTCTATTATAGAACGTTCCAAATCAGGCGGCGCCCATTCGCTTGGGCTCAAGCGCATGAAAGGAGACCGATATGATCGATCAGCGACGACCTTGCGCTTTGGTAACGGGAGCGGGGCGCGGCATCGGCCGCGCCATCGCGCTCGCGCTATCGAGAGCCGGCTTCTCGATCATCGTGAATGATCTGCCGGGCTCGGAAGCTTCTGACGAGACGGTGGCAGCCATCCGCGAAACAGGCGGGGATGCAAAGGCCATCGCGCTGGATATTTCGCAGGTCGAGCAGCATCATCAATTCGTGGACGACGCCTGGGATGTCTTTGGCGGCATCGACTGTCTCGTCAACAATGCCGGCGTATCCGTCAGCGTCCGCGACGATCTCCTGAAGATGACGCCGGAAAGCTATGACCGCGTCATGGGGATCAATCTGCGCGGCCCGTTCTTCCTGACTCAGGAGGTCGCGCGGCGAATGATCGGCACGCAATCGCACCACTTTCGCAGCATCATCACGATCTCGTCGATCAATGCCGAATTCGCCTCGACTGACCGCGGCGAGTACTGCGTCTCCAAGACGGGCTTGTCCATGATGACCCGGCTTTTCGCGATCCGGCTCGCCGATCACGGCATCGGATCCTACGAGCTTCGGCCTGGGATCATCCGAACGCAAATGACTGCCATCGCCAAGGACAAGTACGACCGGCTCATTGGCGAGGGTCTCACGCCTATCAAGCGCTGGGGCGAGCCCGAGGATATCGGAAAGGCCGTCGCCACCTTGGCAACAGGCCAACTCGGCTATTCGACGGGAGATGTCATCCACGTCGATGGCGGTCTGGCGTTGCGGAAGCTCTGACGCGGAAGCGAGCCCCTCGCCTACACAATTCCCGCCGACGTCCCGGCGATGGCGGGACGCTCCTTCGCCTTTTGCGCCCGATAGCCGGATGCGCGATAGGCCGCGATCGGCGCGATCGCACCGCCGGCGCGCAGGCGGGCAATGGCGAGCAGCGGCGAGACGTCGGTCGTGAAGGCGCGTTTCAATTCGAGATGCGCACCGAGCGCGTCATTGGCCCCTTGCGCCGCCTCGAGCGCCGCGCGATCGACGATGAGGGCCTGCGCATAGGCGCGCTGCAACTCGATCGCCGATTGCATCAGGCTCTCGATCGGATCGGTGACGTTGTGCGACTGGTCGATCATGTAGGCGGGCGCGAACCCATCCGCCTTGCGCCGCTCGGCGTCGATCAGCTCGTTGAAGACGAGAAACAGCCGGAACGGCTCGACCGAGCCGGTGTCGAGATCATCGTCGCCATATTTTGAATCGTTGAAATGGAAGCCCGCGAGCTTGCCGAAGCGAACGAGCCGGGCGACGATCTGCTCGATATTCACGTTCGGCGCATGATGGCCGAGGTCGACGAGGCAATACGCCTTGGGGCCGAGCTCCTGCGCCGCGGCGAAACTCGTGCCCCAATCCGAGATCACGGTCGAGTAGAACGCCGGCTCGTAGAGCTTGTGCTCGAGGAACACGCGCCAATCAGTAGGGAGTGCGGCGACGATCTCGCGCATCGCGTCGATATAGCGATCGAGCGCCTTGGTCAGATTCGATTGTCCGGCAAAATTCGAGCCGTCGGCGATCCAGACGGTCAGCGCATTCGAGCCGAGCTTGCGGCCGATCTCGATGCATTCGATATTGTGCGCGACCGCCTGAGCGCGTACGCGCGCATCGGTATGCGACAGCGAACCGAACTTGTATGAAAGCTCCTGCCCCGGCTGATCCTGGAACGTGTTGGAATTGACAGCGTCGAAGGCAAGGCCGTGCGTCGCGGCTATTTCGCGCAAGGCTGCATAGTCGTCGACCTTGTCCCACGGAATGTGCGGCGAGATCGTAGGAGTTGCCCGCGCCAGTTGCTGGATCACGGCGCAATCGTCGATCTTCTCGAAGAGATTGCGCGGCTCACCTGCCCCCGGAAAGCGGGCGAACCGCGTCCCCCCTGAGCCGACACCCCAGGTCGGAATGGCGACTCCGAAGGCCATGACCGTCTGAACCAGGGCTTCGGCGTCGATCCCGTGCCGCGCCAGCGCGCGCTTCAGGGCGTCATAGTCTTCGGTGGCCGCGTCTTCGAGCCGCGCGTTGTGGTCGGCGATGAAATCGGCACTGATCGAGAACGGCGCGCTCATCGCGTGAATGCCTGGGCGTTGCCGGCGTCGACATTGAGGATGTTGCCGGTCGATTTGGCCGAAAGGTCGGACGCGAAGAAGTAGACGCCTTCGGCAATATCCTCCGGGAAAACCGACAGTTTGAGCATCGAACGCTGGCGATAAACTTCCTCGAGCTGGTCTTCGGTGACCTTGTTGGACGCCGCACGCTGCTGACGCCACTCGCCTTCCCAGATCTTCGAGCCGCGCAGCACCGCATCCGGATTGACTGTGTTGACGCGGATGCCATGCGCCGCGCCTTCCAGCGCCAGGCAGCGGGCGAGATGGATCTCCGACGCCTTGGCGGCGCAATAGGCCGAAGCGCCGGCCGAAGCCGCGAGACCGTTCTTCGAGGCAATGAAGATGATGGCGCCGCCGATGTTCTGACGCTGCATCAGCCGGAACGCCTCGCGCGAGACGAGGAAATAGCCGGTGGCGAGAATGTCCATGTTCTTCTGCCACAGTCCAAGACTGGTGTCCTCGACCGGCGAAGCCGAGGCGATCCCGGCATTCGATACGACGATGTCGACGCCGCCAAAGGCACGCGCGGCCTCTTCGAACGAAGCAACCACTGCTGCTTCGTCGGTCACATCGAGCTTCACGCCGATCGCGGCGTCGCGGCCATGGCGTTTCGTGATCGCCGCAACGCGCTCGTTCAGCGCCTTCTCGTCGATATCGGCAATGACGAGGCAAGCGCCTTCGCCGAGCAGCCGCTGCGCGGTCGCCCCGCCAATGCCGCCGGCGCCGCCGGTCACGTAGGCGATCCGCCCGGCGAGCGATTTCGGCTTGGGCATGCGCTGGAGCTTGGCCTCTTCCAGCAGCCAGTATTCGATATTGAAGGCCTCCTGCTCGGCGAGGCCGACATAGGCGCTGACGCCTGAGGCGCCGCGCATGACGTTGATGGCGTTCACGTAGAACTCGGCCGCAACGCGCGCCGTCGCCTTGTCCTTGGCAAAGGTGAACATGCCGATTCCCGGCACGAGATACACAATCGCATTGGGATCGCGCATGGCTGGCGAGTCCGGATGCTTGCAGCGCTCGTAATAGGCGGCGTAGTCGCGCCGATAAGCGGCGAGAACGTCCTCGAGGCCCGCGATCACCTCGTCGAGATTGTCGCGCGCGGGATCGTAGGGCAGCAACAGCGGTCGGATCTTGGTGCGAAGAAAGTGATCCGGACAGGAGGTGCCGAGCGGCGCCAGCGTCGTCAGCGCGCTGGAGTTGACGAACTCCAGTACCTCCGGGGCATCGGTGAAATGGCCAATCTTGCGCTCATCCGCGGAGATCCTGCCGCGGATGAGCGGCATCAGCCTGGCTGCGATCGCGCGGCGCCTTTCCGGCGAGGCCGTTTGGACCTTGGCGCCGCCGAAAGCCGGCTTCTTTTCATGCGCGGCAAGCCAATCGGCGGCCTGCTGAATCACGCGCAAGGTCATCTCGTAACAGGCTTTCGACGTCTCGGCCCAGGTGAAGAGCCCGTGCCCGCCTAGAACCACGCCGACATAGTCGGGATGGCGCGCGGCCATCTCGCCGAGTTTCAGGCCGAGATCGAAGCCCGGCCGCTGCCACGGCAGGAACCCAAGCTTGCCGTCGAAAACCTCGCGGGTCAGACGCTCGGCGTCGACTGAGGCAGCAATGGCGATGACCGCATCGGCATGGACGTGGTCGACATGCCGGTGCGGCACGAAAGCGTGCAACGGCGTATCGATCGAAGTCGCGCGCGGGTTGAGATCGAAGGTGCAGTGATTGAACAAGGCGACCATCTCGTCCTCGTGGGCGAGGCCGCGATAGAGGCCTTTCAGGCTCTCGAGTTTGTCGAGGTACAGCGTCGAAAAGCCGTCGCGCTTCATCGAACCAAGGTCGCCGCCCGAACCTTTGACCCAGAGCACGCGTGCGCTCGCGCGCGTCAGCGGATCCTTCATCTCGATCTTGGCCGAGGTGTTGCCGCCGCCGAAATTGGTGATGCGCAGATCGGCCCCGAGCAGGTTCGAGCGGTACAGCAATTGACCTGCTTCATCGAGGCTGGCGGCGAGCGCGTCGTCCCAGAGATTTGGCAGGGGCGTGGCCGCGACCTCGCTCATTAGGCATTCTCCCTGTGCTTGATCTCTGGGCAACTTAGGCCACGGATTCAATCAAGGTCAATCACCGACACTCAACACTGCGACGCAATATGATTGATGCAGCGCGATATTGAGCGAATTTGACGGATTGCAGTTGACCACTCATCGAGAGCGTGACCTATTTACGAGCAAAAGGGAGGGCGACGTGCACGAGCGGGAACGCTGGCAGGTCATCAAGGCACTCTTGCGTGAGCGGTCGTTGGTGCGCATCGCCGACGCTTGTCGTGCGACCGGCGTCTCCGAAGCCTCGATACGGCGCGATTTCGCCAGGCTCGCCGAGCAAGGTGTCGCGATCAGGGTGCATGGCGGGCTCGAAGCCCTGCCGGAAACCGTCAACGCACCGGGCGACGTCCTCTCCCTTGCCACCCGCTCCTTCGACGTCAGCCAGACGCTCAACATCGACGCCAAGCGCGCCATTGCGAAAGCGGCAGTCGCGCTCTGCGCCGATGGCGAGACGATCATCATCAATGGCGGCACGACCACGTACCAGATGGGCGACTATCTGCGCGAGCGCCGCCTGAAGGTATTGACCAATTCCTATCTGCTCGCCGACACGCTGATCCACACGTCGAAATGCCGCGTCGCCTTGCCGGGTGGCGAGGTCTATCGTGAGCAAGGCATGATCGTCTCGCCCTTTGAAGAGGATGCGATCCAGCACTATTCGGCGACGCGGATGTTCATGAGTGCAATCTCGATCGGACCGCTCGGCGTGATCGAGGGCGATCCCCTGCTCGCCCGCGCCGAATCGAAACTGCTGAAGCGTGCCGACAAGCTGATCGTGCTCGCCGATTCCTCGAAATTCGTCTCTCGCGGCAGCCTCGTCGTCTGCCCGCTCTCGCGCATCGATACGCTGATCACCGACTCCGATGCGCCTAGCGACGCACTCGAGATGCTGCGCGCGCACGATGTCCGCCTCGTTGTCGTCGATGCAGGCGCTCAAACCGATGCGGCGGCGTGACCATGGCAACCGACGCGCACAGTGAAACTCCGACGGCGCCACTTCTGTCGGTGCGCGCTGTCGAGAAGTCCTTTCCAGGCGTGCGGGCGCTGTCCGGCGTCTCGTTTGACGCCGCCAAAGGTGAAGTCCACGCCTTGCTCGGCGAGAACGGGGCCGGCAAGTCGACGCTGATCAAGATCGTCTCCGGCGTGTTCCCGCCCGATCGCGGCGAGGTGCTGGTGGACGGAAAGCCGGTCGACCTCGCGCGGCCGGACGATGCAAGGCGCGCCGGCATCGCTACGATCTATCAAGAGCTGCTGCTGTTTCCGGAGCTCACCGTTGCCGAGAACATCTTCATGGGGCATGCGCCGCGCGCAGGCTTCCGCCGGATCGACTGGCGGGCGATGCGGGAGAGGACGAATGCGCTGCTCGCCTCGCTCGAGATTCATGACCTGCAAGCCGATCGCATCGTCGGCTCGCTCAGCGTCGGCAATCGCCAGCGCGTCGAAATCCTGCGCGCGCTGTCGCAGGACGCGCGCATCCTGATCATGGACGAGCCGACCGCGGCTCTGACCGAGTACGACGTGACGCGGCTCTTCGATATCGTGCGCAAGCTGAAAGCCCGCGGTGTCGCCGTGATCTATATCAGCCATCGGCTCGACGAGATTTTCGCGATCGCCGACCGTGTTACCGTGCTGCGCGATGGCGCGCATGTCGCGACCAAGCGCGTCACTGAGACGGACGCGGCCGAGCTCGTGCAATTGATGGTCGGCCGCAGGATCGAAAGCCTGTTCCCGAAGATCGCAGTTCCGATCGGCAAGCCGGTGCTGGAGGTGAAAGACCTCGAACGACGGCCGCTGACGAGGAACGTCTCGCTCACGGTGTGCGCCGGCGAGATTGTCGGCCTTGCCGGCCTCGTTGGCTCGGGTCGCAGCGAGCTGGCGCAAACGATTTTCGGCGTCACGCCGGCCGACAACGGCGAAATCCGGATCGCCGGACACAAGGTCGACATCCGCTCGCCTGCACAGGCACGATCGTTGGGCGTCGCCTATGTTCCCGAGGATCGCGGCACGCAGGGCCTGGTGCGGCCGATGACGGTGCGCGAGAACTTCAGCCTCGCCGCGCTTGGCAAGGTCGCATTCGGCGGCTTCATCGATCGCGGCGCAGAACGCAAGCTTGCCCGCGACGGTGTCAAGCGTTTTGCGGTCAAGACGAGTTCGCTCGAGCAGACCGCGGGCAAGCTGTCCGGCGGCAATCAGCAGAAGATCGTGCTCGGCAAATGGCTCGCCAACGAGCCGAAGCTATTGATCCTCGACGAGCCGACGCGCGGCATCGATGTGGGCGCCAAGGCGGAGATCCATCGGCTGATGGGCGAGCTTGCGGCCCAGGGACTCGCCATCCTGATGATCTCGAGCGAGCTGCCAGAGGTGCTCGGCATGAGCGACCGCATTCTCGTGATGCGCGAAGGCCGCATCGTTGCCGAATTCTCGCGCGAAGAAGCAACCCAGGAGTCGATCGGCGCAGCGATGATGGGCAGTCATGACAACGCGGAGAAAGCGGCATGACCGCGGTGACCTTAGCCAGTGCCGAGGCTGATCCGCGGCGGCGGCTGAAGGTGATTGCCTCGCAGGAGGCTTTGCTTGCGATCGCGGTGATCGGCCTCGCCATCGTCGTCGGCCTTTACAATCCGCGCTTTCTGGCGGCGCGCAATCTTTCCGACGTGCTGCTCGGCAACGCCTATATCGCAGTCGCGGCAGTCGGCATGTCGATGGTGATCGTTTCCGGCAACATCGATATTTCCGTTGGCGCGCTGATCGGCGTCCTGGCGACGATCAGCGGCACTCTGGCCGTGAACGGCGCGCCGATCGTGGTCGCCTGGCTGGCAGCGCTAGTTGCCGGCGTCCTGGTGATGGCCTTGCAGGGCGCCATCATCGCCTATCTGCGCATTCCGGCGATTGTGGTTACGCTCGGCATGCTGTCGATCCTCAAAGGTGGACTGATCAGCGTCACCGGGGGCAAATGGATCACCGACCTGCCCGACAGCTTCCATCTCGCCGATATCGAACTCTTCGGTGTACTGCCGTTTCCGGTTTTTCTCATGATCCTGGCAACGATCCTGGCCGCCTTGTGGATGCGCTATTCGGCCTCGGGCCGCGCCATCTACGCGGTCGGCGGCAACGCCGAAGCGGCGCGGCTCTGCGGCATTTCGCAGCCGCGCACGATCGTGATGGTCTTCGCGCTGCACGGCTTCTTCGCCGGAGCGGCCGCCCTGCTCTATGCGACGCAATTGCGCGTCATCCAGTCGACCGTGCCGCCCAATCTCGAGCTGACGATCATCACCGCGTCGGTCGTCGGAGGCGTCAGCATCCTCGGCGGCGTCGGCACGGTGATCGGCTCGACGCTTGCCGCCGTACTGATCGCCGAGATCGCCAGCGCGCTGGTCTTCATCGACGTCTCGCCCTACTGGATCCGCGCGGTCCAGGGCGTGCTCATCCTCGTGACCGTGATCGCCGACATTCTGCGGCGCCGGCGCATGGCCGGAGCATGAGCGCCATGAGCGAAATCCCGCTTCCTCACACCGCCAAGCGCGTCGTGCCCTGGTGGCTGCTGCGCCACGAGACCATGCTCGCGGTGATCCTGCTCATTGCGTTGATCGTGCTCGGCGGCTTGAACGGCCGCTTCCTCACGCTCGACAATCTGCTCAATCAAGGCAGGCTGACGACCGAGGTCGGACTGATCGCGCTGCCGATGACCTTCATCATCATCACCGGTGGCATCGACCTCTCGGTTGGCTCGATCGTCGGGCTGTGCGCGATCCTGCTCGGCTATTCCTGGAAGACTTTCGGCTTTCCCTTGCCGCTGGCGATTTGCTTCTCGTTGCTCGTCGGTGCCGCAGCGGGCTTTCTCAACGGGATCGTCATCACCAAAGTGAAAGTGCCGCCGCTGATCATGACGATCGCGACGCTCGCCCTCTATCGCGGGCTCGCCGAGGGGATCAGCCAAGCGCGCTCGGTGCGCGGCTATCCAGAATGGTTCTACTTCATCGGACAGGAAAACCTCTTCGGCGTGCCGGCGCAGCTCTGGCTCTTGCTGATCGCGATCGTAGTCTCGGCAGTCGTTCTTGACCGCACCACCTTCGGCCGGACGCTCTATGCGATCGGCAACAACGAGACCGCCGCGCGCTTTTCCGGTTTGCCGGTCGATCGCGTCAAACTGATCATCTACACGCTATCGGGCTTCATGGCCGGCCTTTCCGCTTTTGTCCTCGTCTCGCGCGTGACTACGACCCGCTCGGACATGGGGATCGGCTACGAGCTCGACGTGATCGCTGCGGTGGTGCTCGGCGGCACCAGCATATTCGGAGGCGTCGGCACGATCTGGGGCACGGTGGTAGGCCTAGCAATGATCCAGCTCTTGAAGAATGGACTGGCCCTGACCGGCGTCAAGGGCGATGCGACGATCGTGGTCATCGGCGCGGTTCTCATCCTATCCACTCTTGTGGCGAGTTCGCTCCAGCGGCGCCGCGACGGCGTTTGATGGAGTGTCTGACCGCGAAAAAAGCGGCTTAAACATGGGAGGACAACAAGATGAAGCTCGGATTAGCCTTTGCGTTTCTCAGCGCGACGCTACTGGCCGGAACGGCCTCGGCGGCGGACAAGAGATGGGACGGCGCGGACGACCTACCAGTCAATCCGCTTGCCTGCTCGGCTGGCGAAGCCAACGCCGCGCCCGCGGCCAAGCCTTATGACGGCGGCCGGCCAACCAACGCGCCCGACAAGGCCGGCAAGCCGATCACGCTGGTCGACGTGCCGAAGTTGATCGGCATCGGTTATTTCAACGCGACTTCGAAAGGCATGCAGGACGCCGCCAAGGCGCTCGGCAATGTCACGGTGAAGACCGACGGCCCGACCGAAGCCAAGATCGACGAGCAGATCAAGTTCATCGACAACTACATCACCAGCGGCGTCGACGGCATTCTCTTCGCCGCCAACGATCCGGTCGCGATCGCGCCGGTCCTGAAGAAGGCACTATCGAAGGGCATCCATGTCGTCGGCTATGACGCCAACTCGACGCCGGATGCGCGCGAATGGTTCGTCAACCAGGCCGAGTTCAACGGCATCGCCAAGGCGATGATGGACTCGATGGCCAAGGAGGCCGGCGAGGACAAGAGCTTTGCGATCGTCACATCGACCTTCACGACGCCGAACCAGGCACGCTGGATCGCCGAGATGTGGGCCTATGCACAGAAGTGTCATCCCAAGCTGACATGGCTGGAAACGGTCGAGGCGCAGGAGGACAACAACCTGTCCTTCAACCAGGCGACGACGCTGATCAACAAGCACGGCGACAAGCTCGCTGGCCTGTTCGGCATGACCTCGGTCGCGACGCCCGCTTCGGCGGAAGCCGTGACCAAGGCCAAGCTCTGCGGCAAGGTGGCGGTGGTCGGCCTTGCCACGCCCAATGCGATGAAGCCGTATGTCAACGCGGACTGCGTCAAGTCGGTCGTACTGTGGAATCCGGTCGATCTCGGCTATGCCGCGACCTACGTGATGCGCGCCGTCGTCGACGGCACCCTGAAGCCCGGCGCGACCTCGGTGGACGCGGGTAAGCTCGGCAAACTGAACGTGGTCAATGGCAGCGAGATCCTGCTTGGCTCGCCCTTCATCTTCACGAAGCAGAACGTCAAGGACTTCGATTTCTGATCTGGACTCGTCGCCCGGCCGCAGGATGCGGTCGGGCGGCGCACTTTTGGCCTTCGTTGTCGTGGCCATGACAAGTCGGCCATGACACTCCTGACGTTGCTTGCCGAGATGTAGCTTAACGATGAGCCAGACCGTCGCAGTCCTCGACATCGGCAAGACCAACGTAAAGCTTGCCTTGTTCGACGACGGCCGACTTCTCTGGGAAAAGTCGGCGCCCAACCGCACTCGATCGGGTCCGCCCTATCCGCACGAAGAGGTCGAGAGCGCGTGGAACTTCTTCCTCGATGCGCTTCGAGAGGCCGCACGCGCGCATCAGATCAGCGCGATCGTTCCGACGGCGCATGGCGCAGCCGGCGCTTTGATCGGCGAGAGCGAGCTCGCCGCTCCGATCATGGACTACGAATTCACGGACGTAGAAGTGATCGAGTCCGGCTACGCCGAGCTGCGGCCGCCCTTTTCGGAGAGCCTGTCGCCGAAATTGCCAGCCGGCCTCAATCTCGGCCGGCAGCTCGCCTATCAGAAGTGGCGCTGTCCGGACCTCTTCGCCAAAGCGAGGTATTTCGTTGGCTATCCACAATATTGGACCTGGCGCCTGACCGGCGTCGCTGTCTCTGAAGTCACGACCCTCGGCGCCCATACGGATCTCTGGGCGCCGCAGCAGGGACAAATCTCGAGCCTCGTCAAGGCTCTCGGCGTGGAGTCGCTGCTGCCACCGCTACGCCGCGCCTTCGATCCACTCGGCCCGATCAAACCCGAAATCGCAACCGCATGCGGGCTCGCGCCCGAAACGCAAGTCTTTTGCGGTATCCACGATTCAAACGCTTCGCTTCTGCCCTACCTCGTCTCGCGCCAGGCGCCGTTCACGGTGTTGTCGACCGGCACCTGGGTGATCCTGATGAGCGTGGGCCTTTCGCTCGATCAGCTCGATCCTCGCGACGACACGCTCGCCAACGTCGACGCACTGGGCCGACCCATCGCCTGCGGGCGCTTCATGGGCGGACGCGAATACGCCGCCATCGCAGGCGGCGGCGGCAATCCTGATCTTGACACGATCGAGCGCGTCATCGCCTCGGGCGCGATTGCCCTACCCTGCTTCTCCGGCCATGGCGGACCTTATGCGACGACCAAAGGCGTGATCCGCGGCGAAGTCGCAGCGCGCGATCGACCCGCACTTGCGACGCTCTACTGCGCTCTGGTCAGCGATCTGATGCTGACGCGCATGGGAGCGACCAGCGGCGATCTCGTCGTCGAAGGGAGCTTCGCCGGCAATCTTCGTTTCTGCCAGACCCTCGCCGCGTTACGACCGACCCAGCGCGTCTTTGCGGCGGAAGACGCCGCGGGCACAGCGCGCGGTGCCGCAATGCTTGCGCAATGGCCGCCTTCCTATCCTATCGCGGCGCCGATGCCCGTCCCCGCAGCCCCGATCGCCGGCCTCAACGCCTATCGTGACGTTTGGACGGCGCAGATCGACCTGATCGGTCGCTAACCCGATCGCTGCATTCTGGCCCCTCATGCCTTTGATCTTCGCCCGGCGTAGCAGGCAAAATGAGAGGCCTAAGTTATTGATTTTACTGGCGCGCTCGGAGAGACCATAACTGCGCGACTAGGCAATTGATTTTGTTGCTACATTTCAAGTTTAGGGATGTTGAGTGTGAATTCGAGTGAGCAGCCTCTCGCCTGACGACCCGATAACGCTTTCCTCTCGACCGCCGCAGATGCCGATCCGCGCGAATATGATTGGACCGCTCGGCGACCGTCAGCCCACCAACGCGGCCCGCCATTCCGGCTGATCAGGAGTCACGGCCGGCTGACCCCGCGCTGGGGCCACCTTCTCCCCTTGCGGGAACTGGTGAGTCTGAAAATATATCACAAAAATAAGGGTTTACCTGTGATGTGTCCTCCGTTGTGTCCCGATCCACCGAAGCCGCTGGGCGGTCGGCGCGGTCCACTTTTTAAACAGAGCGAACGGCCGGAGGCTCGTGATCTGGACGGCGGCGCTATTGTGCCGCCGACCAATCCTCTTGACCAAATCCTTGTTTTCAAGCCGACGACAAGCCCAGATGAAGTTCGCCGTCGGCATCGAAGCTGTCCAGGACGGCAGTTCCAACGAGAGCGGGACCTATGTCAGGCTCCTGAAGGACGGCGCGTCTTAATTTTCATCAGTTACGTAAATATTGGAAAGTTGTTGTCGCGCAACGGCAATTTCAAAAACGTCAGGGCGATCTGATGCTCGACCTGCGACCCGCACGGTTAGGGGCCGACAGATCGAGGCTGGGGGCGACCTTTCGAGGATCCGATAGAGGTTGGTGGGCACACGCTCGTCACGCCACGCGATGCTGGCGAGTACATCGGCGCGCTGCCGAAGGCGGTGCATGATCGGCCAGAATGTCAGGCCGCCATGGAGGCGCTGTTTCTGGTCGCAGAGCGAGGCGGCCCGACGATATTCGCCCGCATCGGCATCATGCGCCTTGAACCGTGGGAGGCCGGCTCGATGTCGCGTTCGACCTCGCAGCTAGGAACACTTGGAGCGTCGTCGACACGAAGCGATTTCCGTTTGAGACGCCGCGAACGCCCATAAGATGTTGAGCTAACTGCGTTGCGCAGCAACTCGCCGTTCATGTCACAATTCCCGCATTGATTTATGTCAACAGTGGTGCACGCATCACAAGTATGAAGGGCTACAATACAACCCCCATTTGGGTGTCGCCGCGACCACCCTGCTCTGCTTTTGCGATCCGAAGCCGATTCCACGGATGCTGGCGCGCGTCTTGTCCGACAGATAACAGCCTCTGTTTTTTCAGGGGAGAATAGCAGTGGCGTGGAGTAGAGTATTTAATTTTACCGAACCGTCGACGTGCTCCGCAGTCATTCGGTCTGCACAACTCGAACTGATCCCGACCGTGAGGGGACGTTTCCATGCCGAGATCACACAGATCGGTATGAACAGGCTCCTGGTTCATCGGATTCATGTGTCCCTTCCTCAGGTCAATACTGTCGCGGTCAAGCCCGGGCGTAGATCGATCGGCTTTCTTTCCGAACCCGGTTCGTCACGATTCCTGCACTGTGGCCTCGAGATTTTGCCCGGCGACATCGTAGTGAACCGGTCCGACGTCGTACATCAACGATCCGACGCTAACCTTCACTACGGAGCAATGTCTCTTCCGATTGATGATCTGGATGCTGCTGCTGAGACGATAGTCGGCCGTGAGTTTCCGAAAACGCCGCAAAAGCAAGTCGTTCGCCCACATTCTGCACTGACGGTCCGACTGTTGAAGTTGCATAAGAGCGTCGGGCAGCTTGCCCATGATAATCCGCATATCCTTGAGTTGCCGCAAGTGCTTCGGTCGTTAGAGCATGAGCTCGTTCACCTCATGGTAAGGTGCCTCACCGAAGGCGCTGCCGTCGAGCCAACCGCAGGGGGCCGTCGCCACGAGACCATCGTGGCGCGGTTTGAAGAATTCTTGGAAGCAAATCCCAGCCGGCCGCTCTATCTCGCCGAAATTTGCGCGGCGATCGGTGTTGCCGAGCGATCGCTTCGCGCCTCCTGCGAAGAGCATCTCGGCATGGGCCCAATCCGCTATCTCACCTTGCGCCGAATGCACCTCGTGCGGCGGGCGCTCCTGAGTTCAGATCCGTGGAAGGCGACCGTCACGCAGATCGTTACTGACCACGGCTTTTGGGAACTCGGGCGTTTTTCGGGTGCCTACAATCTGCTGTTCGGAGAAACACCCTCGTATACACTGCGCCGTCCCGCGGAGCAGCCGGAAGTCCATCACAATCGTCCCGCATCGCTGGCAGTCACACACTTGCGGATCGCTTGAGCCAAATGCAGGGACCCCGGAAATGCCGTAGTCGGACCGGACTGCGATCAGCCTCAATCGTCCGCCTTCCCTTGCTGCGGAACAAGCGCTGGAGCGGCGAGAGCCGCCTCATCGAGCGCCTGGGCGGGCACAGAAGCGACGTTGGGCATTCCCCATGCTGTAGAGATTCGTATTTGGCGGGACGCCCATACCAAAGTTTGCGTGAACACATGGCTGATGACCGCAGCGACGCGGCCGTCGCAATCGACCACCGGCGCTCCGGAAGCGCCGTGATCGATGACAAAGCGGTTCTCGCCTTCATAAATTTCGAGGAGCGCCATGCTGTCGAGCTTCCCACCATCTCCCAATCGAACGAACCGCCCTTCTACGAGGTGCGGGCGGCCGGCCGGATAGGCGAACGTCATGACCTGCTCTTCCGGTACGAGCGGCTTGGTCCGGATCGCAAAGCTCCGCGCGGTGGAAACGGGCCGTTGGAGTTCGATCACGGCCAGTCTTTCTGCGGCACCTCCCGCCAGGCGCTGGATGCGCGCCCCGATGAACTGGGCGCCATCTTCGTCCCTGATCTCGAGCGGCCTCCAATCCTCTGTCGAGAGCTTCATCGCCCCGGTGACGTGTTCGGCGGTGACGATCGTCGCCGGGGACAGGAACCAACCAGTGCCCCGGATGCCGGCCACGTTGGGATGCGCGTCGCGTTCCGTGTCATCCCAATACCGCATGATGCTGACGGTCGAGTGTGCAAGCTGCGCGGGATCAATGCACGCTGCACTAACCGGAGTGCTTGCAAGAACAATGAAAAGAACAAGCAGCCGCCAAGCGGTACGTCGATGCATCGCAATGTCCCCCGTTCCCCAGACTGAGGGGAAGATGAACTCTGCGACGGGGCAATAGGAAAGATCGACTTATCCAGAAGGGCTCTCCGGAATCCGGGACTTTTCGCGCCTCACTGTCACGCTTTTGTCACAGACGCTCCCGCTGGGATACGACCAGGAAGAATGGATTCTGGGGCCGCTTATGCGGCTGCTCAGCGCGGGCCAATGGCGCGCAAACCGAATGTTACACCAGCGGAGCGCGCGTCATCTCAATAAACCCGGCACATGGCTGCAACTCTTGCTTTAATCTCCGACCAGTTTCGCGCCTTCTTTTTGCTTGCTTCCTTCAAATTTGTCACGGGCGTTGTGCTTGCACCTCCACTCATCTGAAGACAAACCAAACGATCCAATAATTCGTGCCGAAAATGCATAGCGAGCTTGGGGCGGCTGGATATCGTTGTTTCGGCCGGGCTGAAACCTATCCGCCCAGCACGTGTCCGATCACGTGTGAGGCTGGGCGTGTTGTCGATCACGGAAGTACCCGTGCGCGCAGCACCTAACGAGAGATCATCTGCCAGCTTGCCGGAATTGCATATTCGTCACATTCCACCCACCGGACCGAGCTTCCGAACCTGCATAGCCGAAGGCGGCCAGTTGCCTGATACTGCTGCGTGCGGTGAGACCAATAATTCAACTGGTCGCAACAATTGTCCGCCGGTCCAACAGGACGGGACACATGGCAGAGACTTGCACACTCACCTTTGGCGATCCCGATAGTTACTCAGCCGGATTCGCCGATGCATTTATCAATCTCACGATAACAGGTGCCGGCGATTTCAAGGCACGGCTGACACGGCTGAAATTGAAGGATCTGGAAATCTGTCTATGTTGCGAGAACCTTCCGCGCATTGCCTATGTCTCGCTACCCCCGGAGCGAACGTTCCTATCGTTTCCAGTGGGTGCGCAGTCTCTCATATCCGACGGATTTACTTTGCGTAGCGGCGACGTGGTTTTGCACGGTCGTGGCCAACCCACGCATCAACAATCCAACGGCGCATGCCAATGGGGTTTGATGGCGCTATCGCCTAGGCTACTTGAGAGTTGCAGCAAGGCATTGACGGGTCGGACGATTGCGCCGCCGCGCACAAGCAAGATACTCCGCCCGGCGCAGGCGGAGGCATTGAGATTCCAGCGTCTTTTCGCGAAAGCCTGCCGCCTTGCGGAAAGGCGCAAACTGACTACCGAGGCCGCAAGAGCGCTGGAGCGGGAACTACTTCACGCGACGATCAATTGCCTGGCCGCCAACGGGACGGGCGACAATCCCAAGACTAGACTCCATCACGGCGCGGTGATCGTTCGTTTCGAAGAAGCGATAAGCAAACGCATCGACCAAAAGCTAAGCATGTCCGCGCTTTGTACAGAGATCGGCGTGCCAGAGCGAACACTGCGCATGTGCTGCACTGAATTTTTTGGCGTAAGCCCCATGCGATATCTCTTATTGCGACGATTGAACAAGGCTCGCGCCGCGCTGCGACGTGCCGATCCTTCGACAACGAGCGTGTCGGAAGTCGCCCGAAATCATCAGTTCCTCGAGCTTGGGCGGTTCGCGGTGACGTATCGCATCACCTTCGGTGAATCACCTTCGGCTACACTGCAACAGGCTCCGCAAAGTTAAGCGCGAGCTGCCGAAATCGCATAGCGCAACCACGGCACTTCGGCGAATTTTCCAGTCGCGAGAGCGTCGACCGAAAACGCGGGGCACGATCCCGTATGGATAAGGAGCAAAGGCTCGGTCGACGGGTGGAGGTGGGCGAAGGCTGCGGCCCGGGCTTAGGCAGCCGATATCAAGGGAAGCAACCATGAGCATGTTCAGAACAATCTGGGGCGCTCTTGCCGTGTTGTGTACCACCACGACAATAGCGAGCATTCCTGCCTCCGCCCAGCAGGGACAAAAGCCCAACATCCTCTTCATCATGGGCGACGACATCGGATGGATGCAGCCGAGCATCTATCACCGCGGGTTGATGGTTGGCGAGACACCGAACATCGATCGCATCGGAAATGAGGGCGCGATGTTCGTGGATTACGTCGCCATGCAGAGCTGCACCTCCGGTCGCAACGCGTTCTTCACCGGCATGTATCCGCTGCGCACCGGCATGATCCCGCCGCAGCTCCCGGGGAGCCCGTCCTACCTGCGGCCCGGCACGCCGGCGCTCGCCCAATTCCTGCTCGATCTCGGCTACAACACGGGTGAGTTCGGCAAGAACCACCTCGGCGACCACACCGAGGCTCTGCCGACCGCGCACGGCTTCCAGGAATACTGGGGCTACCTCTATCACCTCGATGCGATGCAGGGGGTGAGCTTTCCCGACATCAACAAGACTCCGCTCCAGCAGACCGTTGCGCCGCCGTGCAAAAACACGCCGATCCCCGGCGTGCCGGAAGTGCCTGGCGCGGTGGACGCCAAGACTACGGTCTGTTTGACGCCTCCGCGCAATATGCTGTCATGCAAATCCTCGGACGGCACTGGCAAGAACCAAATGTGTAGTGACGAAGGACCGCTGACGCTGGAGCGCTCCAAGACAGTCGACGAGGAGATCTCGACCAAGGTCATCGACTTCCTTGATCGCAATGACCCGAAGAAAACCAACAAACCCTTCTTCGTCTGGTACAACCCGGCACGCATGCACGTCACGACCGTGTTGCCGCCGAAGTACGAGGCCATGATGGGCGAGCAGGGCGGGAAGGATTGGGGACTCCAAGAAGCTGGCATGAAGCAACTCGATGACAACATCGGGCTTGTCCTGAAGAAGCTTGACGACATGGGGCAGATCGACAATACGATCGTCGTGTTCACCACCGACAACGGCGCCGAGGCGATCACCTTCCCGGACGGCGGCGTGACACCGTTCAAAGGCCAGAAGGGCGAGGCCTGGGAAGGCGGCTACCGCGCCCCGATGGTGATCCGCTGGCCAGGGCATATCAAGCCGGGCACGGTGAAGAACCAACTGTTCGCCGCGCTGGACTGGGTGCCGACGCTCGTCGATATCGCCGGCGGCCCCAAGGGCGACGAGTTGAAGCAGCAGATCGAGGCAGGGAAGTACCCCGGTATCGTCAAGACGACCCTCGATGGCTTCGACCAGCGCGACTATCTCGAAGGCAAGTCCGAAAAGTCGGCCCGCGATCACTTCTTCTATTTCTCGGGCGCGACGCCGTCGGCGGTGCGCTACAAGAACTGGAAGATGTACTACACGATGTCGCAGCCCGGGCCGGCCGGCTGGATCATGCCGCTCGTCCCGTTCCACTTCACGCTCGTCCAGAACATCAAACGCGATCCCTTCGAGCAGGCGGTCGGCATCGACCAAAAGACGGCCCTGAGCATCGGAGGAGCGCTCGGCGGCCCGACGACTGCTTTTCTGTACGACTGGAACCTCCTGCCTATCGGCCAACAGCTTTGGCTGCAGCATCTGACAACGTACGAGAAGTACCCGCCACTGCAGGCGCCTGAAAGCTACAACCTCAGCGGAGTCCTGGAAGAGGTCAAAAAGGCCAATTCCCGTTCAGCGAGTGACTAGGTGCATGAAGCAAGGGTCATATGAACGGGCGGGCGCCCCACAGGGGCGTCCGCCCGCCACCGATGAAGTGACGAAGCTTTCCAACACGGGTGATGCGAGCTCTACTGGATCACGGAACTGGATCACGGATCGAACAGAGCTCGCAGATCAGCTGAGCCGGTCCCGAGCCGAGTTTGGAGGATTGATCATGTACAATCTGAAAAACACGGCTCTCGGGCTGCTCGCGGTACTCGCAGCTGCAACGACAATCGCTGCACCGACATCAGCACAGCAGCCGCAGAAGCCTAATATCCTCGTCATCATGGCCGACGATATCGGGTACTGGAACATCAGCGCCTACAACCGGGGACAGATGGGCTATCGCACGCCCAACATCGATCGTATCGCCAATGAGGGCGCGATCTTCACCGACTATTATGGTCAGCAATCCTGCACTGCGGGGCGCGCCGCATTCATTACTGGACAAAGCCCGCTGCGCACGGGACTTTTGAAGGTTGGCCTGCCAGCGGCAAAGGAGGGATTATCCGACAAGGATCCGACAATTGCCGAACTACTGAAGCCCCAGGGCTATTCAACCGGACAATTCGGCAAAAACCATCTCGGCGATCGCAACGAATTCCTGCCGACTGTACACGGCTTCGATGAGTTTTTCGGCAATCTCTACCATCTCAATGCCGAGGACGAACCGGAGCACACAGACTATCCGAAAAATCCAGCGTTCAGGGCACAGTTCGGTCCGCGCGGGGTCCTGAAATGTGTCGCAACCTCGACCGACGCGCCTGGTGACGATCCGCGCTTTGGTCCCTGGGGCAAACAAAAGTGCGAAGACACCGGGCCACTCACCAAGAAGCGCATGGAAACAGTCGACGAGGAGTTCCTCAAAGCCTCGACAGATTTCATCGAACGTGCCAACCGCGAGAAGAAGCCGTTCTTCGTCTGGTTCAATCCGAGCCGGATGCACATCTGGACCCGCCTCAAGCCTGAGTCACAAGACAAGACAGGGCTTGGCCTCTATCCGGATGGCATGGTCGAGCACGACGGGCAGGTCGGACAGCTATTGAAGAAGCTCGATGACCTCGGCATCGCCAACAACACGATCGTGATTTACACAACCGACAACGGCGCCGAAACATTCTCCTGGCCCGACGGCGGCACAACCCCCTTTCGGGGTGAGAAGAACACCAATTGGGAAGGCGGCTATCGCGTGCCGGCGATGGTACGCTGGCCCGGACTGGTCTCTCCCCGCAGCGAGATCAACGATATCTTTTCCGCCGAGGATTGGGCAACCACGCTGGTCGCCGCAGCCGGCGAACCCGATATCAAGAACAAGCTGTTGCAGGGCTATGACGCGGCGGGCAGAAATTTCAAGGTTCACCTCGATGGATACGACCAGCGCGATCTCCTCGCCGGCAAGGGGGCGGACAAGCGCCGCGAGTTCTTCTACTGGACCGACGACGGCAACCTGGCCGGCTTGCGCTACGATCAGTGGAAGGCTGTTTTTTTGGAGCAGCGTGCCCACGGTCTCGATGTCTGGGCGGAGCCTCTGCAGCAGCTGAGGTTACCCAGATTGCTTAACCTGCGATCCGATCCTTTCGAGCGGTCGCAGCACGAATCGGGCGACTACGTGCGATGGTTCATTGAACACGCCTTCCTGCTTGTGCCGGCGCAGGCGATCGTGGCGCAACATATCGCAAGCTTCCGCGAATTCCCCCCGCGCCAGCGGCCCGGCAGCTTCTCGGTCGAGCAGGCGATGGAGAAGCTGAGGCTTCCACCATCGACGAATTAGGAGGTGGCCTTGCTCTCGCTCCTGCACTATCGCACGAACCGTCGCGTTCTGGTTTCGATCTTGACGATGTTGCCCGCCTTATCCGGACCGCTCCTGACGGTTCCGGCATCGGCGCAGACAACCCCGTCCGGAAGCCCATTGCCTTCCTGGAATGATGGCGCGGCGAAACAGGCGATCCTCAACTTCGTGCGCACCACCACTGATCAGGCCAACTCGAACTTCGTGCCGCCGGATGACCGCATTGCGGTGTTCGACCAGGACGGCACGCTCTGGGTCGAGCATCCCATGTACACGCAAGTGCTGTACTGTCTGGAGCGTGTCCCGGGGGTGGTCGAAAGGAAGCCGGAGCTGAAGGACGTCGCACCGTTCAAGACCGTTCTGTCGGGCGATCGGGAGGCGATCGCCAAGCTTTCCTTGCGGGACCTCGAGGAAATCCTGGCTGCGACGCTGACCGGCATGTCGGTCGACGAATTCAACGCCGAAGCGAAGAGGTGGATCGAAACCGCGAGGCATTCGCGCTGGAAACGCCCCTATACCGAGCTCGTTTATCAACCGATGCTCGAAGTACTCCGATTGCTGCGCGACAACGGCTACAAGACCTATATCGTGACCGGCGGCGGGCAAGACTTCGTACGCGTCTACGCCCAGCAAGTCTATGGCATCCCGCCCGAGCAGGTGGTCGGGACTGCGGGCGGAACGAAATATGGCTACGACAAGGACGGCAAACCGTTCCTGACCAAGGAGCCCAAGCTCGTCCTGAACGACGACAACGCAGGCAAGCCAGAGGGGATTCACCTCATGATTGGCCGTCGGCCCTATGCCGCGTTCGGCAACTCGACGGGTGATCGCGAAATGCTTGAGTGGACCGGTGCCGGCGCCGGCGCGCGGCTAACGATGCTGGTGCTGCATGACGATGCCGACCGCGAGTACGCCTACGGCCCGGCGCAAGGTCTGCCAGACAGCAAGGTCGGCATTTTCACGGCCGCACTCTACGAGGAGGCGAAGAAGGACGGCTGGACTGTCATCAGCATGAAGAACGACTGGAAGCGAGTGTTCCCGTTCGAGCAGTAGTGCAACCTCCGCGAGGACGTTTCGAGGGGACTTGTTCATGTCGTTCCGAACCGCCCTCCCCGCCCGCGGAGGAAAGGCAACGGTGTTCGTCAGCTTGTGACCGTGTCGCGCGAGAAGGTGGTCCGACGCTAAACGCCATGTTTGGCGTCTTGGATGCATTTACGGTGTTTGCCGTTCTCATCGCGGTGGCAGTGATTGGAATTGTCAGCTTGGGGCAATTGCCCGGCCGCCTCGCAGGAGCGCCGAAAGCTGCGTGCGGCGCCTTGCGAATTGGGACGGTACAGTACGAGCAAGGGGCGACAGATTTCACGACCGTTCTGACTGCCGAGCAGAATCTGTTTCAGGCGGAGAGCAATGTGGCGACAGCCTCGGCCAATGTCGCACTCGGTGCGACCGCCATCTATCGGGCGCTTGGGGGTGGATGGCAGATCCGGGAAGACAGCTATTTCGTCACCGCCGCGACGCGCGAGCAGATGCGGGCACGGACAAACTGGGGAGAACTGCTGCCGCCTGCCGGCCAGCCGCAACCGCCCGCTCCCGGTCTTCCTTCTTCCGCAGGTGTTGAGCCAACCGTTCGGCCGCCGGTGTGGTGAAGTTTTGGGTCCGCAGTACCCGCATTTTCTTAGACATCAGCCTGACACACCGAGATCAAGAAATCTTGCCGAACATGCATAGCTCGAACAGGGAGTTTCGGCCAACCTTCGACCCGGATGTTTAGCAGAAGCCGTCCCGAAACAAGGACTTGAGATGATGGCGCGTCGGCATTTCCTGATTGCAATCCTTTTGATCGTCGATGGCATACCTCAAGGCGGTGGACCTTTCGGACCAGTCGCATGGGCCGCTGGAAATACAGTCAAGGACATGCTGGCGGCACAGATCCGGACTCAAGGCGTTGCGTGCGAACAACCCAAGCGCGCGATACGAGACGCGAAGCGATCAAAGCCGGACTACGAGGTTTGGGTTTTGCAATGCAGCAACGCCACGTACAGGATTAGTCGCTACCCCGACATGGCAGCGAAGGTGGAGCAACTGAAATAGCGCTCCCTGCATCGCGCCGGGGCCGCGCCTAGCGAACCGCCACGAGCCGAGCACAAACTTCAAAACTCGCGCGCCGTCCAACCGCCGAAGTCACGTTAGGGTTGCCCTGCGAGTGGTCTTAAAGCGCTTTGCTCCCCACA
Source organism: Bradyrhizobium sp. UFLA05-125 (assembly GCF_059803515.1). Classification (NCBI taxonomy): domain Bacteria; kingdom Pseudomonadati; phylum Pseudomonadota; class Alphaproteobacteria; order Hyphomicrobiales; family Nitrobacteraceae; genus Bradyrhizobium; species Bradyrhizobium sp. UFLA05-125. Next base: position 5,804 of record NZ_JBANBJ010000026.1, on the reverse strand, counting down.
TGCTCAAGGATGAAGGGCTGTGCGATTGAACCCCAACTCGATCAACAACGCCGAGCAAAGAACCGAGATGACTGATAATCAGGATCAAATCAGCTCTCGTCACCGCTAGTCCAATGCGTCTGTTTCCGTGATGCAATCGTCGCGCGCGTCGATCAGTCTCTACCAGGCGAAACTGCATAGCGTGCTCAGCGCGCTTCCGCCAAACTTGGCGACCTCCATCAATGGAAGAGAAACAGCAAAGTTCGATAGCGCCGATCATCGCGTGTCGAGCACCGGCCTCGTGTAAATGCACGTGAACATGGCGGATCACACCGTCTCGGCTGGCGATTCCCGAAACCAAACGGAGGCATGCAATGCGCAACAGCAGATTGGCAATCTTAAGCGGTACGGCGATCGTTGCATCAATGCTGGCGCTGGCTCCAGATCCTGCAGCAGCGAGAGGAGGCTTTGGCGGCGGCGGGTTCCATGGCGGAGGCGGGTTTCATGGCGGAGGCTTTGCGGGAGGAGGTTTCGGCGGCGGATTTAGGGGCGCTGGCTATGCGGGGAGCCAGCGCCATGGCTGTTGGCGGCTTTCGAGGAGGCGCTGTCGTAGCGCGACCAGGCTGGGGCCGCCCGGGTTGGGGCGGCGGCTGGGCTGGATGGCGGCCGGGCTGGCGTGGGGGCGGATGGGGCTGGCCTGTTGCAGCCGGCGTCGGTGCGGGTATCGCTGCCGGAACCTGGGACTATTCGTATACGGGTTATGACCAATGTCTATTTTGGGACGGCTACGGCTGGGTGAACGGCTGCTATCAAGGTTATGGCGACGGGTGGTGAGACGAGGATCGCTTGGCACGCGTCATATTCACCTCGGCACCGCAGGACATGGAGACTTCTGACCGGAATGCTCGGAATTGCCGAATTTGCATAGCCCGCACCAAATCCTTTGATCAATCTCCCTTTTAAAAGGGGTCGGCGTCTAGCGAGTAGGGCCAGTGGCGCGCAAGAAGGGACGAACCGGCAACAGCGACGCGCTGTCAAAGCGCGCCGCCCCATCGAGGCCAGCCGCGGACGCTCGGAACGAAGCTGTCAGCGCTCCCCCCGATCGCTCTCGGACATTGAAGCTGCGGATCGCAGTGTTTGCGTCAATTGCAGCGATCGCGATAGGTAGCCTGGGCATCTACCTCCTCCGCGAGGAAAGAGCCGGCTTGCCCGAGACACTACATCGCACGAGTGCGGCCACTGCTCCCGCCTTCGTCGGCAGCGAAGCCTGCGGCGCATGTCACAAGACTGAAGCTACGTTGTGGGCCGGGTCCCAGCACCGGCACGCCATGCAGCACGCCAGTGCCGCCTCCGTGCTCGGCGACTTCAACGATGCGAGTTTTGATTACTACGGCGTCCATTCCCGCTTCTTCAAAACGGGGAACAAATTCTTCGTCGAAACCGACGGCGCCGACGGCAAGCTTGCGACCTTCGAGGCGAAATATACCTTCGGAATCGCCCCCCTCCAGCAATATCTGATCGAATTTCCGGATGGCCGAATACAGGCGCTTTCAATCGCCTGGGACAACCGGCCGAAGGACCAGGGCGGCCAGCGCTGGTTTCATCTCTATCCAAATGAAGCGATCAAGCACGACGACGTGTTGCATTGGACCAAGCTCAATCAAAACTGGAATTTCATGTGCGCCGAGTGCCATTCGACGGGTGTGCAAAAGAACTACGACGTGGCCAACGACCGTTTCCACACCAACTGGGCGGAGATCAGCGTCGGCTGCGAGGCGTGCCACGGCAAGGGCTCGCGACACGTCAACTGGGCATACAGTCAGCGGAGCTGGTGGCCATTCGGACGGGATAACGACCCTCTGAAGGGCCTTGCCGTGTTTCTCGACGAGCGGGACGGCGTGATTTGGAACCGCGATCCCAAGACCGGCAATCCGCAACGCAACCTCTCCCCTGCTGCGATACGCCGGGAAGTCGAGACCTGCGGCTTGTGTCATGCGCGACGAGCACAATTTTCCGAGGACTGGACACCTGGGCGGCCGTTGTCCGACACGCACCAGGTCTCCAATCTGGCCCGCGGCCTCTATCACGCCGACGGGCAGATGCTCGACGAAGTCTACAACTACGGCTCGTTCAAGCAGAGCAAGATGTTTGCAGCAGGCGTCACTTGCAGCGATTGCCACGAGCCGCACGCCGCCAAATTGCGCGCGTCCGACGATGGCCTGTGCTTGCAGTGCCACGCTTCAGACAGCTATGAGGTTGCATCCCATACCCACCACAGTGACGTGACACCAAAAGTCACTTGTGCGTCCTGCCATATGCCGGTCAGCACCTATATGGTGGTTGACAAGCGGCATGATCACAGCCTTCGAATTCCCAGGCCGGATCTTTCCGTGAAACTTGGCACGCCGAACGCCTGCAACAATTGTCACGTCGACAAATCCGCACAATGGGCGACCGATGCAGTCGAGCGCTGGCACGGGCCGGTCCGAAAAGGTTTCCAGAATTACGCTGAGGCTTTCCAGGCTTCTTGGGCTGATCGTAGCGACGCGGCCGCTCTGCTGGCCGTCGTTGCAGCTAGCCCCACAATGCCGGCGATCGCGCGAGCGAGCGCTCTGAGCGAACTTCGATCCCGGGTCTCGCCCGCTAATATCGAGCTTGCCCGCAAGGGCTTGGCCGATCCTGATCCGATGGTTCGGATTGGTGCCCTCGAGATGCTCGACGGCCTTCCAGGCGACCGGCTCTGGCCCCTGGTCTCACCCCTGCTCTCCGATTCAAGCCTTAGCGTTCGTATCAGAGCAGTGTCGGTGCTGGCTGCGGTGCCCGCTGCCAACCAGCCCATCTCCGATCGTGCGGCTTACGAGACGGCAACAGCCGAGTTCATCGCCGCGCAACGTTTCAACGCTGATCGACCTGAAGCTCGCTCAGCGCTCGGAAACTTCTTCGTCAGTCGCGGACTCACCACTGACGCAGAGAGCGAATATAAGAGCGCACTGCGCCTCAGCGCGCAATATGCGCCTGCGGCGATCAATCTCGCAGATTTGTACCGACGACTTGGCCGTGAGGGCGACGGAGCGAGCGTGCTGAGGATAGCCATCGTATCGTCCCCCCGGGACGCAGGACTGCACCATGCGCTCGGGCTCACCCTGACGCGACAGAAGTTACCGGATGATGCAATCGGCGAATTCCGCGACGCGACCGAGCTGGAACCTGAGCGGGCGCGCTACGCCTATGTTTATGCCGTGGCGCTGCATTCATCGGGCCGCATCAATGAGTCGATGAAGGTTCTGAAGGAAAACCTGGCCCGGCATCCCGAAGATCGCGATACCCTGTTGGCGCTGGCAACCTTCAGCCGCGACTCCGGAGATCTAGGTACCGCACTCGACTATCTCGAGCGCCTCTCCCATCTCGCGCCGAACGACCGCAACCTGGCTCGTCTAACCGACGAACTCCGCGCACGTTTGAAACAATAGCCATTGATACGTGACTATTGGCTGACTGCACTGCTGATGCCGCCAGACTTGATCCTTTAGGGCTATCATCATGGGAGGCGGCATCGTGAGTGGTGGTTCCGTTCGCTTAGGTCGGCAGCAAAACATAGGCCAGCACCACGGAGGCGGTGGCGCGCCCACCAGAATGATCCACAATTGTCGCCCGCTGATTTCGTCGGCAGTGTCACTGCACGCTTGGCAGCTGCCTTGCTCAGCCCTCATTCAACAACACTTCGCACCATGGCCTCTCGACCTTTACAACGGTCGTGCGGCGCTGTTGGAAAACCGCAGTGGGTTGTGCGCGGCAACTGTGACACCCGAGACACGGTCTCGAACAAACAGCAGGAGGCCCGCAGGCCTTGCCGATTCGGCATAGACGGAGCCCCCCCGTGCCGGACTATGTTGGCGTCGTGGGCATATTTTGGGGGATTGGGGAGAATTAAGACCTAGAAAAATTAGGGGACTGACACAATGTGTGATCTTGGATCGAGGTCAGCACTGCGTCTTTTCTGCATCGGATCGTTTGCCGCTCTGCTGTCGCTTCCCACTCAAATGGCGCGCGCCGACGAAGGCGGCGTCAGCTTTTGGGTGCCCGGCCTCTATGGCAGTCTCGCGGCTGTGCCCCAGCAGGCGCCGGGGTGGTCGGCGACCACCATCTATTGGCATGACTCGGTTTCCGCCGCTGGCGACGTGGCGCGGGCCCGTGAGATCACCATCGGTAATATCCCGGCGAATGTCACGGCCACCGCGAACGCCAACGTCCATGCCAATCTGGATATTGGCTTTTTGATTGCGAACTACGCCTTCGAAACGCCGGTGTTCGGCGGTCAGGCCTCTGCCGGCTTTCTTGCAGCCTACGGCGCCAACAGCACGTCGCTGGCGGGAACACTCACGGGAACGGTGACGGGTCCGGGCGGCACCACATTTCCTTTCTCGCGCTCCGACAGTATCAACAGCTCGATTATGGGATTTGGTGATGTGTACCCACAGTTCGCGCTGCGCTGGAATGCCGGTGTTAACAACTATATGACCTACATCACCGGGGACGTCCCGGTCGGGATGTACGATTCAGCCCGTCTTGCCAACATAGGGATCGGGCATTGGGCGGTCGACGCCGGCGGCGGCTACACCTATTTGAACCAACAGACCGGGCACGAATTTTCGGCGGTGCTCGGATTCACATACAACTTCAAAAACCCGGCCACCCAATACCAAAGCGGGGTGGACATGCACCTCGACTGGGGCGCGTCGCAATTCCTGACCAAGCAGTGGCAGGTCGGCCTGGTGGGTTATCTCTATCAGGAGATCGGCTGCGACAGCGGCTCCGGTGATCGCGTCGGCTGCTTCCGGTCGCGGGTGCAGGGCATCGGACCGCAGGTTGGTTACATCTTTCCGCTCGCAGACAAGCTGCAGGGCTATCTCAACCTGAAGGCCTACGGCGAATTCGCCAATGCCAGTCGGCCCGCGGGCTGGAACCTCTGGCTGACGTTCAATATTTCGCCTGCAGCGGCAACGCCGCCAACGGCGCCCTCAAGGCCAATGTTCACGAAATAGAAGCGTCTGCTGGGCCGTCTCTGCGGCCAGGCATATGTCGGCGCAAATTTCGGTGGCGCGTGGACCAGCGGCAACCTGAACGTTCCCGGCAACAATTTTTACGGTGGCCTCACTGAGTTTATTGCTGGCATTCAAGCGGGCTACAATTTTCAGGCCGGACACTTCTTGTTCGGCGTCGAAGGTGATTTCGACAGGGCGACGTTCGGCCATCCAGCGCTGCCAACCCCAACACTCGGCTCGAGTCCTCGAGCCAAAAAGCCAGACCTACAACATGTTTTCGTTTGCCTCGTCGAAAGCGGGGGCGATCTCGGCCGCCGTGCTGGCATTGAAAAGCATAAGCTCTCGACCTAGCGTTCGCGGAGCCGCGCAACCCTTTTCTCTGAAGGCGAGCCAGCTTCTGCAAACCGCACGTGGGTGCCACCTGAACCTTACCGGTGGTTCGCACGACAAATGATTGTCCTGGCACTGTCCCACTTTTTCGGGATGACGCGCGGTGTCCGCGTCGAAGAGATCGATTTAGCGACGATTTTACGTCCAATCGCGCGAACGGGCTCCGGTAGTTGACCATTTAATCGGAGAGTTTCATGAGAACCTTCAATCCCTCGGTGCTATTAGTACTTCTCGTTACGCAATCGGCCCCGACACAGGCTGCGGATCTGAACGGAGCCTGGACGATCGACGCCTCGGCCTGCGATCAAATCTTTACCAAAGAGAATAACACGCTTGCGTTCAAGCAAGATGCTGATCTCCACGCGGGCGGAGTGATCGTTCAGGGAAGGCAAA